>CANEXL010000013.1 GCA_947443745.1 Microbacteriaceae bacterium | reverse complement strand
GGCTTTTTTCGCTACTGCGTGAACGGCGACTGGACCGAACCTCATTACGAGCGAATGCTCTACGACAACGCGCTGCTGCTCTCGGACTACACCGTCGCCGCTCTTTCCCCCAAGATTCCCAGCGCCGCCACCGTTGGCGACACCTCGTTGATCCCGGCCCACGAGCTATCGTGGGCACGCGAGGCCGCGAACGGCATCGGCGACTTTCTCGTGACAACCATGCGGTTGCCGGGCGGTGCCTTTGCCGCGGCTCAAGATTCCGAGAGCACCGTGGCTGGTGAGCGCACCGAGGGCAGCTACTACTCACTGTCTCCCGAGCAGCGCTCCCGCGAGACTCCTCCCGCGCTCGACACCAAGGTGCTCACGGGCTGGAACGGGTTGGCCATTGCGGCCCTGAGCCGAGCCGGGTTTGCCCTGGACCGCGGCAAAGGTTTCTCCGGTCGCGACGACGCAACGAGAGCAAACCCGTGGATCACCGCGGCCCGTGCTGCCGCCGATTACCTGCTCGAGAACCACGAGGTCGAGGGTCACCTCGTGCGCGCCTCGCGCGACGGCCTGATTTCGGCGGCCCCTGCCACTCTCGAGGACTACGGCGCCTTCGCGGTCGGGTTGCTCGAACTTGCCTGCGTCACCGGCGAGTTTCGTTATGCCGTCTCGGCCCGCCAACTCGTCGCCACCATTCTGATGGATGGCACCTTCGTGGCGCCCCGTGGTGACGACGTGCTGTCATCTCAAGGCCTCTCGCTCGAAGTCGATCCCTCGGAGGGGGCGTATCCGTCGGGGCTGACCTCGAGCGCTCGCGCGAGTTGGAAGCTGTACCTCCTCACAGCCGACGAAAAGTATCGGGTCGCCACCGAGCGAGCTCTGGCGCGCGTGATGGACCTGGCCGAGAAGCATCCGCTCGGCTTCGGTGCGGCCCTGCATCTGGCGAGCGAGGTGGCGCGGCCCATCCGTCAACTCGTCGTCATTGTGCCCGATACCGATATTGACAACGAGACCGAGACGCGAACGGATGTCGACACCGGCCGGTCAGGCCCAACGGGCTCGGCAGAGGGCGGCGCCGTGCTCGCTGCCGCGCGCACGCTCTCCTCGAGTATCACTGCCGTGGCAACCGAGACCCAGGCTCAGGCCTTTGCTGCCGCAGGTTTTGAACTCTTTGCGGGCCGCGGCCCCATCGACGGACACGCCACCGCCTACCTCTGCACAAACTTCGTCTGCGCTCTGCCGACGACCGACATGAACGATCTCCGCTAGGTAACTCTCAGCACTCCACCACGTTGACGGCGAGACCGCCCTCGCTGGTTTCTTTGTACTTGGTCGACATATCGAGGCCGGTCTGGCGCATGGTCTCGATCACGGCATCCAGCGACACTATGTGGGTGCCGTCACCATGCAGGGCGAGGCGGGCGGCACTGACGGCGGTCGAGGAAGCGATCGCATTGCGCTCAATACACGGAATCTGCACCAGTCCGCCGACCGGGTCACACGTGAGGCCGAGGTGGTGCTCCATCGCAATCTCTGCGGCATTCTCCACCTGTTGGGGCGTTCCCCCGAGCACCGCGCACAGCCCTCCCGCGGCCATAGCGCAGGCCGGGCCAACTTCGCCTTGGCATCCGGCTTCGGCTCCGGAAATAGAGGCGTTTGCTTTGAAAAGTGACCCAATGGCGGTGGCGGTGAGCAAATACCGGCGGATGCCCTCAATGTTTGCCCCCGGAATGAACCTCAGGTAGTAATGAGCCACCGCGGGAACGATGCCAGCGGCGCCGTTGGTTGGCGCGGTGACAACTCGTCCTCCTGCGGCGTTCTCCTCATTGACCGCCAGAGCGAACGCGTGCAGCCACTCGATGGTGGTGTCGCGCCGGTTCTCAATCGCAGAATCTGCTGCTACTAAGTGCTCACGAAGCTCGGTGGCTCGTCGCTTAACCTTGAGTCCACCGGGGAGAATACCGGGGGAGTTCAACCCCTCTTCGACGCAGGATGCCATCGCTCCCCAGATGGCATCGAGACGTTCGCACACCTCCGCTTCGGTGTGGGTGCCAAGTTCGTTGCGGAGAGCAACGTCGGCGATGGAAAGGTCGTTGTCGCAGCAGATTGCTAAGAGGTCGGCCGAGGTCGCAAAGGGGAGAACCGGGGTCACCTGGGAGGCCACGGTCATCCCGTCACCGTCCCGACGAATAAAACCACCGCCGATGGAGAAGTACGTCTCGGTCGCCAGTGCCTCGCCGTCGGGAGACGATGCAGAAGTCGATCCCCATGCGGTCAGGGTCAGCGCGTTGGGATGCCCGGGCAGGCGAGTGCGGGGGGCAAATTCAATATCCGCCCCAACGCAGGCAATCGCGTGGGTGCCGGCCAGCATCAGCACGGGGTTCTCGTCCAGCCCCGTCCAGGCGCCACGAACCTCATCGGGTAGACACGTCTCGGGCGTCTTGCCGGCGAGTCCGGCAATGATGGCACCGGGAGTGCCGTGGCCAATTCCAGTAGAGCCCAACGACCCGTAGAGCGTGCAGGAGACCCTGGCGACGTCGTCGAGGATGCCCGCGTCAGCAATGCGCTCCGCGAAATTTCGCGCGGCCCGCATGGGGCCGACGGTGTGGGAGGAGGAGGGCCCGATGCCGATGGAGAACAGGTCGAAGGCCGAAACATAGGCGGTCACGAACCGAGCCTAGGCGCACCGCTTTCGCACGTCTAGCAATTCACGCGCAAAAATCATGCAGTCTTTCTCGAAATTATGCGCGTTTCCGGCTTAACTTTTCAGTCTTTGCGTGAAACCGAACGAAAAACTCGCTGGGAGTTGATGGCACCAATTCCGATGACGAGCAGTAGCAGGGAAACGACGCCCGTGAGTAGCATCGCAGTGGTCTCGAGGCCGGTGTCGGACAATGATGCAGGTTCACTGATGGGATCAATCTCGGGGCTACCGGGGATTGGGTTGAAGACGGTGCTGGACTGAATCCAACCAATTGGACCGCTGAGAGTCGACCAGATAACAGTGGCTAGGCCGGTGGAATCTATGGCGATTTGTGGATCGCGGGCGTCGGTTTCGGGGGTCGCAACAGTGACCGGGGTGGACCAGGGATCACCGTTTTGAGACGTGCTTGTGAGAAAGCGAAATGTGCCCCCGGCATCGACGGACCAGACAGCAGTGGAGCGCCCGGCGGGGTCAGTCGCGATGAAGGGGGCAGATGAGTCTTGCCCGCTCACAGAGATCGTGGTGGGGGTAGACCAAGGGAGACCACTTTGAGAGTTGCTGACTTTGATACTGTTACCGCTGCCGACATTGCTTGTCCAGACTGCTGTGGCGAGGCCAGACACGTCGACCGAAATCCGTACGTGAGCGCTGTAAGCACCCGTGGCGGCGACTATCGCCAGCGGGGACCAGGAACCCCTGTTTTTCGCGGAGCTGGATTGCACGCTATAGCTGGTGCCTCCATCGGACGTGCTCTGCCAGATCGCGGTTGTCAGTCCCGTTTGATCCACTGTTACCTGGGCATCAATGGAGTTGTCGGCATCCTCAGAGAGGTTGACCGGGGTGCTCCAGCGGTCACCGTTCTGGGAAGTGCTGGCCTGGATGCTGTAGTTCCCACCGTCGTTGCTCCGTTGCCAGACAGCGGTTGCCAGACCGGTGTTATCCACGGTTAGTTGCGCGTTGTAGGCGGAGTTTCCTGATCCAGAAACGCTGACAGGAGAGCTCCACGAGTCACCGTTTAGTGAGGTGCTACCTTCGACGCTGAAGGTGCTCCCGCCGTCGTTGCTTCTTTCCCAGACGGCGGTGGCGTGGCCGGCAGGGTCGACGGCTATCTGCGCGTTGTAGGCGTCGTCGCTCGGGGAAGAAATTCTGCCTTGGGAGAACCACGTCAGCCCACCATCGGGGGAGGTGCTCGCTTGAATACTGCTGCTGGTGCCATCGTAGAAGTGCCAGATGGCGGTGGCGCGGCCGGAGGCATCGACGCTGATGTGCTCGCCACCGGCGTATCCCGATGCCGGCGAAATGAGCGTTGGGGTAGACCAGGCTCTGCCGCTTTGAGACGTGCTGGCGAGGACGCTGAGGTATGCGCCATCGAAATGCTTCCAGATTGCGACCGCGAGGCCCGTTGCACCAATTGTGATGTGCGGCTCCATGTCGATTTCGCCGGTGGTGGGCGTCGTGACATTCACGGGACTTGACCATGACGGGTTCGAGGCAAGAGCAGCGGTTCCGACGCCACCGAGAACGAGGGTGAAAACGAGAACGGCCGCCGCGCGGACGGTGAAGGCTGGGGGGATGCGTGCCATGAGCATGTGCTCTCTCGATTGGTCATCCGAAGATGCAGCAATCGCGGCAACTTTTCTTAAGCTAGCACGGGTCTCGCTCGGGCGAGAGGTTTAGCGAACAGCCTTGCGGGCCGAAATAACGCCAGTGTCGAAGCCGAACAGATGGAGGCCTCCGTGGAAACGAGCGTGCTCCACCTTGAGGCAGCGATCCATGACAACCGTGAGACCCTTTTCTTCGCCATGGCGGGCAGCCTCTTCGTTGTAAATTCCGAGCTGAACCCAGATTGCGGGGGCGCCGACAGCCAGAACATCCTCCATGACAGAGGGAATGTCGCTTGCCTTGCGGAATACATCCACAATGTCGGGCACCTCAGGTAGTGACGCGAGGTCGGGGTAGACCTTCTCTCCGAGAATCTCTGTCGCGTTGGGGTTCACGAAGTACACGCGGTAGTTCGTGGACTGCAGCAGGTACGTGCCCACAAAGTAGCTCGAGCGTGCAGGGTTGGGTGACATCCCCACGATGGCAATCGACTTCGCCTCGCGAAGGATATTGAGGCGCTGCTTGGCATCCGGGCCGATCCACGTGCGCTGGCTACGCAACATTTTGGCCAGCGGGGAGTTTGCCGGCAGATCACAGCTCAGTCCGTTCGAGAGTTGGGTCGTGACGAGCTCGGGTGCGTCGATAAGCGCGGCGGTAGATTCGGTAACCATTACTTTCCCTTCCCAGCGTTACCGGCAACCTTGACCGCGGCATCGAGGGCCTGGTCGAGGTCGTAGATGATGTCTTCCACGTCTTCGATTCCGACCGAGATGCGCACGATTCCGGGTAGAACCCCGGCGGCAATGAGCTGCTCTTCGGTGAGTTGTGCGTGGGTTGTCGATGCCGGATGAATCACCAGTGTCTTCGCATCACCAATGTTGGCGAGGTGGCTGGCAAGGTTCAGTGACTCGATGAATGTGCGACCGGCGTCCCGCCCGCCGACCACACCAAAGCTGAAGACCGAGCCGGGTCCCGCGGGCAAGTACTTCTGACCACGCTCGTAGTGGATGTGCGAGGGGAGCCCGGCCCAGTTGACGAACTCGATGCGGGGGTCCGCATCCAGCCACTGGGCGACAGCACGAGCATTGTCGACATGCGCCTGCATGCGGTACGGCAGGGTTTCGACGCCCTGCGCGAGCAAGAAAGCGGAGTGCGGAGCAAGAGCGGGCCCGATGTCCCGTAGTTGCTCAGCGCGAAGTCGCGTCAAGAAGGCGTACTCGCCAAAGTTGCCCGCCCACGTGAGTCCGCCATAGCTGGGTACTTCCTCATCGAACAGGGGGAACTTGTCGGAGTGCCAGTTGAAGCGCCCGGACTCGACGACAACACCGCCGAGCGTGGTTCCGTGGCCGCCCAAGAATTTGGTGGCGGAGTGAATGACAACGTCGGCACCCCACTCGATGGGGCGCGAGAGATAGGGAGTGGCAATGGTCGAGTCGATGATGAGCGGGATGCCGTGCGCATGCGCAACCTCGGCCAGACCCTCGATGTCGGCAACCTCTCCGGAGGGGTTCGCCACCGTCTCGGCAAAGATCAGCTTGGTCTTATCGGTGATGGCTGCCGCGTAGTCCTCGGGGTTAGCCGAGCGCACAAACGTGGTGTCGACGCCGAAGCGGCGCAGGGTCACATCGAGCTGCGTGATAGAGCCACCGTAGAGGTTGGCCGAAGAGACAATGTGATCGCCGGCACCGGTGAGGGAGGCGAAGGTGATGTACTGCGCCGAGAGGCCCGACGACGTGGCGACAGCACCGAGACCGCCCTCGAGGCTTGCGACGCGCTCTTCGAACGCGGCGACCGTGGGGTTGCCTAGACGCGAGTAGATGTTGCCGTATTTCTGCAGCGCGAAGCGCGCTGCGGCATCCGAGGTGTCATCAAAAACAAACGCACTGGTCTGGTAAATGGGCAGAGCACGGGCACCCGTCACTGCGTCGGGAATGTTACCTGCGTGAATGGAACGGGTCTTGAACCCGTACTCGCGATCTGCCATGGCCTAACGGTACCGAAGTTGCGGGGCACCGACCATTTGGGGGCGTCACATGCGGTAACGGATACCCGCCCGCAGATCAGAAAGCTACACCCAGCTCGGTAACCACATGTGCGCCTGCCAGAACCAATACGGAATCTGCATGCCCGACCAGAGTGGATAGAAGAAGGCGCTGACGAGCACCACGAAGACGAGATAGATGGCCACTACCCGGATGCCGCTGAGCCGGTGCCAGGTCGCATCCGTTCGTTTGCCCAGAATGATGCCGATCGTGAACATCAACCCCAGAATCATGTAGGGCTCGTAAATGATGCCGTAGAACTGAAAAACGGTGCGGTTCATGTACATCAGCCAGGGCAAGTATCCGGCGACCATGCCCATGAGAATGAGGCCCACGCGCCATTCATGCCAGCGCACAAATCGGTAGATGAGGTACCCGATAGCAGCGGTGGCGGCCCACCAGATGAGGGGGTTGGCCAGTGCCGTGATTGCCGAGGAGCAGCTATCGAATTGGCAGCCGTTCTCGCCGAGCTTGGAGCCCTCGTAAAACATGCTGGTCGGGCGAATCATGAATAACCAGGTCAGCGGGTTGGCCTGATACGGATGCGAAACGGTGAGTCCAGTGTGGAAGGCGTACGCGGACTGGTGGTACAGCCACAGGTTCTGCGCCCACTCGGGAATCCACGAGAAGGGCCCCGTAAAAGCGAGACCGTTCGTTGGCGAAATGGTGTGGCGACCATAGCCGCCGGAGGTGAGAATCCAGCCGGTCCACGACACGAGGTAGGTGACGAAGGCGATGGGGACCATGGCCAAGAATCCTGCCGGCGCCTGCTTCAACAGGGCGGCCGTGATCCAGAAGGGGATGCCTTCGCGCTTGCGATCTAGGGCATCCATGACGATGACATAGACGCCGAACGCGGCCAAGAAGTAAACACCCGACCACTTGACGCTGCAGGCGAGGCCAAAGGCGAGACCGGCGGTAACGAGCCACGGGCGCCACCACAGCGTCGGCCCCCAGGTCGTGGAACGGCCGCGGCTTCGCCATTCGGCCACAATCTCCCCGAGCCGTCGCCTCGACCATTCTCGATCGATGAGCATGAGGCCGAACCCGGCGAGGGCAAATAGGGCCACAAAGTTATCGAGCAGACTCACCCGCGAGAGCGTGATGGCGTGACCATCGATGGCGAGCAGGCCACCTGCAATAACGGCCAGCAGCGTGGAGCCGGTGAGGCGCCGCGCAATGAGGGTAACGAGCAACACCATCAGGATGCCGGCGATAGCCACCGAGATGCGCCAGCCAAACGAATCGTTGGCTCCGAATGCGGCCATACCGAGAGCAATCAACCACTTGCCCAGTGGGGGGTGAACGACGTAGGAACCATCCGTTTTAAAAATGTTTGTGTCGCCGGCGGCAAACTTTGGGTCGGTCTCGGCGGGCCATGTGGTTTCGTACCCGTTATTCCACAGGCTCCACGCGTCTTTGACGTAGAACGTTTCGTCGAAGACCAGCGAGTGCGGTTGGCCGAGGTTCCACAGTCGCAGGACGGCGGCGAGCGCCATGACCACTAGCGGTCCGCCCCAGTACCAGAATCTCAGTCGGGCAGGAGTGGACAGAACGCGTGCCCACCAGTCGTCGAGGCGCGATCCGCGCGGGGTGTCGTCAGCGGCGACGGCGACGAGAGGGGTGTCAGCGAACACAGCAGGGGCGGCCGCCGCGGGAGCAGTCTTGTTCAGCAGTGCGGTTTGCTGCTCAAACTCGGCGGTTTCGAGGGCTTCGCGGGCGGCTCGAGCAGCGCGGCGAGTGAGCTCGACAGGGGGGCCGATAGGGGGGTCAATAACGGGCTTCGCCGCCGGGTCTCCCGGCGCATCCGTCATGTCTTCGGTCACGTGGAAATCATAGCGAGCGATGGCAGTGCCAGACTGGAGGCGTGATCATTCTCGGAGCAACTCCCATTGGCAATCTTGGCGACGTGTCGCGCCGTCTCGTGGAGATGCTGAGCACGGTCACCATTATCGCCAGCGAAGATACCCGCACCACGCAGAAGCTCCTCGGGGCACTTGGTATCGAAAATCGTCCGCGACTCATTGCGTTGCATGACCATAACGAGAGCTATAAGTCGCTAGAGATTATCGAACTTGCCCGAGGCACCGATGTTTTGGTGCTCAGCGATGCGGGAATGCCCACGGTGAGCGATCCGGGCTTTCACCTCGTCGAAGCCGCTGCGGCCGCCGGTGTTCAGGTCACCGCCCTCCCCGGCCCCAGCGCCGTTATTACCGCGCTCGCCGTAGCGGGTCTCCCCACCGATCGCTTCACGTTCGAAGGTTTCTTGCCACGCAAGCAGGGGGAGCGCACGACGCTGTTTACCGAGCTTGCCCGTGAGACCCGCACCATGGTGTTCTTCGAATCCCCGAACCGTCTGGCCGATTCTTTGGCGGATGCCCGCGACGTTCTGGGCGCCGACCGCCGTGCTGTGGTCTGCCGGGAACTGACCAAGATGTTCGAGGAGGTCAAGCGGGGAACGCTGGCCGAACTTGCGGAGTGGGCTGCCGAAGGAGTTCGCGGGGAAATCGCCCTCGTTGTCGCCGGAGCCGAACCGTCAACCATGAGCCTGGCGGCGGGCCTCGCGCAGGTGCGCACCCTGGTGGCCGACGGCGTTCGGCTCAAAGAAGCAACGACCCAGGTGGCCGAGGCAACGGGGCTCGGAAAGCGTGACCTCTATCAGGCAGCTCTCGAGGCGCGCTAGCTTTCAGAATCTTTGGTCGCGCCTTTGCGCGGCGGCCGTTTCTGCATGAGGTTGCCGGTGAGTCTGGCGGCCCATTCGCCCTTGGGATCCGAATCGATCAGGATCATGCGAACCAGCAGGGTCATCGGCACGGCGAGCAGAGCGCCCAGCGGACCGAGGATGGACGCCCACACAATGACCGAGACAAAGGTCAGGGTGAAGCCGATTCCCACGTGCACGCCAACGAAAATGGGTTGCACGAGCGTCTGAATCATGTTCGCGGCGGCATATAAAAGGATGACCAGAATCGCGAGCGGCCATCCGCCAATCAGGAGGGCGATGATGGCCGGGGGAATAACACCGATGACGAACCCAATGTTCGGGATGTAGTTGGTGATGAACGCCAGAACGGCCCACGTGAGCGGTCCGGGAATTCCGAGCGCCAGCAGAATCACTCCGTCCAGCACGGCGATGAACACACCGAAGATCGTGTTGACGACCACGTAGCGGCGCACGCCCACGGCGTAGGCGTTTGCTGAGGACGCGAGGAGTGGGCGGCGCTGCGCGAGTTCCGCGAGAAGTCCCGGCACGAAAGCGGCATCCGCTGCCATGAAAATGACATACGCCACGACCAGCACCAGACCGATGGAGGAGTCAAAGAAACTGTTGGCGATGCTGAGCCCGACGGATACGAGTTGGTCGGTATTGAACCCAGCGATCAACGAATCGGTTCCGACCGGCACAATGCCCGTCGTGGTCATCCACCCCACGATCTGATCGGAGACAGCCGTGAGGCGATCGGCGTACTCGGGAAGTTGCTGGGCGAACTGGGTGACGGCATACGCGAGCAGGGTGGCAAAAATGGCGAGAGCAACGTAGACGGCGAGCACGACAGCAGCGGTGGCGATCCAGCGCGGCCAGCCCCAGCGCTCGAGGCGATACCGAACCGGATGCGCGACAATCGTCAGAACCGCGGCCAACACCAGTGGGCCGATGACGTCGCGGGCACTGTGGAGGCCCCACACGGCAATGCTCGCCGCCGCCAGGGTGATGAGAATGCGCGCTGATCTGCTGAAATGGGCGTGCTCTGGGGTGGCGCTCACGCGGTCCTCGCATCCTTGTTGCTCAAATTAGAATAGAGACCATGTCTTCCGGCAAAAGTTTCTATGTCACTACGCCCATCTTCTATGTAAATGACGTTCCCCACATCGGGCACGCCTATACCGAGGTGGCCGCAGACGTCCTTGCGCGCTGGCACCGCCAGGCCGGAGACGACACCTGGCTGCTCACGGGCACCGACGAGCACGGTCAGAAAATCTTGCGTACGGCCACCGCAAACGGCTCTACGCCGCAGGAATGGGCGGATCGCCTGGTCGAGAACTCGTGGAAGCCACTGCTGAAAGAAATCGACATCTCTAATGACGATTTCATTCGCACCACGGATGCACGCCACGAAGAAAATGTTCAAAAGTTTTTGCAACACCTCTATGACGGCGGGTATATCTACACCGGTGAGTACGAGGGTTCGTACTGTGTCGGTTGTGAAGAATACAAGCAGGCGTCTGATCTCGTAGACGGCACGGGGGAGTATGTGGGCCAGCAGGTCTGCGCCATTCACTCCAAGCCGGTTGAAATGCTGCACGAGAAGAACTACTTCTTCCGCATGAGCGACTTCACGCAGACGCTCCTCGATCTGTATGAGGCGCGCCCCGATTTCATTCAGCCCGAGTCGGCGCGCAACGAGGTCATCCAATTCGTGAAGCAGGGTCTCTCCGACCTCTCCATTTCACGCTCCAGCTTCGACTGGGGAATCAAGCTTCCGTGGGATGACACCCACGTCGTCTACGTGTGGTTCGACGCGTTGCTGAACTACATCACCGCTTCGGGCTATGGCTACGACTCGGAGACGCTGGCCCGACGCTGGCCCGGTACCCACATTGTGGGTAAAGACATTCTGCGCTTCCACGCCGTCATCTGGCCTGCCATGTTGTTGGCTGCCGGGCTCGAGGTTCCCCACCAGGTCTTTGGCCACGGGTGGTTGCTCGTTGGCGGCGAAAAGATGTCGAAGTCGAAACTGACCGGCATCGCCCCGAACCAGATCACCGATACCTTCGGGTCTGATGCGTTTCGGTACTACTTCATGAGCGCTATCAGCTTCGGCCAAGACGGCTCGTTCAGCTGGGAAGACTTGTCGGCCCGCTACCAAGCTGAGCTCGCTAACGGTTTTGGCAACCTCGCCTCGCGCACGATTGCCATGGTCGGGCGCTACTTCGAGGGTGTCGTTCCGGCGCCCGGTGTGTACGAGGATGTTGACACCAACATTCAGAACATCGTGGCCGCCGCCGTCGTGGCCGCAGACGATGCTGTCGAACGCTTGGCCATGCACGAAGCCATTGCCTCCATCTGGACCATTGTCGAAGCACTCAACGGGTACATCACCGAGACGGAGCCCTGGGTTCTCGCCAAGGACCCCGCCGACCGGGATCGTCTGGCCACCGTTTTGTACACCGCGCTCGAAGGGTTGCGGGCGCTCGCCGTTGTGCTTTCTCCCGTCATTCCGCGTTCGACCGCAAAGCTGTGGACCGCGCTCGGCGCCGAGGCTGCTCTGGGTGCGCTTGTGGCGCAGCCCGTGCGCTCGGCTGGCACCTGGGGTCAGTTAGCCGTGGGCGCTCAGACCGCTGCGTTGGAGCCGCTGTTCCCCCGCATCGAAACCACGTTCGAGGATTCCGCCGCTGGCGTCGCCTCCGCATCAGCCGGCAAATAGGCGCGCTGTATTCGTATGACTGAATCGGCATATATCCGCAAGCGTGAGAAGGTCGCCGCACACGGACAAACCCGTGACCTCACGTATCCGCCGCTGCCGGAGGCACTGCCGGTTGGCACCTACGACAACCACACCCACCTCGAGATTGCCGACGGCGAAAACCCGATCGATTTTCACGAGCACCTTGAGCGCGCCGCCACAGTGGGCATCATGGGTGTGGTCCAGGTCGGTGGCGACATCGAAACCTCGCGCTGGTCGGCGGAAGTCGCCGCCACCGAGCCGCGCATGCTCGCGGCCGTCGCCATTCATCCCAACGAGGCACCGCGCTACGAGATTGCCGGAATGCTCGACGAGGCGCTGGCCGTCATCGACGAACTCGCCGCTTGGCCGCGCACGCGCGCGGTCGGCGAAACCGGGCTCGACTTTTTTCGCACCGGCGAAGAGGGGCAACCCGCCCAATTCCGCTCCTTTGAGGCGCACATCGGAATCGCCAAAAAACATGACATCGCCATGCAGATTCACGATCGGGATGCGCACGACGCCGTCATCGAGACCCTGTTACGGGTCGGCGCCCCCGCCAAGACGGTTTTCCATTGTTTCTCTGGAGATGCCGCCATGGCGCGCATCGCGGCCGACAACGGCTGGTACCTCTCGTTCTCCGGCACGGTTACCTTCAAGAAGAATGACGACCTGCGCGAGGCGCTTAGCCTCATTCCACGCGAGCTGATTCTGGTTGAAACGGATGCCCCCTTCCTCACCCCGCAACCCTTCCGTGGTCGCCCCAACGCTCCGTACCTGACGCCCCTCACCGTGCGGGCGATGGCTACCCACCTTGAGGAAGATCTCGGCGATTTCTGCGCGCAACTGGCGATCAACACCGAGCGCGTCTACGGCTCCTGGCAGGAGGGGCTAACCGTTGGCGCCTGAATCTTCCGTCACTCTTCTCGGTGCGACCGAGGTTCGCAAACTTGCCGAACTGCTCGACGTCACCCCCACCAAGAAGCTGGGCCAGAACTTCGTCATCGATGCGAATACGGTGCGCAAGATCGTCAAGGTGGCCAAGGTTGAATCCGGCGATACCGTTGTCGAGATTGGCCCGGGTCTCGGATCGCTGACCCTCGGCCTGCTTGAAGCTGGCGCGGCTGTGGTGGCTGTGGAGATTGACGGGCGACTCGCGGCCCAGCTCCCGATCACGATTTCGGAACACGCGGCCGGTACATCTCTGACCGTCATTCACGAGGATGCAATGAAAGTCATGGCGCTGCCGGATGCGCCCACGCGTTTGGTCGCTAACCTTCCGTACAATATTTCGGTTCCGGTCTTGCTCCATTTCATGGAACATTTTGCGAGCATCCGGTCAGGCGTTGTTATGGTGCAGGCCGAAGTGGGACACCGTCTCGCGGCGGACCCTGGGTCGAAGGTCTACGGCGGTCCCAGCGTCAAAGCGGCCTGGTACGGAACGTGGCGCATTGCCGGCAACGTGAGCCGTCAGGTTTTTTGGCCCGTTCCCAACGTGGATTCCGTGCTCGTCGGTTTTGAGCGTTTCGAAACGGAGCCCGGCGATGAAGCCTTGCGCCGCCGCACCTTTGATCTCGTGGATGCCGCTTTCGGCCAGCGCCGCAAGATGTTGCGTCAGTCTCTTTCGACTCTGTGCGGAACCAGCGCCGCCGCGATTGAACTTTTGGAATCCGCCGGGATCGATCCGACCCTCCGGGGCGAGCAGCTGAGTGTCGCCGACTTCGTGTCGTTGGGCCGTCAGGCCCACTGACTCCTGCGTCCGGTCGCCGAAGAAAAATAGCCATCCCGTATGAAAACGAATATTGTCTTGCAAAACTCCCTGTTTTTGTTTAGAGTATTCCCGTGGGCATCTCATGGAAGCCAAGCGCCGATAAGCACGGGGTCGATCGAGCAGATGCCCTCAATGCGATTCAAAATTACATCTATCGCCTAGAAAGCTTTGACGAACCCCGGGCGCCGAGCGTCCGCAGGCCAGACCTTTTTATCGGGCCAACGAGGGACTCCCACATCTTGCTTGAGGTTATGGTGGTCATGACACCGCCATCTGACATCATGATTTTTCATGTCATGCCGGCACGACGCAAGATTCTAGATATCGCAGAGAGGAACAACCCATGACCACGAAGAAGAAACCCATCGCAGGAAAATTGGCGAACGAACGTGACGATGTGCTCAGCGATTGGGCCGAATCGGCGGACTTCACGATTGCAACTTCGGCGACCATTACCAAGAGTGGTCGGTCGGGTGCTGGCCACGCAATTCTTGAAACGGCCATGGGGTCATCCGCCGCTGTGGATCGGGCCATCGGCCGCCCGTCGCTGGGTCGCACCGGCACATCACCCTCGCGCACGTTACGCCTGCCAAGGGAGCTTGATGAGGCGCTTGTCGCGCGTGCGGCTGCTGAGCACCGGAAACCCAGTGAAATCGTGCGCGAAGCCCTCTCCAGCTACCTCGGCAAGGCTTCATAGTTCTCGTCGCCGAGCGGCTGAGTGTCGCCGACTTCGTGTCGTTGGGCCGTCAACGCTAAGTTTGATACATGACGGAGACGCACTCATCAGACGCTGTCCACGCCAGGGCTCCCGGCAAGATTAACGTCTCGCTGACCGTTGGTGCGGTCATGGACGACGGCTACCACGAGGTCGCCACTGCCTACCAGGCCGTCTCCCTGTATGAAGATGTGCGTGCCTGGCATGCCGACGATTTCTCCGTTTCTTTTTCGGGCCCGATCGACACCACCGGGGTTCCGCTCGACGCCACCAACTTGGCCATCAAGGCCGCTCGCTTGCTGGCGCGCAAGACAAAATACCGCGGGGGAGTTCGCCTCGAAATTGAGAAGCACGTTCCCGTCGCCGGGGGTATGGGTGGCGGCTCTGCGGATGCTGCGGCGACTCTCGTCGCGTGTGATGCCCTCTGGGGCACCAACCTCAGCCGCGATGACATGCTCGCTCTGTGCGCTCAACTCGGCTCCGACGTTCCCTTCGCGTATCTCGGCGGAACAGCAATCGGCACGGGCCGCGGCGACCGCCTGAGCCCTGCACTGGCCAAGGGCCACTTCAACTGGGTTCTGGGCATCGCTGACTTCGGTTTGAGTACCCCGAGCGTTTATTCCGAGCTGGATGCCCACCGCGAGCGCAACGTTCACGACATCACGCCTTCACCCGTGTCCCCTCAGGTTGATCCTGCAGTGTTGCACGCTCTGCGCGCCGGCGACCCGCACATGCTGGCCGAGGCGCTCTCTAATGACTTGCAGGCACCCGCACTGCACCTTGAACCATCTCTCAAGCGCTTGCTTGAGCTTGGCGAAAAAAACGGCGCTCTTGCCGGAATTGTTTCGGGCTCGGGGCCCACCATTGCCTTCCTCATGGCAGATAACGAAGCGGCGATCGATTTGCAGGTGACCCTCAGCGCCGCGCAGTACAACGTTCTGCGCGTGACTGGTCCCGTGCATGGCGCCCGGATTGTGAACGACTAAATGGCTCATCTCCTCGGCGGAGAATCCCTGCACCTCGAATACCCCACTCGCGTCATCTTTGATAGCGTAACCGTGGGAATTAACGATGGCGACCGCATTGGTGTCGTCGGTCGTAACGGTGACGGAAAATCCACACTCCTCTCTCTGCTCGCGGGCCGCATCGAACCCGACTCCGGTCGCGTCACTCGCAGTGGCGGTCTCACGCTCGGCATGCTCGACCAGTCCGACGAAATCGACCCCACCCTGACCGTCGGGTACACGATTATTGGCGGCATCGAGGAGCACGTCTGGGCCGGTGACGCCAACGTGCGCGACGTGCTCGCTGGTCTTGTCTCCGATATCCCCTGGGACGCGCTGGTCAGTGATCTTTCCGGTGGCCAGCGTCGCCGGGTTGCTCTCGCCGCGCTCCTGACCGGTGATTACGATGTCATATTTCTGGATGAGCCCACCAACCACCTCGACGTCGAAGGCATCTCTTGGCTGGCTGGTCACCTCAAGAAGCGCTGGCCCAACGGCCGCGGTGGCCTCGTGGTGGTTACCCACGATCGGTGGTTCCTCGATGAGGTTTCCACGCAAACGTGGGAGGTCCACGATCGTATTCTCGAGCCCTTCGAGGGTGGCTACGCGGCCTACATTTTGCAGCGCGTGGAGCGTGACCGCATGTCGGCCGCCAGCGAGAACAAGCGTCAGAACCTGATGCGCAAGGAGCTCGCGTGGCTGCGCCGCGGAGCCCCCGCCCGAAGCACCAAGCCCAAGTTCCGCATCGAGGCGGCCAACCAGCTGATCGAAGACGAGCCGCCCATCCGTGACAGTGTCACGCTGTCGTCGATGGCCATGCAACGCCTCGGAAAAGACGTTGTCGACCTCGAGAACGTCTCCGTCAGCTACGGCGAAAAAGATGTTCTGAAAGACATCACCTGGCGCATCGCGCCGGGGGAGCGCACGGGCATCTTGGGCATCAACGGAGCGGGCAAGAGCACGCTGCTGGGTCTCGTATCCGGTCATGTGAAGGCCACCAGTGGCCGCATCAAGCGCGGCACGACCGTGAAGATTGCCACGTTGACGCAGCAGCTCGATGAGCTCAAAGACGTGCAAAACGATCGGGTCAGCACCGTTATCGCGGGCAAAAAGACCACCTATGTCACCGCGGGCAAGGAGATGACTCCCGGTCAGCTTTTGGAGCGCATGGGTTTCGCCAGCGCTCAACTCTCGACCCCCGTCAAGGACTTGAGCGGTGGCCAAAAGCGCCGCCTGCAACTGTTGCTCATTTTGCTCGATGAGCCCAACGTGCTGATTCTCGACGAGCCCACCAACGACCTCGACACCGACATGCTCGTTGCCATGGAGGACCTGCTCGACACCTGGCCCGGAACATTGCTGGTCATCTCGCACGACCGGTACCTGCTCGAGCGCGTCACCGATAACCAGTTTGCCGTCATGGATGGACATGTTCGCCACCTTCCTCGTGGAGTGGATGAGTACCTCGAGCTGCGCACCAAGCAAATGGCCGCGCCCAAGACGGGAACCGCAACGGGAGCCCCGACCACGCACGGATCTGCCGGCTTCGAGTCGAGTTCATCAGGCGCGGGCTCAGTTTCTGGCTCGACGGCTCCGGCCGCGCGTGTCTCCTCGCTCACCGGTGCCGACCTGCGCAACGCCGAGAAGGAGTTCTCCTCCATCGAGCGTAAGATCGCCAAGCAGCAGGGTGATGTCAAGGCGATTCACGCGAAGATGGCGACGCATGATCCCAACGATTATGTTGGCCTCGGCGCGCTCTCTGATGACATTGGTAAGGCCGAGACCACCATCGCCGATCTCGAAACGCGCTGGGTCGAACTCTCGGAGCTTCTCGCCAAGGATTAGGCCAAGCGCGCGGGTGGGCGGGCAGGTGTGTGCCAAAGCGAGCCGTCGATCAGGTGAGTGTGCGGGCGTGTTGGTCGCCATTTGTGACTTCTCGATGAATGACCTTCGCTCTGCGGCCGCTAAATGGGGTATCTCGATTACCGAATCTGTTCTATGTCGGCGGATGATCCCCACGCAGTATCTGCTGTGACCACGATGGCGTTCAAGCGCTGAGCCGTGGCCAAGCAGAGTCGGTCCCCAAGCGAGAGTCCGTTTCCGGCTTTCCAGAGGACGGCCGCTAGCTCGGCATCGAAAATCGTCACGGGCTCAACGCGCACATTCAACGCAGCAAGAATCGACGTGTACTGGAGCCAGTCGGCCCCGGCCTGCAAGACTTTTTGGGCGAGCTCGGACCAATTTGCCGCGCTGACAACTCCGCCGGGCAAGCGATCCTCTATGAAGTCTGCGCCATTTTCGTTATAGAGAAAAGCGAGAATGGCTGAGGCGTCAAAAAGAAAGACTCGATTGCTTTTGGTCATTCTGCGGCGGCCGCGGCACGGCGTTCGGACAGGAATTCAGCAACTGTTCCCTTGCCTTGCATTGACCCGCGCAGCGCGGAAAGAAGATCCTCTTGGGCCATGAGCTGGACGCCATGCTCCGTGTCAATGGCGACCAAGGCGGTGCCTTGAGCCCAACGATGACGCGCGCGGATTTCGGCGGGGATGACCACGCGTCCTTTTTCTCCCACTTGCACCCTAAATGTGTCACTCATATCTTAAGTGTCCCACTCGCCACGTTGAAAAGCCATAGTTCGTGAATGAAACCTGGCTGGGACGTTCGTGGTTTCGAAATTCTTTTCGGAGCCGTAGTGTTGAGGGCACACGAGGAGGTGTGAGCGTCATGGATCTGTCAGCGAACAAGGCCGCGTTCACGCTGCGCCCCGGCGACGCCGAGGGCATCCTTCGCTGGCGCCGTGAAATGGAGCGGGCTTTTCCCCCGCTTCACATCATCCCGCGCGACGCGGCAACCTTCTCAGCCTCCTACGCGGCTGCTGGAACGGCAGACCTTCAGGTCAGCGACATTCGGGCGAGCGCACACACCGTGGAACGCCGCCCGGCTCCGATCACTGAGCACAACATCGGGTACTACAAGATCAGTTACCAAGTCTCGGGAACCGGCGTCATGTCTCAGGGCAACCGGGAACTTCTGCTGACCCCGGGCACGATCGCCCTGTATGACACGGCTTTGCCCTACGACCTGCACTTTGATGACGACTACCGTTTCATCGTCGCCATGTTTCCTAAAGTCGCGCTCGATCTTCCCGAGGGTCTGGCCACCGAGCTCACGGCGTACCCAGTGGACGGCGAATCTGGTCCTGCCAGCATGGTCGCGCAGTTCCTGCTCTCGCTGGCCGACAACCTCGAGATTTTGCCGAGCGCATCCGGTAATCGCATTGCCCGCACCGGTCTCGACCTGTTGACCAGTCTGGTGGGCTCCGAAGTCGACAGTTCGCTCGTGAGCGACCGCCGGGATCGCAAAACCGTCTTGGTGGAGTTATGTCACTACATCAATCAGCATCTGAAGGATCCGGCATTGTCGGCCGAGAGCATTGCGGCGGCTCGCTTCATCTCCACCCGCCATTTGCACAACATTTTTCAAGCGGGCGGCGTGACCCTGGCGCAGTGGATCAAACAACGTCGCCTGCAGGAATGTCGCGGTGACATGAGTGACCCGCTGAATGCGTCGCGCTCCGTGGCAGAAATTGCCGCCCGCTGGACCTTCGATGATCCCGGCTATTTCAGCCGCATCTTCAAGCAGAGTTTTGGAACACCGCCCGGGGAATGGCGCCGCAGCGTTCTCCCGATCGCCGCCTGACCGCTCTCACGACGGAATCTCTCGGGTCGACTCCGGCTTTTTCGAGGTGTGCGGAAAACTCCCACGTCACTGCACCCAATGCCAAACGCCTTTTTTCCCCACGAGGGATGATATGACTGAGCACGTTTCTCTGCTCTTTCGCCTCGGATAAAGGAAATGACAATGTCGTCAGAAGAACTCGCAACTCTCAAGGGAATGCTCGCCGCCGGTGGCCCCGACTTTTCGAACCCCGCTACTGAGGTTCGAGCCATGTTTGACGGGATGCTCGCAACGTTCCCCGTCGATGAGTCCTACGCCTTCACCGAACGCACCGTCGGCGGTGTCAGCGGGCTGTGGCTCGCGGGCCCCGCGAAGTCCGCGACCGTCGTACTGTACGTGCACGGTGGCGCGTACCTGGTGGGCACCGCGTTCGGTTACCGCGGTCTCTCGGGGGGAATTGCGCAGGCATCCGGTGCCGCCATGTTCTCCATCGACTACCGCCTCGCCCCCGAGCACGCCTACCCCGCAGCCATCGATGACGCGCTTGCCGCCTACAAGGGTCTTCTCTCCGAGGGATTCGGCGCGCACCAGATCATCGTCTGCGGAGACTCCGCCGGTGGTGGCCTTGCGGCCGCGCTGTTGATGAGCATCCGCGAATCCGGGCTTACCCAGCCAGCCGGTGCCGTCCTCCTCTCTCCCTGGACGGACCTCACCTTCTCGGGTGAGACATTGGTCTCCAAGGCAGACGTCGACAATTCCCTCAGCGTGCCGGGGCTTCGCGCCGGTGCCGAGCAGTACCTTGCCGGCCACTCCGCCACGGACCCGCTGGTCTCCCCACTTCTGGGTGACCTCACCGGTCTGGCCCCCCTCCTCATCGAGGTCGGTTCCGATGAGATCCTGCTGAGCGACTCCACCCGATTCGCCGCCAAGGCCGGGGAATCCCTCGTGAATGTCACCCTGCACGTGTGGCCCGAAATGGTGCACGACTGGTCGCTCTTCGCCTTCATGCTTGGCGAAGGACGCGACATGATCGCCGAAGCGGGCGCCTGGGCAGCCTCCAAGCTGGCCGGAAAGTAACGGCCATGACATCCTCAGCACAGAACATCACCGAACCGGATGTTGACACCGTCGTTGTCGGCGCGGGCTTCGCCGGAATGATGGCCGTTCGTCGTCTTCTCGAGCAGGGACGCACGGTTCACGGCATCGAAAAGGGTGGCGACGTCGGCGGAACCTGGTACTGGAACACCTACCCCGGCCTCCGGTGCGACGTGGAAAGCGTCGAATACTCGTATTCCTGGGATGAGGGACTGCAGCAGGAATGGGTCTGGCCGGAGCGCTACTCTGCCCAGCCTGACATTCTGAAGTATGCCCAGCACGTGGCCGAGCGTTTTGATCTCAAGAAGCACTTTGAGTTCAACACCAAACTGACGCGGGCAACGTTCGACAACGCGGCCAACATCTGGACTGTCACGACCGACACTGGCAACACCATAACGGCTCGCTGGGTCGTCATGGCGACGGGTGCCCTCTCTGTGCCGAAGAAGAACGATCTGCCGGGCGCGGAGACCTTTACGGGCCTCAACCTCTACACGACGAGCTGGCCGAAGACGCCCGTCGACTTTGCCGGCAAGCGCGTTGCCGTCATTGGAACGGGTTCGACCGGGATTCAGGTCTCGTCAGAGATCGCCAAGACCGCCAAGGAACTCTTCGTTCTGCAGCGCACGCCGAGCTGGTCTGTTCCCGCTCACAATCGTCCGTTGACGGCGAAGGAAATCGCCGATGTCAAGGCAAACTACGCCTCGGAACGCCTCCGCAAACGGGACTCCATGGATGGCCTGGGCCTTCCTGGAACCGGCAAGAGCGCCCTCGAAGTGACCAAGGAAGAACGGGACGCGTTCTACCAGAACGTCTATGACAACATGTCGCCGTTCACGTTCTTTGGCTCCTTCACGGACGTCTTGGTCGACGACGCCGCCAACCAGACCATCTCCGATTTTCTGGGCAGCAAGGTTCGCGAACGCGTTAAAGACCCCGCCATCGCCGAGAAGCTCATCCCCAAGAGCTATCCGTTCGGCACCCGTCGCACGTGCATCGACACCGGGTACTACGAGATCTACAACCAGGACAACGTGCACCTCGTTGACCTCTTGGAGAACCCGTTGAAGGCCATCACGCCCACCGGCTTTATGACGGATGCCGGTGCCGTCGACGTGGACATCATTGTTCATGCCACCGGCTACGACGCCTTTACCGGTGTCGTCAGTGATGTCGACATCATTGGCGTCGACGGGGTTAACCTCCGTGAGGTCTGGAACGCCGGAGCGAAAACGTATCTGGGCACGATGACCGCGGGTTTCCCGAACCTCTTCTTGGTGACGGGCCCGCAAAGCCCCTCGGTGCTCTCCAACGTGGTCGTCTCCATTGAGCAGCACGTGGACTTCATCACCGACACGATCAAGTACCTGACGGACAAGGGGTACAACCGCATGGAGGCAACCCCCGAAGCTCAGGATGCCTGGGTCGAGATGAACAATGGCATCGGCCAGTTCACGGTGCACCGCAATAGCCACTCCTGGTACATGGGTGACAACGTGGCTGGTAAGGCGCACGTGGTGCTCCCCGCCCTCATGGGTGTCGGCCCCTTCCGGGCGGCCTGCGATGAGGTCGCAGCGGATGGCTATCGCGGGTTTGCTCTGGCGAGCTAGCCCAGACGAACGAGCGACGCGTTCCTGCTCTAAGGCAGGCGCGCGTCGCGCTCGTCGACCTGGATGCTGAGGCGACGGAGGGCTTCGGCTAGCCGACCTTGCTCGGAGCGCGAGAGGGACGAGAGCAGCAGAGCCTCGGCGTCGACCAGGCGCGTGATGGCCGCATCCACTCGGGTAAGCCCGGCGGAGGTCATTTTGACCAGAACGCCGCGACCGTCATTAGGGTCAACCTGGCGCTCGACCAGCCCGCGCTCCACGAGGCGGTCAATGCGGTTTGTCATGGTGCCGCTGGAAACGAGTGTCTGCGCCAGCAAACCCTTGGGGCTGAGCTGATATGGATCACCCTCGCGGCGCAGGGCGGCGAGCACGTCGAACTCCCACGAATCCAGTTCAGAGCGTGTGAACGCCGTGCGACGCGCCCGGTCGAGCATTTTGGCCAAACGACCTACCCGAGACAAAATCTGAAGCGGAGCGAAGTCGAGATCGGGGCGTTCACGCTTCCACGATTCAACAATTCGGTCGACTTCGTCGTTCTCGGGTGTCATGTACTCATTATCCCGCCTGATTATCTGGCAGAATGGAGGAAGTGAGATTGCACGACTAATTTCATAATTCCGCCATGGTGTAATGGCAGCACGGCAGCCTTTGGAGCTGCCTGTCTAGGTTCGAGTCCTGGTGGCGGAGCGGATGAAGGGAATCCCATGGCTGATGCACATCTCGCCATCATCGTTTTGGCGGCAGGCCAGGGCACCCGCATGAAGAGCACGACGCCTAAGTTGTTGCACAAGCTGGGCGGCGTTTCCGTTGTCAGCCATGTTCTCGCCACGGCGCGCGAACTCGAGGCTGCGCATGTCGTGACCGTCGTTCGGCATGAACGCGATCGTTTGGTTGAGGTCATCGAAGTTGACCTTCCCTCCAGCATCATCGTCGACCAAGACGATATTCCCGGAACGGGCCGCGCGGTCGAGCTGGCCGTCGCTGCAATCCCGTCGGGCTTCACAGGCGACATCCTCGTCGTCAACGGCGACGTTCCCCTCCTTGACGCCGAAACCCTGAAGCGCCTCGTTTCCGCTCACCGCGAAGATCAGGCCGCGGCCACAATTCTTTCGACCACGCTGGATGACGCTGACGGCTATGGTCGCATCATCCGTTCCACAGATGGTCACCTCGATCGCATTGTTGAGCACAAGGACGCCTCTCCCGACGAGCGCGACGTGCGCGAAATCAATGCGGGCATCTACGTCTTTTCGCTGGCTCCGTTGAAGCAGCAACTGGCTCATCTCACGACGGAGAACTCGCAGGGCGAGAAGTACATTACCGACGTCATCGGCTTGCTTCGGTCATCCGGTGCCACGGTCGCCGCTGTGGAACTCAGTGAATCGTGGAAGGTTGAGGGCATCAACGACCGCGCTCAGCTGGCCCGCGCCGCTGGCTTGTTGAACGGGCTCATCGTGCGCGGCTGGCAACTTGCCGGCGTCACCATCGTCGACCCTGCCACCACCTGGATCGATCTTCAGGTTCAGTTGGCGCCCGACGTGGAAATCAAGCCCGGAACCCAGTTGCTTGGCGCCACCGTTATTGAAACCGGTGCTGTTGTTGGCCCCGACACCACGCTGGTCGATACCGAAGTCGGTGCCGGTGCCACGGTCAAGCGAACCGATGCTACCCTGGCGGTTATCGGCGCCCGCGCCACAGTTGGCCCCTTCGCGTATCTACGCCCCGGAACCTACCTCGACGACGACGGAAAAATCGGCACGTTCGTCGAAACCAAGAACGCGCGTATCGGTGTCGGTAGCAAAGTGCCGCACCTCTCCTACGTGGGCGACGCCACCATCGGCGAAGGCAGCAACATCGGTGCCGGAACAATTTTTGCCAACTACGACGGTGTGACAAAAAACCACTCGGTCATCGGGTCCAATGTTCGAACAGGGTCGCATAACGTCTTCGTGGCTCCGATTACAATTGGAGATGGCGCGTACACGGGCGCCGGCACGGTTGTTCGCAAGAATGTCCCCGCCGGCTCACTGGCCATCACCGTGGCTCCGCAACGCAACATGGATGGTTGGGTCGTCACCAACCGTCCCGGTTCGGCAGCCGCACTCGCTGCCGAGCAATCTGACGAAAAATAGCGCAAGCTACGCCGACGCCAAAGGGGCACCGTGACCGAAATAGTCGTTCAGAACAAGAAGAAACTCGTTCTGGTATCCGGCCGTGCACATCCCGAGCTTGCCGAGCAGGTGGCTGTTGAACTCGGCTGCGAAGTTTCGACGACAGACTTACGCACCTTCGCCAATGGCGAAATCTACGCTCGCTATGACGAGAGTGTTCGCGGCGCAGACGCCTTCGTTCTCCAATCGCACAGTGCTCCCATCAACGAGTGGCTGATGGAACAACTCATCATGGTGGATGCCCTCAAGCGCGCCTCCTGCAAGCGCATCACCGTCGTTGCGCCTTTCTACCCCTACGCTCGTCAAGACAAAAAGGGTCGCGGTCGCGAGCCCATCTCTGCTCGTCTCGTCGCCGACCTCTTCAAAGCTGCCGGTGCCGACCGCATTATGAGCATCGACCTGCACGCTGCTCAGATTCAGGGGTTCTTCGACGGCCCCGTCGATCACCTCTTTGCGATGCCCGTCTTGCTGGAGCACTTCCGCGCTCAGTTGGACCCCTCGACCCTGACGGTCGTTTCGCCTGATATGGGTCGCGTCCGCGTCGCAGACATCTGGAGTGAGAAGCTTGGCTGCCCACTGGCCATCATTCACAAACGTCGTGACCCCAAGGTGCACAACCAGGTCACCGTTCACGAGATCGTCGGTCAGGTCGAAGGGCGCGTCTGCCTCATCGTTGATGACTTGATTGACACCGGCCGCACCATCGTCAAGGCCGCTGAGGCTCTCAAGGCAGCCGGCGCCATCGGTGTAGTCGTTGCCGCCACCCACGCGGTCTTCTCCGACCCCGCGGTTGAGTTGCTGCAGTCCGAGTTCATCGACCAGGTCGTCGTCACCGACACGCTGCCCGTTCCTCCCGAGAAGCGCTTCGATACCCTCACGGTTTTGCCCATTGCCCCGTTGCTGGCACGGGCCATTCACGAGGTCTTTGATGACGGATCCGTGACCTCCATGTTTGAGGGCGCTGCGTAGGCTTCCTCGCTCAGGGCTCAGCGAGCAAGGTTGATCATCGCGTGATCAATTCTGGTTTCGGTAGGTGTCTCTGCGGTGCGTGAGTGAAATCACATCGATGATGAGTTCCTTTTTGACGATGCGATAAATCACGCGGTACTCGCCACGGCGGGCAGAGTACAGAGGAAAAAGCGGCTCGTGAAGTTGCTTCCCGACTCGTTGGGGATTCTCCGCGAGGGTGCCCATGATGAATTCAAAAGCAGCGGCAGCAACCTTCTCGGGCAGGGTTTCGGAGAGAGCCCGCCGAGCTGATGCTGAAAAGCGTACGGAGTATGGTTCGCTCACTTCAGAAGCCGACCGGTGCGCTGCATTTCTGCCCTCACTTCGTCAGCGTTCGTCATGGCGCCGGCTGCGAGGTCTGCAAGACCCTGGCGTATGGACTGCATTGCTTCGGTGTCGGCAAGGATCTCAACTGTTTCCAGTAGGGCATCGAAATCATCGGCGCCAAGGATGACGGCAACTCGGCCCCCGTTTTTGGTCACGTCAAACCGCTCGTGCGTCTTCGATGCAGATTCAACGACACGAGAAAAATTTGCACGGGCATCAGCGACGGAAAGAGTAGACATGTACAGAATTATAGCGCTTATTGCGGATGGGGAGGCGATGTGTAAATAAGGGCCCTCCACATGAAGCGGAAGGACCCTTAGTCGTTGCTGTGGTGAATTGTTAGGCATTTACCTTGCGGCGGTTAGCGGCAACGAGGCCACCCATGCCAAGCAGTCCGAGGGCGAGAGCGATCCAGAGGGTCGCTCCGGCTTCGGGCGCTGCCGTGTTGGGCAGAACGGGTGCTGCTTCGTCAATCGCGGCGAGCCAGACGCGGATCGAGCTTCGATCGCTATCGGTGTTGGTGTGAAGAATCGTGAGTGTCTTGATGTCAGCCGAGGGGTAGATCCAGCCCGTTACACCAACGTCTTCGCCGACGACATTGAATCCAAAAGTGACACTGTGTGCGGCGGAGGTAACAAGGGGGGCTTCCGTGTAGGTGCCGTCGGGCTCGCACTCAGGGGGAAGGCTGGTGGTTACGACACACAAGTTGAAGGCGTTTGTGGTCGAGGAGCCAAAGAGCTGCGTGTCGGTCAGAGGTGTTCCGGAACCATCGGTCGCTGAGATGACAGCGGTGTCTAGGTCCAAATCTCCAACGGCTAAGCCAAGACGGTTTGCGGGAACGGGCGTGTCAAAGGTGATGACGGTCGTCTCAGAATTGTGGACATCCGCACGCATGAAGTTCGTGGTGTCCGAGGGTCCGCTTGCCCCGAAGACTGCTCCGAACGGAGTCTCCGCCGTGAGATATTCGTCCGTGTTGACGTCGAGGGAAACTTCGTTGTAGCTGTCGTTGTCGTCGAAGGTCGTGTCATACGTTGCATCCGAGATGCCGGAAGTCCCGAAGGAGACCGTTCCGGTGTAGTTGACGTATGGAGTGACCTCGGTGGGTTCGCCCCATGTGCCGTAGGTGGCAGCGGTCGTCGTCGCAAAAGCGGGAGCCGCTGAGGCGGCACCAACGAGGAGTGCCGACGCGGCAAGAGCTACGGCCGAGACGGCCTTC
>CANEXL010000012.1 GCA_947443745.1 Microbacteriaceae bacterium | reverse complement strand
GCGGGAATCACCGTCGACAGCGGAGTTCTCGCTGACGAGGTCAACGAACAACTTCATGACTGGATGCGGTCCGCCAAACTGGGCCGCCCTTTCGTCACACTCAAATGGGCTTCTAGCCTCGACGGCCGCGCTGCTGCTGAAGACGGAACGAGCCAGTGGATTTCCGGCGAGGCCGCTCGCGAACGCGTGCACATCCAGCGCTCAGAAGCCGACGCGATTGTCGTCGGCACCGGAACAATCCTTGCCGACAACCCCTCGCTCACGGCACGCACCCCCAGTGGCGAGTTGCGCGGCGATCAGCCCATGCCCGTTGTCATCGGTGAGCGCCCCATCCCGACCGACTCTCTCGTCTACTGGCACCCCCACGAGGCTCTCGTTACCGGTCACCGGAATATCGAGGCAACGTTAGCGGAGCTTCGAAGCAAAGGGGTGCGCACGGTTTTCGTTGAGGGAGGCCCCACATTGGCCAGCGCCTTCATCGAGGCCGGCGTTGTCGACCGGTTCTATATCTATCTCGCACCCGTTCTTCTCGGTGGCCCCAAGCTGGCCCTGACGGACCTCGGAATCGGCACCTTGGCCGACCGTCTCAATCTGAAACTCACAACCGTGGAACTCCTGGGTGAAGATATTTACATCGAGGCCCACCCTGTGATATCGACCTCGAATGCCGCCGACCGTCCAAATCCTGAACGTCTTGCCGGCGAACGCGCGGGTTCCGCTACGTTCAGAGAAGCCCAATCACTCCCCGTCGCTCACTCCGGAAAGGAATCCTGACATGTTCACTGGCCTCATCGAAGAGCTCGGAACCATCACCGCGATTCAGAAGTTGCCCGACGCCGCGCGTTTCACCATCACGGGGAAAACGGTCCTTGCCGATGCCCACCACGGTGATTCCATCGCGGTCAGCGGAGTGTGCCTGACGGTTGTGGAACAAACCGCGGACTCCTTTACCGCGGACGTCATGGAGCAGACCCTCGCCATGAGCACGATGCGCAACGCAACCGTTGGCACGGCCGTCAACCTCGAGCGCGCCGCCCGCGCCGGCGACCGCCTCGGTGGTCACATCGTTCAGGGCCACATCGACGGAACCGCCACCGTTCTCTCGATCACTCCCAGCCAGGAATGGCGAGTCCTCCGGTTTTCGCTCACCCCCGCCATCGCCCCGCTCGTCGCCGATAAGGGCTCTATCGCGGTTGACGGCACGTCGCTCACGGTGAGCAACGTGAGCGACCCGCACGACATCGAGCAGTGGTTTGAGGTGTCGCTCATCCCGGAGACACTGATCGCCACGACCCTCGGTGAGCGCGTCGTCGGGGATCGCGTCAACATTGAAAGCGACATTGTGGCCCGCCACGTTCACCGCATGCTTGCGTTCCAGATGCCCGCTCCACCGGCATTCGACAGCGCCCCCGCATCATCCATCGCAGCCCCACCCGCTATTGCGTCAGAAGGTCTCTAATGTCTCTTACCCCCATGCCTGAAGTACTAGCCGCTCTGCGCGCTGGACGGGTTGTTCTTGTCGCCGACGACGAGGGCCGCGAGAACGAGGGCGACGCCATCGCGTCGGCCGAACTTGCCACAAAAGAAACCATCGCCTGGATTGTCAAGAACTCTTCCGGTCTTCTCTGCGCGCCCATGCCTCGCGACGTCGCTGACCGCCTGAACTTGCCCATCATGATTGAGCGCAGCCAGGACAGCCGCAAGACCGCGTACACCATCACCGTAGATGCGGCCGTTGGCGTCACCACCGGCATCTCTGCCTCCGACCGGGCAACGACGCTACGCGTGCTGGCCGATCCTACCGCCGGCCCCATGGATCTCATTCGTCCGGGACACATTCTGCCGTTGCGTGCCGTTGACGGTGGCGTGCTGGTTCGCGCTGGTCACACCGAAGCCGCGGTTGACCTGATGCGTCTGGCGGGGTTGTCCCCCGTGGGCGTTATCGCCGAAATTGTGGCCGAAGACGGCGACATGATGCGCATGCCGGGTCTTCTCGAGCTCGGCGAGCGCGACAACATTCCTGTCACCACCATTGCCGCCATGATCGATTGGCTGAACGCGTTCCCTCTCGAAGAGCCCACCGCCGAAGCACTCGACGAGCACCGTGTGGCGTTTGAGGTCGAGACCATTGTTCCCACCGAGTTCGGCACCTTCCGCATGCGCGGCTACCGCGATCACGCCACGGGATCTGACCACATCGCGATCGTTTCTGGCACACCCGCTGCCGATAACGCCCTCGTGCGCGTGCACTCCGAATGTGTCACGGGCGAGGCACTGCACTCCCTCAAGTGCGAGTGTGGCCCCCAGCTCAACGACGCTCTGCGCATTATCAACAGCGAGGGTGGTGTCGTGTTGTACATGCGCGGCCACGAGGGTCGCGGCATTGGCCTGGTCAACAAGTTCAAGGCCTACAAGCTGCAGGAGCAGGGCTTCGATACCTTGGATGCCAACCTCGCCCTCGGCCTTCCCGCCGACGCCCGCGACTATACCGCCGCGGCTCGCATGCTCGACGACATGGGCATCCGCTCGGTACGCCTGCTTTCGAACAACCCCGAAAAGCAGCGCCAACTGGAGGATCACGGCATCAAGATCAACGCTCTGGTTCCTCTCATCGTTGGCCTCGGACAGTTCAACACGGACTACTTGGGCGTGAAGCGTGACCGCATGGGCCACCAGCTCCCCGGCGGCCTTTCCGCCTTGGGTTCGGCCGCGAAAGACCAGAAAGAGGTCACCGCATGAGCGGCGAAGGTTCCCCCACGATTGCCGTTGACGGCCACGGCCTGAACGTGGTGATCATCGCTGGCCAGTGGCACGATGTCATCACCAACGGAATGATTGCCGGCGCCCAGCGCACCCTTAACGAGAGTGGTGCCTCGCACACGCTGGTTCGGGTATCCGGAAGCTTCGAGCTCCCCCTTGCCAGCAAGGTGGCCTTAGAAAATGGCGCGGATGCCGTGGTCGCCCTCGGCGTGATCATTCGCGGTGGCACTCCCCACTTCGAGTACGTTTCTAGCGCCACGACCGATGGCTTGCTTCGCGTCATGCTGGATACCGGAAAGCCTGTCGGTTTTGGTGTGCTCACCCTCGATGACGAGCAGCAGGGCCTTGACCGCGCTGGCCTCCCAGGGTCAAAAGAAGACAAGGGTGCCGAGGCGGCCACTGCCGCACTTTCCACAGCGGTCCTCATCAAGCAGCTCGCTAAAAAGTAGGCTTTTGTCCCCCATTGTGACCTTTGCGGTCGCAAAAAGGGTTTCGTCGAAGGCTTCGAACTAGCTATGCTGACGGCATGCAGATTCTCGCGACCATTCTGGTCATCCTTCACTTCATCGGTCTCTCCTTCTTGCTGGGCTCGTTCCTGGTTCAAGTAAAGGACATCGCCAAAGGCAAGGGTCGCATCCTTCGCGGCATGATCGACGGCTCGCTCCTGCAGCTCATCACGGGTCTTGCCCTGACGGGCATCTATTCCGCCGGCCTTGTTCCTGACGAGACCGTCAACAACACCAAGATTGCCGTCAAGCTTGTCGTCCTTCTGGTCATCGTTGCCTTGGTCTTCATCTACCGCAAGCGCGAGGTCGCTCCCGCGTGGGTTCTGTGGTCCATCGGTGGGCTCACCACTCTGAACGTTGTCCTGGCGGTCGCCTGGACCGGCAAGTAAAGCTTCATCTCGCATGGGAGCGTGGCTGAAGGCCCACACGGTTGGTGTCTTGGTCGCGGCGGCCATTATCTTGGCAGCCATCGTCGGGGTCGCGTTATTTGCTCTCACGAACGTTCCCGCCGCAGCTCCCGTGATTTCACAGGTGACCTATTCGCAGACGCAGGCGGGAACGAATGCCACCCCGGCTGACGTGGTGGTGACCAGTGCGAGCAGAATGAGTGCCCTTCAAGCGTTGCTGACGAAGTATGACGTTCAACCGGGGGTAACCGATACCTTGGGGGCTTCCAGCGGATGCGTCGGGGGCCTCACCAGCAACGTGAAACTTACCTACACCGACGGAAAAACGGCCGAATTCAGCACCTACGTCTGTGGCAGCGACAACCCCGAATTTAGCACCGCCGTTTCTGATTTACTCGCGAGCTGGCGCTCCTAAGGAGCTTCCGGCTAGGCCTCGCGCCCGTTCCGCGGCCGAGCACCTCCTGGTGTCTGTTTCGCCTCCAGTGAAACCCCCAGCTTCGCGCGGGAGCGAGAAATAGAATCACAATGATGTCTACTTCACGCACCCACAGCCCACGATCGCGCACTCGTCGTGGAAATGGCGCCCCTGCCGCGTCCGGTCATGGTTCCGGCCCCGGTTCGAAGGCCACGTTCGGTCAGCTTCTGCCCTACCTCCTTGAGCACCGTCGCGTGCTTGGCTTCGTCGTTGTTCTGAGCGTCTTGGGTGCCGGTGCGACCCTTGCCCAGCCTCTTTTGGTCGGACAAGTCATCACGCTTGTGGGGAAGGGTGACACTCTGGGCTACCTCGTCTGGCTGCTCATCGGCCTCGTCGTCGTCTCCGCCCTCATCTCCGGCTTCCAGCACTACCTGCTGCAACGCACCGGTGAAGGCGTCGTACTCTCGTCTCGCCGCCGCCTCGTCGGTCGCATCCTGAGGCTTCCCATCGCCGAGTTCGACACCCGCCGCACAGGCGACCTCGTCTCCCGCGTTGGTAGCGACACGACCCTGCTGCGCGCCGTGCTCACCCAAGGTCTCGTCGAGGCCATTGGCGGATCGCTCACCTTCGTCGGCGCCCTCATTGCCATGATCCTGATCGATCCCGTGCTCCTTGGGCTCACCGTCACCGTCGTCTTCGTTGCCGTGGTCGTTGTCGTCTTGCTGTCACGTCGCATCCGCGTGGCCAGCCGCAAGGCACAAGCCAAGGTGGGCGAGCTCGCCGCATCCGTAGAACGTGCCATTTCTTCCGTGCGCACCGTGCGTGCCGCCAACGCTACCGAGCGCGAAATCAAGACGGTTGAAGCCGAAGCCGAGGGTGCCTGGCGCATGGGCATCAAGGTTGCCCGCATCTCTGCACTGGTTGTTCCGATCGCCGGTATCGCCATGCAGATCGCCTTCCTTACCGTGCTCGGCGTCGGCGGATTTCGCGTGGCCGATGGCGCCATCACCGTGGCGCAACTGGTCTCCTTCATCCTCTTCCTCTTCCTCATGATCATGCCGCTGGGACAGGCCTTCGGCGCCATCACCTCGGTGAACGCGGCCCTGGGAGCGCTCGGCCGCATCCAAGAAATCATTGCCCTGCCCAGTGAAGGCGAGTTCGACCGCGACGTGGCGCCGCTGGCCGTCGTCGAAGGCGGCGCCCGCAACGTTGTCACCACGAGCAAGACGGCCATCGCTTTCGATAACGTACGGTTCGCCTATCCCTTGGTCGAACTCGCGGTTGTCGAAGACGAAAGCATCAATCTGCCCACCCGTCGCGAGAAAGCGGAGGCCGCTGCAGCCGTCATCGAGACCGCCCGTCTCGCCGCACTGGACGCCCTGGATCCCGCCGCGGCGACCCCTACTCTGAATGCCGACGGCACGCCGAAGCCAGTTGCGCCCGTTATCTTGCATGGCGTCTCGTTCACTGTTCCGCACGGAAAGCGCACCGCGCTTGTCGGCCCCAGCGGTTCGGGCAAGTCCACGATTCTGGCTTTGATTGAGCGGTTCTACGACCCCACATCCGGAATCATCAGCCTCGGCGGTATCGACATTCGCGGGCTGGATCGCACTGACCTGCGCGATCAGATTGGCTATGTCGAGCAGGATGCCCCCGTTCTGGCTGGCTCGCTGCGCGACAACCTACGCCTGGGATCCCCCGAGGCCACCGACGAGCAGTGCATCGCCGTTCTCCACGAGGTAAACCTCACGACCGTTCTCGAGCGCACCCCGCTCGGCCTCGACGCTCCTGTCGGCGAGGAGGGCGTCATGCTCTCCGGTGGCGAACGTCAGCGTCTGGCGATTGCCCGCGCGCTGTTGGCCGCTCCTCCCATCCTGTTGCTGGATGAATCAACCTCGAGCCTGGACGGCGTGAACGAGCAGCTCATGCGCGAGGCCATCGACCGCATCTCGCAGGACCGCACGTTGCTGATCATCGCGCACCGTCTCTCCACTGTCGTCGACAGCGACCAGATTGTCGTGCTCGAAAATGGCAACGTGGTTGGCATCGGTACCCACTCCGAGCTCGTCGTCAGCACGCCCCTGTACCGCGACTTGGCCAAGCACCAACTGCTCGTGTAAGACTGGCTCAATGTTTGCAATCGTTGCGTCCCAGCCCGGTGGTCCCGAAGTTCTTGAGGTTCGCGATATCGAGATCCCCGTGCCGAAGCCTGGCGAAGTCCTGATCAAGGTGGTCTCCGCCGGGGTGAACCGTGCCGACATCTTCCAACGACAAGGCGGTCATCCCCCAGCTGCGGGCGTGACCGATACTCTGGGGCTCGAAGTCTCGGGTCACATCGCCGCACTCGGTGAGGGTGTCACGGCGTGGGCGATCGGCGACAGTGTGTGTGCGCTGCTGGGTGGCGGGGGTTATGCCGAATATGCCGTGGCCGAGAGCGCCCACGTTCTTGCGGTGCCCCAGGGTATGAGCGTCACGGATGCTGGTGGCATCGTCGAGGTAGCCGCGACCGTATGGTCCAACATTTTTCAGGGAACCATGCCTCCCGCGGGTTCGTGGATTCTCTTTCACGGTGGCACCAGCGGAATCGGAACGTTCGGCACGCAACTGGCGACAGCCTTGGGCTACAAAGTTGTGACGACCTGCGGCACCGACGAGAAGGTCGCTGCCAGCGTCGCACTCGGCGCTACCCTCTCTATTAATTACAAGACGGAAGACTTTGCGGAGCGGCTCAAAAGCGAAGGCATCACCGTTTCACGCGTGCTCGATCACGTTGGCGGGACCTACATCGCCCGTGATATCTCTGTTCTGGCGCTTGACGGGCACATTGCCAGTATCGGCAACATGAGCGGCGAGGACGCCACCATCAAGATGGGCGCCCTCATGCAAGTGCGCGGTTCTCTCTCCGCCGCGGGCCTGCGAGCACGTTCCAGTGAAGCGAAGACGGTGATTTTTGGTGATCTTCGAGAGTTCGTCTGGCCGCTTTTCGAGAACGGCACACTGAGGCCTCTCACCCACGCAACGTTCCCGTTGCAGGAAGCCGCCGACGCTCACCGACTCATGAAGACCTCGACGCACATTGGCAAGATTCTGCTGCTCACTTCCTAGACAATCTGAACACACCAACAACAACGGCCCCCTTCCAAAAATGAACTGAACCCCGAAAGTTGGAGTTTTAATAGGGAGTCGTTTCTAAGTTAGCAAGGGACTGGGTTCGGTATTCAACCGGACTCAGTCCCTTTAGCTTTAACTGGATGCGCTCATGGTTGAACCAGCGAATGTAAAGATCGAGTTCTTCCTTGAACTGGGCCATCGTCGTGAAAGTTCTTTGCCGCAGAAATTCTTCTTTGAAGTGACCAAAGAAGTTTTCAGCAACAGCGTTATCTAGACAGTTCCCCTTGCGTGACATTGACTGGGTTATGCCTTTGCTTTGCAAAGCCATCTGATAAGCCCGGTGCCGGTAGTGCCAGCCTTGATCAGAATGCATCACCATCGGTTCCTTTACCGTCAGATTCGTGAATGCTTTATCAAGCATCCTGGTAACCAAACTCAACACCGGTGAGGGAGCCAGCTCATAAGCAACAATTTCCCGGTTGAATAAATCGATGACTGGTGAGAAGTATTGCTTCTGCCCCAACACGGTGAACTCGGTGACGTCGGTGGCCCACTTCTGGTTAGGTGCCCCCGCGTTGAAGTCTCTTTCAAGAACATTCGCCGCAGCCAAACCAACCTCGCCCCTGTAGGACCGATACGGTTTCCTCTTGCGAACCTGACAAGAACGCCCTTCCTCACGCATCAGCTTCAAAATGGTTTTCCCACTCAAACTGACCCCATGCTTAGTGTGTAAAACGGCTTGGATGCGCCTGTAACCATAGGAACGATATGAAGAATCGAAGACGTCATTCAGCAAAGGACGAACCGACTCATAGCGGTCAACCGAAGCGAGTTTACGGCGGTGATAGAAATATGTGCTCGCGGGCAGCCCCACCGTTTCCAGTAGCTGTCTGAGCGGATATTGAAGCTCTAATGACGCGACGACCCAGGTTTTTCTTACCGCTTGGGATTGCCCACGTTCATTAGAGCGTTGAATTTTTTTAGGACGGCGACCTCCATGCGAAGGCGTGCATTTTCTTCTTCTAAGGTTTCAACGCGGGCTTTCTTGGCAGGGCGGCCCCGGGGCTTGCCTTGCAAAACAGCGATGCCATGCTGGCGATAATCCGCTAACCATTTGTTGAAAACACCGCGATTAGAAATCTCGAACTTCACCACGACTTCGGTAACAGATGCTCCGGCAAGGAACTCTTCGACAGCGGCGATCTTCACCTCAGCTGAATAATGTTTGTTTCCCATAGGGACCAAGCCTAGGAGCCCACTTTGCTGATGACGGTCACGCCAAGCTTGAACTGTTGTCCTGGAGACATGCAGCTGCGAAGCGACCCGTTTATGACCGAAACCCGCATCGAAAAGCCTGGCGGCCTCGATACGGGTTTCGATGGAATGTTTGACCCTGCGATCCATGAACTGAACCCTTCTCGTTAGGACTCACAATTACGAGTCCAACTTTCGGGGTTCAGTTCATTCATGGGGGTCATTGTTATTTAACTGTCGAAATAGGCGGATTCGGGGAGGAGAAATGGTGGAACCATGTCGACGGAGTCCCCCCTTCGCCTGCTAAAAATGGGCCCGTTTATTCTGGTGTCGCCAATGGCCTTGGGCGCTCCGGGAGAATTTTTGCGAGGAGGCGCTCCAGCGCTCCCCGCTCCAGGGCGCTCAAGGAGACCATGACCGGGCTTTGCAGTGCGATGCGATACTCCAGCTCCTGGCGAAGAGCAGTGCCCTTGGGAGTGAGCTCGAGTAGCTTGAAGCGGCGATCAATTCCAAGAATCCGCTTCACCAGATCAAGGCCTTCCATCTGATCTGTTAGGACAGTAACGTAGGACTTATCGCAGGCGAGCTTGGTTGCTAGCTCCGCCATCGGTGCGGTGCCATCGAGCAGACAGAGAGCTCGCGCGTGCTGAACGGAAACGTCCAGATCCCTCGCGATCTCGGCAAAGACCTCCCGCGAAAGGTCTGCGGCCGCCAGAAGCAACTGGGAGAGGTCCCTGGCAACCTCGAGAGGATTTTCCTCATTCATGTGTCCCCCAACGGGTTCGCCACTCAATAGTTGAGTTACTTAACTACTGATGCTAACGTCAGAATACACGTCACGCCAGCAGGCTTAAGGAAGGTACCCAATGAGCGAATTCATGGTTGTCAGCACGTTCAAGCCCGGCACGGTCATGGCCGAGGTCATGACGGTCGTCGAAGCCGAAAAAGCCGCCGTCAAGGCACTTCAAGCAGAGGGCCGCCTCGGCCAGATTTTCCTGGCTGTCCCCCACGGCAAGGTCTTTATCGAAGCGTTCGGTGACGACGCGCAGTCCGCCGAAGCGAACGTCAATGCGCTCCCCATGGCGACATGGTGGGACCTTGAGGTCTATCCACTCTCAGGCCGAGCGTAACTCGGGACGCTCTCAGCTCGGGTTATCGCCAAACTCTTTGCGCATGAGGTGCTGAACATCACGGTCGAGATAGTCGATGCGACGATGGACGGCCTCGAACCCCGAATCCATGCGCACGGCGAGGGACTTGATTTCAGCACTGAGAGACGAGTGCATGCTCTTCATTTCACTTTTGAGCTCGCTACGCAACGACCCGAACCCAATCGTCAAGATTCCCACCATAATCGCGCTAAAGACGCCGATCAGCGTCCACACCTGAGGTTCATTCAATCCGAGCACTCTCCCATCATCCTTGTTATGTGTCGAGAGTGCCAGCACAAGCAGGGTGCAATTCTCGCTGCTGGTTTTCGGGGTGGGGATTCAGAACAACGAGAGCTGGGGAGGAGCAGACGCTCGAGGGCTTTCACATCGCCGGGCCAAGCAGAATGCCCCTTGGCGGGTCACAGCTGCTGAACGAATTGCGCCACGGCGAGATACAGCGGTAATCCCACGATGAGGTTGAACGGGAACGTTATTCCCAGGCTTGCGGTCAGGGCCAACGACAAGTTGGCCGAGGGCATCGCAATGCCCACCGCAGCCGGCGCGGCGATGTAGGACGCGCTCGCGCAGAGGATTGCGAGCATCGTCGCTCCGCCGACAGACATTCCGGAGATGCTTCCCACGACCGCTCCCAGAGTTCCGCCCACGAGTGGCATCACGATGGCGAAAATCGGCAACCACGCGCCGGCCTTCCACACACTGTCGAGTTTCGCTCCCACGATGAAGCCGAGTTGGAGGAGAAAGAGGACGAGAACACCGGGTTGAAGCGCGACAAAGAATGGTTCGACCTTGGCAAAAGATGACTCCGGGGCCACCACCCCGACCACCAAACCCGCAACGAGCAACAAGACGGTTTTGCCGAGCAGGACTTCCTTGAGCGTTGACCCCAGTGGGCTGGCGTCCTCACCGCCGCGAAGACCACGCGTGCCCAGATAAATCCCCACGATGATGCCCGGGATCTCCATGATGGCAAGCAGGGCTGCCGTATAGGGCTCAACGAAAATCTTGAGGGACTCGAGCATGACGAGACCGGCAGTGAACGTCACCAACGACGTGGATCCATAGTGCGCCGCGAGGCTCCCCTTCTCGAGGCGCGTCACCTTCTTCGTCAATGAGAGAAGCCCAAACGCGAGGAACGGAATGACAATTCCCAAGCCCAACGCCGTCAGACCGGGAAGAAGAAGTTCCTCGCCTGGCGTTGCCTTCAGAGCGTGACCACCCTTGAGGCCAATGCCCAGGAGGAGAAAAATCGTGATCCCTTGGTACACCGCATCAGGGAGGCGAATATCCGTGTGCAGTCGAGAGGCAATCACGGCGACAATGAACACGAGAACGGGAATAGAGGTCAGGTTTGCAACGGCTAGGGGAAGGCTGTCCACATCGTCCCTTTCAGATAGATTAATATTACATGAATCCTAGTTCATGTAATAAATATCCACAAATTGCTACACTGGTGTCATGGATGCTGCCAGCCGCCCGCCGTGGACGTTTCTGTCCAACCACGCTCACGCTCTGCTTTTCTTGGCCCAGAATCCGGATGCGCGCCTGAGGGATATCGCCGATGCCGTGGGCATCACCGAACGGTTTACGCACACTGTGGTCACCGACCTCATTGAGGCGGGCTACCTCACGTCGTCAAAGCAAGGCCGGCGCAATACCTACCAGGTCAACGACGAACTGACCTTTCGCCATCCCCTGGAACAGGGTGCGCGCATCGGCAGCTTGCTCGACATCTTTTCCGCCACGGAATAGTGGCAACAGCGCCCCTCGGGCGGACTCGTAAAGTGACGAACTACCAGGGCATCGCGCGGTCGTTATCGCGCGTCGCGTCATTGGGGAACTCAGGAAGTTCGGTACCGCCGGCTCGAATGCACAGCCATTGCAACTGACCGGGACTGTCCGGCGAGCACCGCCAGGTGCGCCAGACTCCGGGGCTCACGCGCACAACAGAGCCCCCGACAACATCCACAACATCGCCATCGAGCCCGAGCTGGCCATGGCCAGCGATGAAGACAAAAATCTCCTCGATCTGAGAGTGATCATGCCAGTAGCCTGCTTCTTCACCAGGCTCGAGCGCGTTCACCGTCATACCGATGTATTGGGCCTTAAGTTCATGGTCGACTACGCGGCGACCATCTCGAGAAGACTCCGGGCGAAAACCCCCGAAGTAGTCACGCCACTGGTTCGGCTCACCGACATTGATCATCTCGTATCCCTGCATGGTGTGAATGTACCCGCCACGCAGGGCGTTGTCTAGAAACGAGCGACAGCCACGACGACCGACAGCACGAAGAGAACGATGCTAGGAGCAGCCCCCTTCGCATCGTCCAGCTGGAAGTGCTTGATGGCAGCCAGAAGCATAACAACAGCCAAAGCGACTGCTGCGATGGGCGTCAGGATGGGCACAATTCCAGTGAGCACGGGCAGGATGAGTCCGAGACCGCCCAGAACCTCAGCGATGCCGATCAGCCTCACTGTTGACGACTTCACCGTCGGAACCCACTCCATGCTTTCCACCAGCTTGCTCGCGGGTAGCACTACCTTCATCGCTCCCGAGATCACAAACGCGACCGTAAGAACCCACTGAACGACCCACAACGCAATATCGACCATGGTCGTTTACTTTCATTCGTGCCGGTCGCGATTGACCGTGCTGAAATGATTAACGCCATGGTCGCTTAGATATTCCCGAAAAACTAAATTCGTTTGTCGACTCGTCCAGGTTCGTCGTCGTCGTTCATGATCAACTGACCTTCGGCAAGCGCCTCAGGCATGATGTCGCCCTCAACCTTGGTCGACAGTGGCTTGGCCTTGATGAAGAGCAACACCGCGACGGAGACCAACGCGAGTGGCACCATCCATCCGAAGAGAGGCATAAGCGCTTCATTGAAGGCTCCAATAACGGGGAGTCGAACGTCCTCTGGCAGGTTTCGGATGATTTCGGGCGTGAAGCTATTGAACGTGACGCCGGCTTCACCTTCAGCTGGCGCGGGAAGAACAGTCGCCAGCATGGTGGAGCTGCGACTCACGAAGAGCGATCCGACGACGGCGGTCCCGAGAGTTCCACCAATCTGGCGGAAGTAGTTGTTCGAGGCCGTTGCCGTGCCCACCATGTTGTTCGGGAAGGAGTTCTGCACGATCAAGGTGAGAATCTGCATGCTCGCCCCCAGGCCGGTTCCCACGAGAGCCATGTACAGGCCGATCACGACGATGGGAGTGGTCAACGTGACTGTTCCCAGAAGAAGAAGCCCGATCGTCAAAATAATGGTTCCGTAGATGGGGAGTGACTTATATTTACCCGTCTTGGAGACGAGAACTCCGGTTCCGACGGAGGTAATCAACAAGGTCGCCATCATCGGAATCATCAACAGGCCAGCATTGATTGCTGATTCCCCCCGCGCCATTTGGAAGTAGAGGGGCAGGTAGCCGATGGCACCGAACATGGCCACCGAGATGAGGAGCGACGCGATGGTCGAAAGGTTGAAGTTGAGATCCTTGAAAAGGGTCAAAGGAATGATGGGTTCATCCGCTTTGCTCTCCACAATCAGGAACAAGACGAGACTGACGACCGAGCCGACGATGAGCCCTAAGATTTCGGGCGAATCCCACGCCAACGTTGAGCCGCCCCAGGTGACGACGAGCACAATCCCCGTTGTTGCCGCCGCCATCAGGATCATGCCGAACACGTCGGTGCGGCCGCGCTCCACTGCCTTGAGCGGAATGCGGAGGTACGCGATCACAGCCACCAGCGCCAAAATGCCGATGGGCAGATTCATCCAGAACGCCCAACGCCATCCGGGACCATCGGTGAACCAGCCTCCCAGGAGGGGGCCGGCAACAGAAGACACGGCGAATACGGCCCCGAGAAGACCCATGTATTTTCCACGCTCACGCGCGGGCACGACGTCGGCGATGGATGCCTGCGACAAAATCATCAGCCCACCCCCGCCCATTCCTTGAATGGCGCGGCCGGCAATGAGCCAATTCATGTCACCGGCGAGCGCACCAACGACCGATCCTGCAAGAAAGAGGAGGACGGCGATAACAATGAGGGGCTTTCGGCCAAAAACATCACTGAGCTTGCCGTAAATCGGCATCATGATTGTCGCTGCCAGGAGGTAACCGGCGCTCACCCAAGCCAGGTGCTCGATTCCGTTCAGCTCACCGACAATGGTCGGAAGGGCGCTGGCCAACACCATCTGGCTGAGGGACGCCAAAAACATGACGAGCATCAGGGCGAGAAAAAGAAGGATGAAGGAGCGTTTTTGTTCCCGCTCGGGGGCAGACAGGATTGTGGAAGCCATGGCGGTTAGGCGATCGCCTTTCTGAAGGTGATGATTGCGGCCGTGAGGCTGCTGGTCGGATCTGACTGAGCAATGGAGGGGTTTTTGACATAAGCCGAAATGATGATGGCTTTCGCGGCAGAGACCAGCATTTGCGCTTCATCCGTGTCGTCCAGCGAATCGGATGGGGTGGTTTCGGGGGTGGTCAGCAGGGTTCGAATAACGGGCTCGACCAATGCCGCAACTGCTTCTCCGCTCCGGGCAAAGTGCCCAAGGAGGTCGGGAAACTTGGTCACAACATCCCGCCTCGTCATCTTCGACGCCGACGGGGGCCGTGCATCTTGAAAGACGCGGGCGAGGAGAAAGACCGTTCGGGTGAGGTTGTCGTCGGTGGATGCGTTGAAGTCATCGAGGGCATCGGGGGCAATCGTCGGATCTCGGATTCCGAGGATCGCATCTTCTTTCGACGGAAAATAGTTGAAGAACGTGCGGCGCGAGATTCCCGCCTTTTCAGCGATGCGATCGATGGTGGCCGACGTAAGCCCACCATCCATGGCGAGGCTGAGGGCAGCGACATGAATGTCGCTCCAGACCTGTTCCTTGAGCGCCTGCCGTGAGGTCGCGAGTTTATCTTGCACTAATGCAACTTAGTGCACTAGTGCAATGTTTGCCAAATCGAGGTCAACGCCTCAGGAGCTAACCGGGAGTCTTAGTCCCATCCTCTCCCCTTTTTACCCGCTTCGCGCTAACGTCATGTCATGGCCACGGGGAGTCTCAACCGAGCATCGCAAAAAGCAGCTGAGCGTGATGAGCGCTTCGTGCATGCCCGCATGACACTGATGCCGGTTGATTCGAGCACGTTGGCGCAGCACGGGCTCACGGCGGTTCAGGTTCGTGAGCGCCAGCGACTCGGTCTCACCAACATTCAAAACATGGATTCCAGCCGCAGCTTCTCGGCAATACTGCGCGCCAACCTGCTGACGCTGTTCAACGCCGTTGTCGGCGGATCTTTTCTCTTTCTCCTCGTTCTTGGCCAGTGGAAGGATGCCCTCTTCGGCTTTGCCGTCATCGCCAACGTGCTCATTGGCGTGATTCAGGAGTACCGCTCGAAGCGCTTGCTCGACAAACTTTCGCTGATGAATCAGCCGCTCGCTCGCGTTCGCCGCGACGGTGAGATTGTCGAGATTCCGCTTCAGGATGTTGTTCTGGATGATCTCATCGAACTCCGCTCAAGCGATCAAGTCCCCGCTGACGGCGAGATCCTCCAGACATCCCTCCTCGACGTTGACGAATCGTTGCTCACCGGCGAGGCTGACCCCCAAAGTAAAAATGTGGGTGACCTCGTGCTCGGCGGATCCGGGGTAGTGGCCGGAAGCGCCCGAATGCGGGCTAATCGTGTCGGCCCCGAAACTTACGCGAGCCGCATCACGCTCGAAGCGCGCCGTTTTTCTCTCGTGAGCTCAGAACTTCGACTGTCGCTGAATAAAATTGTGCGCTGGATTACGTGGGCACTTCTTCCCATCATGGCAATCGTTGTGAACGGCCAGATGGTGGCCGTCGGCGGCTGGCGATTCGCGTTCTCCTCGGGGGCCTGGCTGCCCGCACTGGTGACCTCTATCGCCAGCATCATCAGCATGATCCCCCAAGGTCTCGTGCTGGTCACCAGTGTGTCGTTCGCCCTGGCCGCAATAGCGCTGTCCCGCAAACAGGTTCTCGTGCAAGAGCTCGCTGCCGTCGAAGTGCTGGCGCGCGTTGACATCATCTGTTTCGATAAAACGGGAACGCTCACCGAAGGGGATATTGTCTTCGACGAGTCCCATGTTGTGACGATGGATGACACGCATCACACCAGCGATTTCTTTGACTGGATGAACGTGCTCTCGCACTTCGGAAGCGACCCCGACGCTAACGCAACGACCCGCGGCCTTCGCTCGGCCTTCGATACCCACCACGACCTCACCCCCGTGGCGAGCGTTCCCTTCTCGTCAGCAACCAAGTGGAGCTCTTTCACGCTGAGCTCGGCGAGACGGGGAGAACGGAACGGAACGGCGATAGAGGCAACTCAAACATGGGTTCTCGGTGCTCCCGAACGTGTATTGCTGGAGGAGACCCCCGCCCAGCGCGCGACCCTGGAAAAAGCTCGGTCCCTGGCGGAAACAGGGCGCCGCACCCTCGTGCTCGCCGTGACGACCGCGTCTCAGCCGCAGCCCACCCAGCTCCCCCTGAATCTCATCCCCATTGTGCTGGTGACTTTTCGAGAACGTGTTCGCTCCGATGCCCAGGCGACTCTGTCGTACTTTTACGACCAGGGAGTGCAGGTGCGCATCATTTCAGGCGATAGCCCCATCACCGTGGCAGCCGTGGCCCGACAGGCCGGTGTGATGTTCGAGGGGGACGGCTTTGACTCCACGAACCTACCGACCGACCCCCGCGAGCTCGCTGCCGTGATGGAGGACACGCAGGTCTTTGGCCGGGTCACCCCCAGCCAAAAGCGGGACATGGTGTCGGCCATGCAGAGTCGCGGGCACGTTGTCGCCATGTTGGGTGACGGGGTTAACGACGCGCTGGCGCTCAAGCGTGCCGACCTTGGCATCGCGATGGGCTCGGGAGCAGCGGCCACCAAGGCGGTCTCCAACCTCGTGTTGCTCGACGGCAACTTTTCTCACCTGCCCGCCGTCGTGGGCGAGGGTCGGCGCGTGATTGCCAATGTTGAACGGGTCTCCCGCCTCTTTCTCACGAAGACCACGTGGGCCATCACGTTGGCACTCGTGTTCGGCATTCTGTTGTGGACGTTCCCGTTCCTGCCGCGCCAACTCTCCGCGATCGATGGGTACACGATTGGACTGCCGTCGGTGGCCCTCGCCTTCTTACCTAACGCGCGACGATACCTTCCTGGTTTTCTTGACCGATCACTGCTGTACTGCATTCCCTCGGGAGTGATTATTGGCGCTGCCGTCGTGATCATGAATGTGATCATTCGCAATGGTGTCGGATGGACGCAATCCGACAGTCAAACGGCCACATCATTTCTGCTATCGATAACGGGGATGTGGATTCTGACGACGTTAGCTCGGCCCTTTGACCGCTGGCGGGTTCTCATTGTCGGCTCGATGTACGTTTTGTTTGCCGGGATGTTTCTGCTTCCGTTGGCGCGCGACTTCTTTGGATTCACTCTTCTTTCGTGGCCCCAGCTGGCAATTCCGCTTCTCATCGGCGGGGCCGCGTGCGCGGGAATCGAAATCGTGAACTTTGTCGTCACCCGTGTGATTTTGATGCGCCCCGTCCCTGCACTTTCGGAGTAGTGTTTCCCTCCTCACCACCCGGCTAAAACTGACTTCGAACACTCGACAGAGGAAAACCTGCTCGTGACAGATTCACCCGAGACGCACATCCAAGTTCTGATTGCCAGAGGCTCAGATCGGCCCGTCTCAAAAATGCAGCGCTGGCTTCTCGCCCAGCAGGAAACAAGCTCCTCCGAGGACACGGAAGGGGATATCGACGGCACGAAGCCAACCCGCCGCGCAGGATCGCACTGGTTTCAGGTCATGTGCCTGACGGGCGTGGACTATTTCTCCACGCTCGGCTACCAACCGGCTATTGCCGCCCTCGCCGCTGGACTCCTCTCGCCCTTCGCGACAATCGTGCTGGTGCTCTTGACCCTGCTGGGAGCCCTGCCCGTCTATCGGAAAGTCGCCGGAAAAAGCTTTCGCGGTGAGGGGTCTATTTCCATCATGGAACGCCTCCTGCCATGGTGGACCGGCAAACTCTTTGTTCTCGTCATGCTGGGCTTTGCCGCAACTGACTTCATCATCACGATCACACTTTCGGCCGCGGACGCATCCGCCCACCTCATTTTCAACCCGTTCGTTACGGGCCTCGACGGTGACGCGGTCATCATCACCCTGATTCTGATTGCCATTCTTGGCGCCGTTTTTCTGGCGGGATTTCGGGAGGCCATCGGCATTGCGGTTGCTCTCGTTGTGACCTACGTGGCCCTCAACATCGTTGTCATTGGCGTCGGAATTGTGCACGTCATCGAACATGCCAGCTTGGTTCCCGACTGGTGGTCAGCGCTGTTGACCCAAAATGGCAATCCGATCATGATGGCGGCCGTCGCCCTGCTGGTCTTTCCCAAACTTGCGCTGGGCATGTCAGGATTCGAAACCGGCGTTGCCGTGATGCCTCAAATCCGTGGCGAAAAGGATGTCCCGAGCATCATTCCCGTCGCAAGGATTGCGGGCGCCAAACGACTTCTGACAACGGCCGCACTGACCATGAGTGTTTTGCTCATCACCTCGAGCTTCGTCACAACGCTCCTGATTCCTCAGCAGGAGTTTCAACCCGGAGGGCAGGCGAACGGTCGAGCCTTGGCCTTCTTGGCCCATGAGTATTTGGGCAATGGTTTTGGAACCGTGTACGACATTTCCACCATCCTGATTTTGTGGTTCGCTGGCGCCTCCGCCATGGCGGGGCTGCTCAATCTCGTGCCCCGTTACCTTCCTCGCTATGGCATGGCACCGCAATGGGCGGCCCTCTCGCGTCCGCTCGTAATCGTCTTCACCTCTATCGCGTTCATCATCACGCTCATTTTTCAAGCCAATGTTGACGCTCAGGCGGGCGCCTACGCCACCGGCGTTCTTGTCCTGATGACCTCCGCAGCCCTGGCGGCATCCCTCATCGCACGGCGGGAAGGCAAACGCGCGCAATTCTGGGGTTTCTCGATCATTACCGCCGTCTTTGTGTACACCACGGCCGTCAACATCATCGAGCGCCCCGATGGCGTGCGAATCGCTGCCGTCTTCATTGGCGCCATCATTGTCGTCTCCCTCTTTTCGCGCGTTCAACGTTCGTTCCAATTGCGCTCTAAGACCGTCACCTTTGACAGTGCCGCAAACGGTTTCTTATTTGCGGATGCTGACTCCACCGGTCTCATTGCGCTCATTGCTCACGAACCCCACGGTGGCTCCGACACTCAGGAATATCAAAAGAAGTCACGGGATGAGCGGCGTCTGAACAACATGCCGGCTTCCTCACCGCGGCTCTTCATTGAGGTGACCGTGACGGACTCCTCGGAATTCATGCAGGACCTTCTCGTTCAGGGAAAAATTCACTCGGGTCACCGGGTGCTCGAAGTTACCGGCAGTGCCGTTCCCAACGTGCTTGCGGCTGTTCTCCTGGCCATCCGCAATGAATATGGCGTTATTCCCGACATCTACTTTGATTGGTCCGAGGGTGGGCCGATCGCAAACATGGGGCGGTTCTTGGTAACGGGAGCTGGTGAAGTCGCCCCCGTAACGCGCGAGGTCCTGAGGCAATCGGAGCCAAATACAAGCCGACGCCCCCGCCTACACGTCAGCTAGCAGTTTGGCGAGCCGTTGGAATATTTTTCGTTTCAGAGTATCTATGACACAGTGACGTCATGACTGTCACCGTTCTGGACCCCACAACCGCGCTCGTTCTCATCGATTTGCAGGCCGGCATTATCGCCTTGCCCACCGCCCACAGTGCCGCCGACGTGGTCGCGAAGTCTGCCGAACTTGCGGCCGCTTTTCGGAAGCAATCCCTCCCGGTCATTCTTGTCAATGTCGATGCCGGCGCTCCCGGTCGCACGGAACAGGGCCGCCCCATGGGCACCCCAGCAGCCGACTGGGTGACGCTCGTTCCCGAACTCAACATCGCGGCATCCGATATTCACGTGACCAAGCGTCAGTGGGGAGCCTTCACGAACACCGGACTCTTCGAGACCCTGAAGGATCTGGGCGTAACTCAGATCGTGCTGGCCGGACTCATGACCACCAAGGGTGTCGAGTCAACGGCCCGCCATGCCTACGAGCTTGGTTTCAACGTGGCTTTGGCCGTCGATGCGATGAGCGATGGCAACCAAGCGGCTCACGAAAATAGTCTCGCGAACGTTTTTCCACAGCTGGGCGAAACGGGAACGACCGAGGAAATCCTGGCTCTTGTGAAGGCGCGCGCGAGCTAAGTCGCTGCGCCGGTCTGTGCCTGTTCGGGTGTGCTATTTGCGCGTGGGCTTTGCCAGGATGAACGTCATCGTCGCAGGTTCTTGAACGACCCGGTCGAAGGGCATTTGGGCTGCACCGACCATCAGCAGGTTGGCACCCAGCTCTGCCGGGCGAAGAATCAGTCGATCTTGGGATGCCGTAAGGGAACTCCAGCGAAAACGGCTGAGGAGACGATCGGTGTCGAAAGCGTAAAGAACACTGAGATACCCGGCTAACAAAATAATCTCGGGGTTGAAGATGTTGACGAAGTTACCGATGGCGATGGCCAAGGAATCAATTTGTGCTTCGGCGACTTTGCGAACTTTCGGTGAGGGGTCCTTCGTCAGAGCCTCGCGCAGTTCGTCATCATCGACGCCATTAAGTTTCAGCGCCGCGAGCAGCGTCTCGCGACTGACAAGTGACTCAAGGGTGCCACTCAGACCCGAGAAGTCCTCGGCCGGGGAATCAGAGATGCGGATGTGGCCAAGCTCGCCGGCATACCCCGCCGCTCCGCGCAGTGGTTGGCCATCGTGAATGACCCCCCCACCGATTCCTCCGGAACCACCAAAGAGATAGACAATTTCTTTGAATCCTCTGCCCGCGCCAAAATCGCGTTCGGCGATACTGCCCAAGCTCGCATCGTTGTCGATGAACACAGGAAGACCAGAGAGTTGATTCAACATTCGGGCAAAGGGAACTTCGACCCAGTTGAGGTGGGGGGCAAGCCGAACGACGCCGTCTGCTGAACGCACCTGGCCGGGGATTGCGACACCGACGCCGGCGATGCGCGTGCCCGCTGGCAGCTGGGCCCGAAGTTTCGTAATCAAGTCGTTGGCAACATCCGCTGCCGTCGGGGCCGCCGGCTGAGCCTGCGTCACTTGACGGATCTTGTGGATGACTTTGCCAGAGAAGGTAACAACGCCCACCGTGATGGCGTCGATGTCAGGATGCACCGAGAAAGCAACAACGTCATCGGCTGGCGACACCATCAGGCTCGGGCGCCCGACGCCTTGCGTCGCAACGGACTCGGCCTCGACAACCAATCCAAGGCCGACGAGTTCGGAAACGAGATCGGAAATCGTGGAACGGTTTAGTCCCGTTCTTTGTGTCAGGGCACTGCGGGGCATCGAACCCGATTGGCTGAGCAGGCGCAGAATTGCCGACAAGTTGTGCCGGCGCGTGTGCTCGCGGTTATTTCCCGTCGTCGCCAGAAGCGTGCGCGAGACGGGGGGTCTAGTAACCACGGGGGGAATCCTTCACAAACGGCCGTGGAGTACACGGCATTACCTTCATCATTTCGGCTTTTCCCTCTTCATGCCAACCCAGGTCCAGCAAATAGAAGGGAGCTCGTACCCTGTTGACACGGCTTTATTCTGACAACTTCATGTTGCCTCAAACAACATATCCTGTCAACGGTCATATTTGTTATGGTTTTGTGACCAAATGAACTTGACCAGCATTTGTTGGGTAGGGCAACATAATCACATGACTCACCGACGAGTCAACCTCGGCTTGCCGGGAACCAAGTCACCAAACATTCAGAAGGGGGAGAAATGAAGAAGTCTTCATTAATCTCAATCGCTGCTATCGCCGCAGCAGGCGCACTCATGCTTTCGGGCTGTAGCGCTACAACCGCGACGCCCGCAGCCAGCAAGCGTGCCTGCGTCATTCTGCCCGACACGCAGTCCTCGCCTCGCTACGAGGCAAGCGACCGCCCCGCACTCAACGACGCTCTGACGGCTGCTGGTTTCGAAGCAGACATCCAGAACGCTCAGGGTGACACGGCAAAGTACGCCACAATCGCCGACCAGCAGCTCAGCAAGGGCTGCGGCGTCATGATTCTTGATGACCTTCAGGGTGCTGCCGTTACGGTTGCAACCAAGGCCAAGGCTCAGGGCATCCCCTCGATCGCGTACGACCGCCCCTTCGCCGGAGCTGACTACTACGTCTCCTTCGACAACGAGGGCGTCGGCGGCATTGAAGGTCAGTGCATCGTTGACGGCCTGAAGGCTGCTGGCGTTGACGCTGCAACCGCAAGTGTTGTCTACGTTGGTGGAGACCCCGCCGATGGTAACGCCAAGATGTTCCACGATGGTGCTGTCGCTGTCATGTCGGCTGCTGGCATCAAGCCTGCATTCGAAACTCCTGGCACCTGGGATGGCGCCAAGGCTGGCACCGCTTTCGAGCAGGCTTACACCACCCTCGGTGGCAAGGTTGACGCAGTCTGGGTAGCAAACGACACCAACGCGGCTTCGGTCATCACGATCCTCGACAAGAACGGCAAGACCGTTCCTGTTTCTGGTCAGGATGCCTCGGTTGCTGGTCTTCAGAATGTCCTCTTGGGCAAGCAGACCTGCACCGTGTACAAGCCCGCAAAGGTTGAGGCAGCTGCTGCTTCTGACCTCGCGATCAAGATCTTGAACGGTGAGACTCCTTCGGTTGCGAAGAAGCTGGCTGACGGAACGCCTTTCGTCGCCGTCACACCCATCAAGGTTGGTCCTGAGCAGGTCATCGACGTTGTTACCGCTGGCGATGCAAAGGCTGCAGAACTCTGCACCGCTGCTGTAGCTGCTGCGTGCACCACGTACAAGGTCAAGTAAGACGCATCAATAAGTACTAAGCACTGAACACTGAGGCTTTCCCGCCGAGACCTCTTCGGCGGGAAAGCCTCTCTTCTTCTCTTTACCCAACGCACATCGTGCGACAGAATTACCCCCACGCCACTGTTGGCCTGGAACGCATCAAAGGAGATGGCATGGATACGCCACTAATCGAGCTCACCGGCATCAAGAAGAGCTTCGGCCCGGTCGACGTGCTCAAAGGAATCGACTTCACCGCCTACGCCGGAAAGGTCACCGCACTCGTCGGAGACAACGGCGCCGGAAAGTCCACGCTCATCAAGGGCCTCTCGGGCGTACAACCCTTCGATGATGGCGTCGTGCGATTCGACGGTCAAGAGGTGCACCTCGCCAATCCGAAGCAGGCCAGCAACCTCGGCATCGAAGTGGTTTATCAAGACCTCGCGTTGTGCGAGAACCTCGACATTGTTCAGAACATGTTCCTCGGGCGCGAAGAAACGACAACCGGCACTCTCAACGAGGCCGCCATGGAATTTGCCGCCACCAAGGCCCTTCAAAGCCTCTCCGTGCGCACTGTGAAGTCCGTACGCCAGAAAGTTTCCTCCCTGTCGGGCGGACAGCGCCAGACCGTCGCCATCGGCCGTACCGTCTTACGCAACGCCAAGCTCGTTATTCTCGACGAGCCCACGGCCGCCCTCGGCGTCGCCCAAACCGAGCAGGTTCTCAACCTCGTTCGCCGTCTTGCCGACAACGGCATTGGCGTCATCATCATTAGCCACAACCTTGCAGACGTCTTTCAAGTGGCGGACTACATCAGCGTTCTCTATCTCGGTGGGATGGTTGCCTCACTGGCAACGGCCGACACGAACTACAACGACGTCGTTGGTTACATCACCGGCACCAAATCCCTCGAAGGAGCAGCTTCATGAGTAACACCTCTCTGGCCACCGGCCACGAAGGAACCATCCGCGATCAGGTGAAGGCCTATTTCCAGCGGGTGCGCAGCGGTGAAATGGGGGCCCTTCCGGCCGTCTCCGCCCTGATTCTGCTGGCGATTCTCTTCTCGAGCCTCAGCCCCTTCTTCCTGACCAAGCTCAACTTCGCCAACCTGTTCGTTCAGTCCGCTGAACTTGCCGTATTGGCCTGCGCCCTCGTCTTCGTCTTGCTCCTGGGCGAGATTGACCTTGCTGCGGGCGTGACCGCCGGCGTAGGAATGGCCCTGTTCGTGGTGTTGAACCAGAAAATGGGTCTCGATCCCCTTCTGTCCGTCATCGCGGCGCTCGCCTTTGGCTCGCTGACAGGGTGGATCATCGGCCTCTTCGTGGCCAGAATCAGAGTGCCGTCCTTCGTGGTCACCCTCGGGTTCTTCCTGGGATTCCAGGGCCTTCAGCTGATCATGCTCGGCGACGGTGGTATCTATCGCGTTGACATTCCCGCCATCCAGGCCATCATGAACAGCAACATGCCCGAATGGGCCGGTTGGGTTCTCCTCGTTGTCATGGTCGGCGTTTCCCTGCTCATTGGCCTGTGGGATCGCAGCCGCCGCACGAAGGCAGGATTGGCCACGCGCCCCATCGCGATGCTCTTCATCCGTCTCGCGTTCATGGCCGTTCTCGGTGGCATTGCCATCGCCATCTTGAACCAAAACCGCAGCGTCTCGATCAAGGCGATCGCCGGCGTCCCAATCGTCATTCCGATTGTCATCGTCATCGTCTTCATCGGAACCTTCGTGCTCGATCGCACGCTGTTTGGTCGCTACCTCTATGCAGTGGGTGGCAACCCCGAAGCTGGGCGTCGTGCCGGAATTGACGTCGCGAAGATTCGCATCGCTGCCTTCATGATCTGTTCCACACTGGCCGTGGTTTCGGGCCTGCTACACGCAAGCCGCATTGGCTCGGTTGAGTCAACAGCCGGACGCACCATCGTGCTCAACGGTGTTGCCGCTGCGGTTGTGGGTGGAGTCAGCCTCTTCGGTGGTCGCGGTCGCATGATGAACGCCATCGTCGGAGCTCTCGTGATTTCCATCATCGACAACGGCTTGGGCCTCATCGGCCTTCCCGCCGGAATCAACTTTCTCGTCACCGGTGGCGTTCTCGTCGGCGCTGCCACCATCGATGCCCTCTCGCGCAAGCGCAGCGGCGGCTCGATTTTGAGAACCTAAAGACCCTCCCTCCAGACGGATGTTGCCTCTCGCCCTTGTGGGGTGGGGGGCAATTTTCGTTAGGCCCGAACGAGGGCCGCCAGCTCGGAGCGGTTAGTGGCCCCGACCTTCTTCAGGATGTTCGCAACGTGAAACTTGACCGTGTTTTCGCTGATCACCAAAGAGTTGGCAATGGCGCGGTTGCGCGAGCCCTGCACGACGAGAGTGAAGACCTCGAACTCGCGGGCTGTGAGGCCCCACTCACCGGGCGTTTGAGTGGGGGTCGTCGGAACATCGAGGGGAAGAACGACCACAATGTCGGAGCCCCACCCTTCGGTGGCGTCGATGCTGAGCTGCCCATCCAACGCGGTGATGCGCGACGACAATTGACGAACGCTGGGGTCATCAAGCGTGAGGGTGCCCGGGCCATCATCCCGAATGTTAATCAGCAGGTTGCTGCCATCGCAGTCCCACTGAACCCGAACCCGGCCCACCCCGGGCTGTTCGACGAGGGCCAGAACGGCCCCTCTCACAATGGCACGTCCCGCATGGGCTACCTCCCCGGGGAGCGCGCGGCCGTTGAGGGGCGGCTCCACGAATTGAACATCCACATCACCGAAACGCGCCAGGGGGCGAAGGTCCTCGCGGAGTCGCGCAAAGGCTTGCGCGACTGGTTCTTCCGCGAGCGAGCGATCCCGATCGGAGACGGCTCGCAGGCGAACCATGGAGCTCGCCGCGAAATCCGTGGCCGAACGCCGGGCCTCGGCATCCGAGGTCTCCCGCGACCTCAGCATTGCCAGCAGGAGTTCGAGGGTGGTGGAGTGGGCATCCGTCATCTCGGTAATGATGCGGGCGCGGTCACTCGAGGCGGCGCGGGAATCACGGAGGTAATCCGGTAACGCGGCCTTCACCTGCTGGCGGATGCTGAGAGCCCCAATCTCCCAGATTTTTACGAGCATGGTGTCTGTGCCTCGCGAGGAGGGATTGACCAACACCAGCAGCGCGCCGGTACTTGCGATCCACGCGGCGATGGGGTGCTGAGCCCCGGCAATGGTCGCGGTCGCCTGGGTGACCGAACCGCCTTGGCTCGCCACGGACGCTCGAATGACATCCAGTTCGGCAATGGTGACGTACTCGGTGATGGCGGGGTCGCCGGCCTTTTTCTGCGGCCTCCCCGTGCAGTCTTCCGTGAAGATGACCAGCGCCGAGTGTGCAATGTAGGGGGCGATCACGGTGGAGAGGTTGCCGGCGATGTCCAGCAGCGCGCTTCCCACGACCTTAGCCAGGTCGTCCAGAAGGCCCGTGGATGCTGCGACCGAGGGCGCAGTGGTAGCTCTGGTGGCGGATGGGGTGGTGGGCGTGGAGGAAGATGCGACGGATGGGGTGACCATTCCTCCAGACTAGCAAATTAAGACGCTTCCTACCCAAAAGGGTAGGAATAACCCTCCTCTTGACCCGTTATGACCCTACCCAGAAGGGGAGAGGATGGGTTTATGGCAATCACAGGTTCCACCGTCTCGCAATCATTGCAGCTGTTCGCCGAGGAGACCTCGGGCGTTATCGCCGAGCTTTCGCGGTCGTCGGAAGAAAAGTTTGCCGAGGTCATCGCCCTGCTGAATTCCGCCGAGAGTGTCTTCTTTCTCGGTGCCGGTCGCTCCGGCCTGGCTCTCAAAATGACGGCCATGCGCTTCATGCACCTTGGGCTTAACGTTCATGTCGTGGGCGAGGTCACCACCCCGGCGATTACCAGCGGTGACGTCTTGTTTGTCGCGAGCGGATCCGGAACAACCGGCGTCATCGTGCGCGCGGCGACCACCGCGTTGGCGGAGGGTGCCCGGGTTATCGCCCTCACCACCGCCCCCGATTCCCCATTGGGAGCCATGGCGACCGTGACCGTTACCATCCCCGCGGCTCAAAAGCTTGATCGTGGCAGTGCCCTTAGCCAGCAATATGCCGGCGGCCTCTTCGAGCAGACCACGATGCTCGTCGGTGACGCTCTGTTCCACACGATGTGGCTCGACTCCGGCTTATCAGCCGATGACATCTGGCCGACCCACGCAAACCTCGAATAGTCCCCCATCCCCCGATTCCTCACCCCTGCTTTTCATTC
>CANEXL010000011.1 GCA_947443745.1 Microbacteriaceae bacterium | reverse complement strand
TTCAGGGAAGTCATCGAAAGCATGAGAAAAGTCCAAGTCTGTGGAGGAAATATTCTCCGCAATCCTAAATGAACTATAGGTGGATGCACTTTGGTTTCAGTAATTAAAACCTGAAGTTTTAGCTCTTGTCGAGTCGTCGTCTTAGGCGAGTTCGAGTTCCGCCAATGTGGGCGGGTTGCACCCGGCGCGTGAGCACGTGATGGCCCCGACGCGAGCGGCCAACGTCAAGAGTTCGCGCCAGTCATCGAGGGATACGGCGGCAAGGAGGGCGCCAGCGTTGCGGCCAAGAGCGCCACGCTGTTGAAGCCCGTACAGGGTGGCACCGAGGAATGAGTCCCCGGCTCCCACGGTGTCGACCAACGTGATGGCCGGCGCCGAGACGGTCAATGATTCGCCCAGTGGCGTGAAGAGGGTTGCTCCATCGGCGCCACGCGTCATGATGACAAAACGACCACCGGTCGTCCACGCTGCCGCCGTCTCGCAGGGCTTGCGTTCGGGAAACAGCCACGCGAGGTCGTCGTCGCTGGCTTTGATGATGTGTGCCAATTGAACCTGACGCGTGACCCTGAGCCGCTCGGCAGCACGTTCAAAACCGAGTCCCGGGCGAATGTTGAGGTCGATGACGACCGTGGAGCTCTCGGTCGAGTGCAGGTGCTCCGCGAGGTGCTCAATAACGGTGGCACCGGGGTCAATCGCCGTTGCCAGAGAACCGATCACGATGGCGGCCGGGGGAACGACTTCAAGGTTCGTGAATGCGCCGAGCGTCCAGCCCCAGTCGGCCGTTCCGTTGACGTAAAAGCTGTACGTGGCCTTTCCGTGCTCGTCCAACACTGCGACGGCGAGCGTCGTGGGGTCAGCGGTGCGCTCCACCAGCGACAGATCAATGTTTTCGACCGCGAGCCAGGCGTGCAGTTGCTCACCAAAGCCATCCGTACTCATGCGACCCGCGAAACTTACGTGCGCGCCGAGACGGGCCAACGCAATGGACACATTGGCCGGGGCTCCGCCGGGCTTGGCCTTGTAGTCCCCGGTGGCCTGTTGGATGAGGTCGATGAGCGCCTCACCAATCACGACAATGCGGTCGTCCATTAGTGAGTACTGGGGACAGCGTCGATTTCGCTGCGGTCACCCGACCACAGTGTGTGGAAGATGCCGTCCATGTCGCTGCGCTTGTAGGTGTGTGCTCCGAAGAAGTCGCGCTGGCCCTGAACAACAGCGGCGGGCAGGCGAGGTGAGCGAAGACCGTCGTAGTACGACAGCGAGGAGCCGAAGGCGGGAACCGGGATGCCGGACAGGGCCGACGATGCCACAACCGTGCGCCACGAGGAAAGCGAGCGGGAGACTGCCTCGGTGAAGTAGCTGTCGTGAAGGAGCGACAACAGGTTGGCATCGGTCGCATAGGCATCGGCGATGCGGTTCAAGAACTGCGCGCGAATGATGCAGCCACCGCGCCAGATCTTGGAGACGGCGCCCAAGTCGATGGTCCAGTTGTACTGCTTGGCGCCCGCGCGAATAGCGTCGAAGCCCTGGGCATACGCGACAATTTTCGACGCGTAGAGCGCACGGCGAACATCCTCAACGAAGGCATCTTTGTCGGCGACAGCCCACGTGGTGGAGTCAGCGGGGAGGTTATGCGACCCGGCCCGCTGCGCGGTCTGGGAGGAGAGGGCGCGAGCGAAGACGGCCTCGGCAATGCCGGAGACGGGAATGCCCAAATCGAGCGAGGTCTGCACGGTCCAGACGCCGGTTCCCTTGGAACCAGCCTCATCGAGGATGACATCGACCAGGGGCTTACCCGTCTTAGCGTCGACCTGCTTGAGAACTTCGGCAGTGATTTCGATGAGGTAGGACTCGAGCTCGCCCTTGTTCCACTCGCTAAAGATGCCCGCGACCTCGGCGGGGGAGAAGCCACCAGCCTGGCGCAGAATGTCGTAGGCCTCGGCGATGAGCTGCATGTCGGCGTATTCGATGCCGTTGTGAATCATCTTCACAAAGTGGCCCGCACCATCGGTACCCACGTGCGTGACACAGGGCTCGCCCTCGGCGATGGCCGCGATGGAAGAAAGGATGGGGCCGAGCGTCTTGTAGGCCTGCACCGAACCACCGGGCATGATGCTGGGGCCGTTGAGCGCGCCCTCTTCACCACCGGAGATACCGGCCCCGACAAACTGAATTCCCGTGGCGCTGAGGGCCTTTTCACGACGGATGGTGTCGGTAAACAAAGCGTTTCCGCCATCGACGATGATGTCGCCGGGCTCAAAGCGCGCAGCGAGTTCGTTGATAACGGCATCCGTTCCCGCGCCGGCCTGCACCATGATGAGGGCGGTTCGCGGCTTGGCCAGCGAGGCGACGAAGTCATCCATTGTTTCGCTGCCGACGAAGTTGGCCTCGGGGTGTTCCTCGAGAAGAAGAGCGGTTCGGGCGAACGTGCGGTTGTAGACGGCAACACGGTTGCCCTCGCGGCTGGCCAAGTTGCGGGCCAAGTTTGAGCCCATAACGGCTAGTCCAACGACACCAATGTTTGCAACGGCAGCAACGCTCACGAAAATCTCCTTGTGTAAAGCTTCTTGTGTATGGGATTGTGTCCCGACTGTTAAGCGTAGCGTTTTGCCGCCCTCCCCCGGAGCCGATAGGCTGAGAGTCGAACTTCGGCGAGGGATGCCCGTTGAATCGCAGGAAACTGCGGTGAGCATCCGTAATCGACGCGGTGGAATGTGGCTCTCGCCTTTTCCTCACGCTGACATGCGTTCGAGTTGAAAACAAACCGAGAGGCTGCGGCCTCGCAAGACAAGGAGGCCATCATGGCTGAACTCACCAACAAGGTACCCGCCGACGTCCGCACCGAATTTGGCAAGGGCTTCGCTCGTCGCCTGCGCGCCAAGGGTCAGATTCCTGCCGTTGTTTACGGCCACGGCGCTGACACGGTCCACGTGTCGGTACCCGCCCACCAGATTGGCCTTCTTCTCCGCAAGAAGAACGCCATTCTTGACCTTCAGATCGACGGCAAGAGCACTCTCGTCCTCGTAAAGGATGTTCAGAAGGACCCCGTTCTTCAGATCATCGAACACCTCGACCTCGTTGTCATCACCAAGGGTGAAAAGGTCCTCGTTGAGGTTCCCATTCACGTCGTCGGTACCGCTCAGGCTGGCACCGTACTTGAGCTCGACGTCAAGACCGTTTCGGTCGAGGCTGAGGCGACGCACATCCCCGAGTTCGTGGACGTCAGCATCGAGGGTGCCCGCGCCGGACACCGCATTCACTTGGGAGACCTCGTTCTTCCTGCAGGCACGACGCTCGCAGGTGACCCCGAGGCTCTCGTTGTTCACGTTCACCTCCCAACGGGTGCCGACCTCGGCGAGTCCGACAGCGAACTTGCTGCCGACGATGCTGCAGATGCCGCTTCGGCCGAGCACAAGGACGAGCTCCACGCTGAGAAGCACGACGCTGAGAAGGCGGCAGCCCTTGCTGACGCCGAGCTCTCTGGCGCCAACGCTGCGGCAGCAGAGTAATTAGCTCTGTCTGAGAACACCTGGCTAGTAGTCGGGCTCGGTAACCCCGGGCCCGGCTATGCCAGCCATCGCCACAACGTGGGGCAGATGGCCGCGTCGCAGTTAGCCAGCGGCATGGGGGCGACGTTTCGTACCCACAAGGCAAACGCACTCGTTGCGGAGGGCTGGCTGAAGCCCGGTGGACCCAAGGTCATCCTGGCCAAGCCCAACACGTTTATGAATCTTTCTGGTGGCCCGGTTGCCGCCCTGCTCAAGTTTTACGACCTCGAACCATCACAGGTGATCGTCTTGCATGACGAGCTCGATCTCGACTTCGACGTCGTACGCATCAAACACGGTGGCGGTCACGGCGGGCACAACGGTCTGCGTGACATTATTGCCGCCGGCGGAAGTCCAGACTTTGCGCGCGTGCGCATCGGTATCGGTCGCCCTCCCGGTCGCCAGGACGCCGCCGACTTCGTGCTGCAAAGCTTTTCCACGAACGAGCGCGAGATTCTGCCGCATATCCTGGCCCATGCCACGGATGCGGTGGAGACCATCATTACCGAGGGCCTCATCGCCGCTCAGCAGCGCTTCAACTCTCCGCCGCCCGCTGCCGTTTAGAGCCCCTCGCGTGCTTGGCATCTCGCCCGCCGCCCGCAGGGGCGACCTCGCGAGCGTAGACTTGAGGACATGGTATTTCAGGGGCTTGCGCGCGCCCTTTCGCGCACCCCCACCATTGTCAAAGCCCTCGATTACGCCACGCGCGACGGGGATTTCTCGCTTGTCGAGGGGCTGAATGCCCCGCTGATTACGGCCCTTCTCGAGGCGCGACAGCGGGCCGGAAAACCACCGGCACTTTTGGCGGTCACCGCCACGAACCGTGAGTCAGAGCGCCTGCGCGCGGCGCTGACAAGCTTGATGCCGCACGCTGAACTGTGTGACTTTCCCGCCTGGGAGACCCTCCCGCACGAGCGACTCAGTCCCAGTCCCGAGATCGTGGGTCACCGCTTTGACGCGTTGCGCCGCATGGCGAAGTGGAACGGTGAGCATCCGTTTATCGTGGTGTCCTCGGTTCGCGGAGTCTTGCAGCCCATCGCCGATAACTTGGGCGACGTCGAGCCGATAGAGCTGACGGTTGGCACGCGGGGGCACAACCTCGAACAACTTTCCCGCTCGCTGGTGGATTTGGCATACGCCCGCGTCGATATGGTGACACGTCGCGGTGAGTTCGCCGTGCGCGGTGGCATTCTGGATGCGTTCCCACCCGTTGCCGAGCATCCGTTCCGCATCGATTTCTTCGGGGATGAGGTCGACAGCATCCGCGCGTTCTCCGTGGCCGATCAGCGGTCCATCGATGGTGACATCACGGATGTGGTGCTGGCGCCCAGTCGAGAACTTCTCCTCACCGAACCTGTTCGTCAGCGTGCCCGAGAGATGCAGCACGAGTTTCCGGCGATGGCCGCCATGCTGGCCAAAGTTGCCGAGGGCATCCCGGTGGAGGGGATGGAGTCTTTGACCCCCGCTCTTGTGGATCGCCTCGTGCCGATGACGCACTACTTGCCGGCAGGCACCGCCGTGGCGCTCCTGTCGCCTGAGCGCATTGCCACCCGCGCCATCAACTTGACCGAGACCAATCGTGAGTTCCTCGATGCTGCCTGGAACGCCGCCTCTGAGGGGTCGAACTCCCCGATTGACTTGTCGACCGGTGACTTCTTGACTGTCACGGAGTTGCGTTCGGGCATAACGGATGCGCCGTGGTGGACCTTCAGCGGCTTCCAGTCTGGGCCGGCACCGCTTCCCGAAGAGCTCGACCTCGACGAGATTTTGACCGTTCGCATCGACGCGGATGCCGTTCCAAGTTTCACCGGTAACGTCGATGGCGCGGTCACGCACGTTGCCGAACTGCTCACGCTCGGCTGGTCGGTTGTCGTTGCCGCCGAGGGCCACGGACTCGTCGAACGCGCCGCCAGCGTGCTGGCCGAAGTCAATCAAGCCGGGCGCATCGTGCAAGAGTTGCCCGAAAAGATGGAGCCCGGCGTGGCCTATCTCGTGCAGGCATCGGTCGAAAGTGGCTTCGAACTAGCCGAGGCCAAGATTGCCGTCATCAGCGAAGCCGAGTTCTACGGCCGCTCCTCGGGCTACGACGCCCGGCAGCCGCGCAAGCTTGCCAGCCGTCGCAAGAATGTCGTCGATCCCCTGCAACTCGTGAACGGCGACGTCGTCGTGCACGAGACCCACGGAATCGGCCGTTTCATCGAGCTCGTGCAGAGGGAGACCACCGGTGGTGGTCGCAATCCCATCAAGACCACCCGCGAGTACCTGGTCATCGAGTACGCCCCCAGCAAGCGCGGGTATCCGGGCGACAAGCTGTTCGTTCCGACCGACCAGCTCGACCAGCTCACCCGTTACGTCGGGGGAGAAGCCCCGCCGCTCTCGAAAATGGGCGGAAGCGACTGGTCGCAGGCCAAGTCGAAGGCACGCAAGGCCGTGCGCGATATCGCCGTTGAACTCGTCAAGTTGTACTCGGCCCGCATGGCCAGCCGCGGTTTCGCGTTCAGCCCCGATACCCCCTGGCAACGTGAGCTCGAAGAGGCTTTCCCCTTCATGGAGACCCCGGACCAGCTCACCACTATCGACGAGGTGAAGGCCGACATGGAGCGGCCGATCCCCATGGATCGTCTCATCTCCGGTGACGTCGGGTTCGGTAAGACGGAGATCGCTATCCGTGCCGCATTCAAGGCCGTTCAGGACGGCAAGCAGGTTGCCATGCTCGTGCCGACCACGCTGCTCGTTCGTCAGCACATGGAGACGTTCGCCGAGCGTTTCGCTGGGTTCCCCGTGCACCTGCGCCCCTTGAGCCGTTTTCAAACGGAGAAGGAGTCGAAGGAGACTCTGGCCGGTATGGAGGATGGAACGGTTGATGTCGTGATTGGCACGCATCGCCTTCTCTCGGAGAAGATTAAGTTTAAAGATCTCGGGCTCGTCATCATCGATGAGGAGCAGCGATTCGGTGTCGAGCACAAAGATTCGCTGAAGAAGCTGAAGACCAACGTTGACATCCTCGCCATGAGCGCCACCCCGATTCCGCGCACGCTGGAGATGGCGGTCACGGGCATCCGAGAAATGTCGACCTTGGCCACCCCGCCCGAGGATCGTCACCCCATCCTCACCTTCGTCGGCCCGTATTCCGAGAAGCAAGTCTCGGCCGCCATTCGTCGCGAGCTCCTGCGCGAGGGCCAGATCTTCTTCGTGCATAACCGTGTGTCCAGCATCAACCGCGTGGCTGCCCAGCTGGCCGAACTCGTGCCCGAAGCGCGCATCGGTGTGGCTCACGGGCAGCTCAGCGAGCACGACCTTGAGCGCGTCATCGTTGACTTCTGGGAACGCAAGTTCGACATCCTCGTCTCGACCACCATCATCGAAACCGGCCTCGACATCGCCAACGCGAACACCCTCATCGTCGACCGCGCCGACAAGTATGGCCTCAGCCAGTTGCACCAGTTGCGCGGGCGAGTGGGTCGTGGCCGCGAACGTGCCTACGCCTACCTCTTTTACGACGAAGGCGCACCGCTCACCGAGACCGCGCACGATCGCCTCACCGCGCTCGCCGCCAATAACGAACTCGGTGCTGGTATTCAGATCGCCCTCAAAGACCTCGAGATTCGTGGCGCCGGCAACTTGCTCGGTGGCGAACAGTCCGGTCACATCGCGGGCGTCGGTTTCGACCTCTACCTGCGCATGATTGGCGAGGCTGTCTCGATTTTCCGTGGCGATGTCGCCGAGGGGCAAACCGAATTGCGTCTCGAAATTCCGGTGGATGCCCGCATCCCCGACGATTATGTCGACAGCGAGCGTCTGCGCCTCGAGGCCTACCAAAAGCTCTCCGTGGCCAGCGGCCCGAATTCGCGTGACGAACAGATCGATCAGGTTCTGGATGAACTCACCGACCGTTATGGCGAGCCCCCTGCTCAAGTGCACAACCTCATCCAGGTATCTCGCCTGCGCCGTCGCGCCCACAAGTCAAGCCTCAGCGAGGTCGTCGTCATGGGCTCGAACCTGCGCGTGACTCCGGCTGACCTTCCCGACTCGATTCAGGTTCGGCTTGCCCGCATGTATCCGGGCGCCAAGTACATGGCCGCCGCTCGCGTCATCGCTGTACCGCTCCCGGCCGAGGGTGACCTCATTGCCTGGACCGCGAACTTCCTTGACGCTATTTTCCCTTTGCCGCCTTCGCCGCAGCCTTGATCCCGCGGTAGTGCTTCGCCCGCCACATCACCATGGCGCCACCCATGACGATGGCAATCGCTGAGCCGACCAACACACCGAGCACACCCTCATCGCTCAAGTGTTCAGAGTTGGCAAACGCAAGCTCATTCATGAGCAGGGATACCGTGAAACCGATACCGGCGACGGCGGCAACCGTGATGAGGTCCCAGCCGAAGACGCCAGCCTCAGGAGCTGGCTGTCCCGCGGCAGCAGCCTTTTTGACCGCGTGACGGTGGATGAAGTACCAGACAGCCGAGCCGGCAATCGTAACCCCGATGATCTTGCCCACAGGCAGGGCGATCGCGATTCCCCAGAAGACGGGGCTGAGCTCGCCGAGGGAGACGCTGGGAATCACTACGAGCGCGGCCGAGAACGCGAACAGGGGCAACACGATGGCGTTGGTAAAAGGTTGAAGGGCGTGAGCGGCCTTGCGCGCGATGCCGGGGCGCAACACCAGACCCAGTGCGACTCCGGCGATGGTGGCATGGACGCCCGAGGTGACGACGAAATACCAGGTTGCCAAGGCCAGTGCAACGAGGCCAATGTTGCGCAGCACTTTGACTTTCTTGACCCGACCTAACGCCCAGAAAGCGGCGATACACACGACGGATGCCAGCAAGGCGGCAACATTGGTGCCTTGCGTGAAGAAGAGGGCAATGATGGCAATGGCGATGAGGTCGTCCAAGACGGCCAACGCCAAGAGGAACGCCCGAATGCGCGAGGGAAGGCCGCGCCCAACAATCGCAATGAGACCAAGCGCAAACGCAATGTCGGTGGCGGTGGGGATGGGCCACCCAACGGCAAGGCTGGGCCCGGCGATGAGAAGAAAGAGCGCCGCCGGAACGATGACGCCGCCCACTGCTGCGATGCCAGGGGCCAAAGCTCGTTGGAATGAGTTGAGTTCACCTTTGGTGAGCTCGTAGCGAAGCTCTACCGCGATGATAAAAAAGAAGAAGACAAGAAGGCCATCGGTCACCCAGTGGGCCACGGAGAGGTCAATACCGAGGGCGGCAATGCTGAGGTGAGAGCCAAACAGGTCTAGTAACCCGGGCCCGGCGATGGAGTTTGCCAGAACCAATCCGAGGATTGCCGCTCCCGCTAAAGAGAGTGCCGCGTAGCGGTCGGAACGGAAAATATTTCTCTTTGAGCTGCTGGGCATGTGTTCAGCCTAGGGCGCCCTCATGACAACGTCCTGTGATGCATACCCGGGGGGGTATACTAAAACTACCCATTCAACAAAGGATTCCCTCATGTGCCAGAAAGTAACCTGCCGAAAGTGCGGCAAAGCAACGTGGACCGGCTGCGGCCAGCATGTCACCGAAGTGATGCGCGGAACGCCTAAGTCACAGCAGTGCCAGGGCCACGCCAACGACCCCAAAGAGCCCGGACTCTTCTCTCGCCTTTTCGGCGGCAAAAAGTAGCAACCGCGACATTTTTCGTCCCTCCACGGCAGCAATAAGATTGCAATGGAGGAACGATGAATCCGATTGAGTTTCAGGGACTAACCAAACGTTACAAGCGACTTGTGGCCGTAGATTCCCTCACTGCTTCGATCCAAAAGGGTCGCATCACTGGGTTTCTCGGCCCCAACGGCTCGGGCAAGAGCACATCCTTGCGATGCCTTCTCGGTCTCGCGTCTCCCACTGCCGGAACAGCGCTCGTCAACGGCATGCGTTACGCCGAGCTCGATCATCCTCTGTCCACTATCGGTGCCGTTCTTGATAACGGGGGTTTCAATCCCGCCCTCACCGGACTGCAGAATCTGAAGGTTATCTGCACTGCTGCCTCCATTCCGGATGCGCGTGCCGAAGAATTCCTGCAGCTGGTTGATCTCGAGAGCGCCATGCATCGCCGCACCAAGGGCTACTCGCTCGGCATGAAGCAACGGCTTTCCCTCGCGGCAGCGCTCCTTGGCGACCCCGGCATCCTCATTCTTGACGAGCCCACGAATGGCTTGGACCCCATCGGCATCGCCTGGCTTCGAAACTTCCTTCGCGGCCTTGCCGACTCGGGCACGACCATCCTGATCTCATCTCATCAGCTTGCCGAAATGCAACACGCCATTGATGACGTGCTCGTTATTGACAAGGGCACACTCATTGCAGACGGAACGCTCGCCGAAGTTACCGGCGGCCAATCCCTCGAAGAAGCTTTCTTCAGACTCGTTGGAGGTGCAAAGTGAATCTGATTTCTTCTGAATTCCGCAAGCTTGCCTACCAACGAAGCACCTATGGTCTGATTCTTGCCGCCGTCGCGTTGTCCGTCGTCTCCACCGCGTTTAGTCCCTTTGCAATAGTTCAGCTTTCGGGTGAAATTAATTTTCCATTGTCAGACCCCAATAACGTTGACGGAATCTACTCGAAGGCCTTGTCGGCCTACATTCTCGTCGTGGTCATTGGCGTGCGGTTTATGTCGGGGGAGTTCAGCCACCACACTGCGGTCTCCACCTTCCTCACGACTCCAAAACGTCACCGTGTGCTCGCGGCAAAGTTGGCAGTGGCAGCGGTTGCCGGAGCCGCCGTCAACCTCTTTGCCACGCTCGTGGGCATGGGGACCGGATGGTTTGCCTTACAGCTTTACCCCAACGTGGCCGCTCCGCATGCTCACATATTTTGGGATTTTGCCCTGTCGGCGGCGTTGACGGGCGCGGTCCTCTGTGTGGTTGGGGTCGGAGTCGGGGCGCTCATCCGCAATCAAAACCTGGCGACAACCGCGTCACTCATCTGGCTCTTTCTGGTCGATCGCATTCTGGCCGTCATCTGGGTTGACGGTGGAAAATACTTGCCTAGTGGGCTCGTCACCTCACTCATGAACCTCACTCTGTCGGTGAGCGATAAGACCACGAGCCTGACGATCAACACCAGCGACTACCTTCCGCCGCTGCCGGCCGCGTTGATTCTCGTCGGGTACGCGGTTGTCTTCTCCGGTCTTGCCTGGGTGTCGACCCTGCGACGCGACATCGAGTAGATATCCCGCGCCCCACCCCTTCATGCCTGGTTGCTTTCGCCCCGTTGCTCACGCCAATTTGCTAATGCCAACCTGTGAGCCCGGCTGCGGCGCCTAGGCGTCGGCGCGCGCGTGCTTCTCTAAGAACGTGTACACCTCTATGTCGTCGACCCCGGGAAAGCGCCCGGTGGGAAGCGGCGAGAGCACGTGCGCGTGCATGCGGGCGCTTGGCCAGACCTTGCCGTCCCATCGACTGGAGAGGTCTTCGCCGGGCCGCTTGCAACAGTCGTTGGAGGGGCAGGTTGACACCTCGCGATTGGTGGTGTCTCGGCCTCTGAACCACTGGGCATCATCGAAGCGAACGCCCACGCTGATGGAGAAGTCTTCGCCGGCACCGGTTCCCGTCTGCGTGGTATCCCAGAAAGTTCCCGCCGGAGTATCCGTGTACTGATAGAACTCCGTGGTGCGGTTCGTGCGTTCAAACGCGATGCGGGACGGCCAGCGGCGGCACACCATTTGTCCCTCGATCGAGCCACTGGCATCCGCAGGAAAGTCGATGCCATCGTTTTCGTACCCGCGAAAAATTCCGCCATCATCATTTACCCGCAAGAAGTGGGTGGTGAGATCGAGATAGTTCGTGGCGAGGTTGGTAAACCGAAGCGCCGCCGCCTCGTGCGTGACCCCAAACGCATCCCGAAAGTCCTCGATGGCTATGTTGCGATCTTTCTTTGCTGCCTGTAAGAACGCGACCGATCGGGCACGCGGCATCAGACACGCGGCCGCAAAGTAGTTAATCTCGAGACGCTGTTTCAAGAATTCGGCGTAATTGACCGGCTTCTGATGCTCCAGCATGCGGTGAGCGATCGCCTGAAGGGCCATGGCGCGCAACCCATGTCCACCGGGAATCGAGGCGGGTGGAAGGTAGATGCGCCCGTTGGCCAGGTCGGTGACGCTGCGGGCAGAGTTGGGGAGGTCATCCACATAAATAAGAGTGAAGCCGATGCGCGCCGCCATCTCGGTGACCGTGCGGTGCATGAGAGCGCCAACCACGTGGCCGCTTTGACGCACCATGTCTTCGGCCAGCTGATCCAGCTCGGGAAGGTAGTTATTTTTCTCCCGCATGCGTTGCTGCAGTTCGGTGTTAGCGCGGCGGGCTTCTTCGGGGGTCGCAATGGCATCCCGGGCACGACGCTCCATCTCGCGGTGCAGTCCCACAATCGCCTCGAGCGCCTCATCGGGCAGGGTCTTTGTATTACGCACCTGGGGGAGTCCCAATTGAGAATAAAGGGCACTTTTTTGCAAACGGTCGAGTTCAATCTCTAGCGCCGAACGGCGGTCGGGCGCCTCGGTGCTGAGAAGATCGGCAATCGTGACGCCCAAGGCTGCGGCCAAGGCGGTCAGAAGCGAGAGTTTGGGCTCCCGACGACCGTTTTCTACCAGTGAAAGCTGACTCGGTACCACGCCCACGGCCTCTCCGAGTTGCTCCAATGTGAAGCCGGCCACGCCTCGAAAATGGCGGATGCGTTTACCTAAAACCAGCAGGTTAGTTTCCATTTCTTTACCATATGCGAAAAAGCCTGTTTATTTCCACTTGATTCCGGGGTCGGACTCCCACTCGCGGGGTAATAATCGAATTACCACCACATATTCTTCCCTCGAAGGTGGGTATATGACGTGGCAACGCACCAAAAATGAGACAAAGGAGACTCACGTGACTATGACTGATGTGAATATGAAGGTTCCCGTAACATCGCACTTGAACGCCCCCGAGTTCGTCACCAATCGCGCCCTCTTGCGCTGGATCAGTGACATTGTGGTGCTCACCAAGCCAGAGAACATTCACTGGTGCGACGGCTCTGACGCCGAATGGACTGCCCTCACCGCAGAACTCGTGACCGGTGGCGTCCTCATCCCTTTGAACCCCGAACTTCGCCCCGGCAGCTTCCTGGCCCGCAGCGACCCCGACGATGTCGCCCGCGTCGAAGACCGCACGTTTATCTGCTCCATTAACGAAGCGGATGCCGGCCCCACCAACAACTGGCGCGACCCCGACTCCATGAACGCCGAACTCAAGGTTCTCTTTGACGGCAGCATGCGCGGTCGCACCCTCTACGTCGTTCCCTTCTCCATGGGCCCCTTTGGCGGCCCCATCTCGCAGGTGGGCATCCAGATCACCGATTCGCCCTACGCCGTGTTGAACATGCGCATCATGACCCGCATGGGATTCGATGCCTTGGCTCAGATTGACGACAACACCCCTTGGGTTCCCGCCGTTCACTCCGTCGGTCAGCCCTTGGTCGACGAGAGCGGCCTCCGCATCGCCGACTCAGCGTGGCCCTCAAACTCCACCAAGTACATCTGCCACTTCCCCGAGACCCGTGAAATCTGGTCGTACGGTTCCGGCTACGGCGGAAACGCCCTTCTGTCGAAGAAGTGCTTCTCACTGCGCATCGGTTCCTACATGGGTCTGCAGGAGGGGTGGCTCGCCGAGCACATGCTCATCCTCAAGCTCACCAGCCCCCAGGGCAAGGCGTACCACGTGGCTGCCGCGTTCCCCTCGGCCTGTGGCAAGACGAACCTCGCCATGCTGCGTCCCACGGTTCCCGGCTGGAAAGCCGAGACGATTGGGGATGACATTGCGTGGCTTCGCCCGGATGCGGATGGCCGCTTGCGCGCCATCAACCCTGAAGCTGGCTTCTTCGGTGTGGCTCCCGGCACCGGTGAGATCACGAACCCCGTTGCCATGAGCACCGTGTGGGGAAACACCATCTTCACCAACGTTGCCCTCACGGACGACAACGACGTGTGGTGGGAAGGCATGACGGAGAAGACCCCGTCGCACCTCATCGACTGGCGTGGCGAAGACTGGACCCCCGACTCCGGTCGCCCCGCCGCCCACCCCAACTCCCGCTTCACCGTCCCCATCCAGCAGTGCCCCACGCTGGCCGACGACTGGTTTGAATCCGCTGGCGTTCCTCTCGACGCGATCATTTTCGGTGGCCGTCGCGCCACCAACGTCCCTCTCGTCGCCGAGGCCTTTAGCTGGCAGCACGGTGTCTTCATTGGCGCTACCGTTTCTAGCGAAAAGACGGCTGCTGCCGAGGGAACCGTGGGCGAGCTTCGCCGCGATCCCTTCGCCATGCTTCCCTTCTGCGGCTACAACATGGCCGACTACTGGGGACACTGGCTCGCTCTGGGCGAGAAGATGGGCGCCAACGCTCCCAAGATCTTCCAGGTCAACTGGTTCCGTAAAGATGACGATGGATCCTTCATGTGGCCCGGATTCGGTGAGAACTCGCGCGTTCTCGAGTGGATTGCCCGCCGTGTTGATGACGAAGCCCACGCCACCATTGGTGCCGTCGGTCTCGTTCCTGCACAGGGCAGCCTGAACGTTGAGGGCCTCGACCTCACCGACGAGGTTCTGGGCAAGCTCTTCGAGGTCAACAAAAAACTGTGGCTCGACGAGTGCGACCTCACAGAAGAATTCTTTGACCAGTTTGGTGACCGTCTGCCCGACGAGCTCACCACAGAATTGGCTGATCTGCGCGGGCGTCTCTCCGCGTAGCTTCAGCCAAAGCCGACTTCGGTCGGATGTACCGCCCGTGTCCGCAGTCTCTCGGATGCGGTGAGAGGATGGGGCTGACCATCTGGAGGGAACCGATGACCAGCCCCATCTTCTCCGCACCACTCGGCGGAGCCGAATTCGCCACTGAGCTCGACGAGCTCGTCGCCGTCATGACACGCCTTCGCGGCCCCGGCGGATGCCCGTGGGACGCGGAACAAAGCCACGAATCGCTGGTGAAGTACCTCATCGAGGAAACCTACGAGCTGGTTGACGCCATCGAATCGGGCAACCGCGAGGAACTCCTCGAGGAGCTCGGCGACGTGTTGTACCAAGTTCTTTTTCATGCCGATCTGGCCAGCAACACGCCCGGCGAAGAATTTAACATCAACGATGTTGCCGCGCACATGACCGCCAAAATGGTGGGGCGCCACCCGCATGTTTTTGGGGATGCCTCCGCCGACACATCCGACGACGTTATGGCCGTCTGGGACGACTTGAAGCGCGTTGAGAAGCCCGGCCGCACATCAACCCTCGATGGCGTTCCCCAGGGAATGCCCGCACTCGCGCTCGCCGACAAAATCTTGGGCAAGGCAGAGAAAATCGGCATCGTCGACATCGACGGTCCCGCCCCCTTTGTGTTTGAAAGCGAAGCCGAACTCGGCCCCGTGCTGCTGGCGATTGTGGCCTCGGCGCGAACGCACGGTTTGGATGCCGAGCGGGCATTGCGCAACACACTGCGCGAGTTGCAGGCCGAGATTCGTGAGAGCGAAGTGGGAGAATAGTCCCATGGCTCGTGACGTTTCTCCTCCCCGCGGTATGCGCGATTTTCTTCCCGCTGAGAAGGCAAAACGTGAGCGGGCTCTGCGCATTATTCGCGAGGCGTACTCCACGCACGGTTTCGATGAGATCGAGACGCCCGTCGTCGAAGACTTTGATCGCCTTCACTCCGGTCTCGGTGGCGACAACGAGAAGCTCGGCTTCAGTGTTCTCAAGCGCGGCCTGACGCACGACGACCTGTCTGCCGCCGCCGCCTCGGGTGATGCTCACGCCCTCGCTGACTTGGGGTTGCGCTTCGACCTCACCGTTCCTCTGGCACGCTTTTACGCCAGCCATCGCGCCGAGTTGCCCAGCGTCTTTCGCGCCATTCAGATTGCGCCCGTGTGGCGTGCTGAGCGCCCGCAAAAAGGCCGGTATCGCCAGTTCGTGCAGTGCGATATCGACATCATTGGTGAGGCCAGCCAGCTCGCCGAAGTCGAGCTCATCACGGCAACCTCGTTCACCCTTGCTGCCTTAGGACTGACCGGCTGCACGATTCGCGTCAACGACCGCCGCATCCTCACCGGAATCTTGCATTACTGCGGTTTTGCCAAGGAGCGTTTCGGGCAGGCTCTCATCTCCATTGACAAGCTGGACAAGATTGGCGCCACGGGCGTTGTGGCCGAACTCGCCGAATTTGGTGCCGACTCTGCCGCCGTCCTCGGCGGGCTCCTCGAACGCATCGAACCTCACCTCGCCGGCGGGGGAGTGCCAATGACCACCGCGGGAATCTTGAGTGTCCTTCCCGATGGCATTGATCCGGATGCGGTGGCCGCCCTCGAAACTCTGGCCAACGCCCTCACCGGCTTGCCCGAGGGCGTCGAGGTGCGGTTCGACCCCACTCTCGTTCGCGGCATGGGGTATTACACCGGCACCATTTTTGAGATCGCGCACCCCGCGTCCGGAAGCTCGATCGGTGGTGGTGGTCGTTATGACGGCATGATCGGGCGCTTCCTCGGCCAAGACGTTCCGGCCGCCGGTTTTTCCATCGGATTCGAGCGCATCGTTGACCTCATCGAGGTCGACGAAACCTCCGCGGGTGAATCGGTGGTGCTCGTGCACGACACGGATGTCTCGCTGGCGACGCTGATTGGCCTGAAGAACGAGTTCGTGGCGCGCGGGGTGCGGGTCCGTCTCGAAAAACGCGTCAAGAACATGACCCCACTTCTGGAACGGGCGCGAGTGGTGGGTTTTGATAGCTTCGCCTTCGTGGCATCAGATGCGACGGATGCTGCCAGCCTCACGCTGAAGCCCTTGGCCTAGGTCGGCACCTGTCTGGGGCGCGCCAAGCTGATCGCCACTTTGCGGCGCTCGTTTGTGGCTCCCGTAGAATTGACTTAATTCCCTCTCATTTTTTTCAGTGAAACACCTATGCACAAGGAGACAACGTGGCCATCATTGACGCCATCGGCGCCCGTGAAATTCTCGACTCTCGTGGCAACCCCACGATCGAAGTTGAGGTCCTTCTCGAAGATGGCGTGCTTGCGCGCGCCGCTGTACCCTCGGGTGCCTCCACCGGCGCCTTCGAAGCCTACGAACTGCGCGACAACGACAAGAGCCGCTACCTCGGCCGTGGTGTGCAGAAGGCTGTCGCCGCTGTCATCGACGAGATTGGCCCCGCACTCGAGGGCTATGACGCCAGCGACCAGCGTCTGATTGATGCCATGATGATCGAGCTCGATGGCACCGAAAACAAGCAGCGTCTGGGCGCAAACTCCATTCTTGGCGTGAGCCTCGCCGTTGCCAAGGCTGCTGCCGACTCGGCTGACCTTCCCCTCTTCCGCTACCTCGGTGGCCCCAACGCGCACACGCTGCCCGTTCCCCTCATGAACATCGTCAACGGTGGCGCCCACGCCGACACCGGCGTCGACATCCAGGAATTCATGGCCGTGCCCCTCGGTGCCGAGTCATTCTCCGAGGCGCTTCGCTGGGGCGTTGAGGTGTACCACTCCCTCAAGTCGCTCCTGAAGACAAAGGGCTTCTCCACGGGCTTGGGCGATGAGGGCGGCTTTGCCCCCGACCTGCCCAACAACCGTGCGGCCCTCGAGTTCATCGTTGAGGCCATCGAGCAGGCCGGCTTTAAACCCGGTACCGACATTGGCCTCGCGCTCGATGTAGCCGCCACCGAGTTCTACCACGATGGCGCTTACTCGTTCGAGGGCAAGAAGCTCTCCGCCGGGGAGCTCACCGCGTACTACGCCGACCTCGCCGCATCCTTCCCCCTCGTCTCCATCGAGGACCCCCTGGATGAAAACGACTGGGAGGGCTGGACGCACCTCACCGCCGAACTCGGTGACAAGCTGCAGATCGTCGGCGACGACCTCTACGTCACCAACCCCAAGCGCCTTGCCGATGGCATCGCGAAGAAGGCTGGTAACTCCATCCTGGTCAAGGTCAACCAGATTGGTACCCTCACCGAGACGCTCGACGCCGTGGCACTGGCTCAGCGCAACGGCATGAAGGCCATCCTGTCGCACCGCTCCGGTGAGACCGAAGACACCATGATTGCCGACCTCGCTGTGGCAACGGATGCGGGCCAAATCAAGACCGGTGCCCCTGCCCGCAGCGAGCGCGTGGCCAAGTACAACCAGCTCCTGCGCATCGAGGAAGAACTGGATGAGGCCGCGTTCTACGCCGGTCGCACCGCCTTCCCTCGTTTTACCGCGTAGGTAGGTAAGACTTACAACACAATGGTGAAAAACTCACGCCTCACAAAGGTGCCGGTGGCGATGGCTGTCGGCACCAACAAGGCTGGAGTCTGGCTCGGCAGTATTCGACTGTCGGGCTTCACCATGTTGATCATGGGGCTCACACTTTTGGGCGTCCTGATTTTGGCTCCGCAACTTCAGATCGTCATTGAGCAACGGCAGCAAATTGCCGATCTTGCTGCGGTTGGATCGTCGACGCAAGCCGAGCTGGACGTGTTGAACAAGCAGCGGGCGCGCTGGGATGACCCGGCCTACGTTCGGGCGCAGGCGCGCGACCGTTTGTATTACGTCATGCCCGGTGAAATCAGTTACCTCGTCATCAATGACGTGAAACTGGATCCCACGAAGGCCGTGCAGGCATCGACCGAGGTGAAGGCAACGAACAGTGACTGGGTTGCCGGTCTGTTGGGCTCGTTCCTCGTCGCTGGCCTTGGCAACCCAACCCCCGCGGAGCTGACGCCGAGCATTCCCGCGCCAACCACTCCTGCCACAACCGGAGGCTGAGATGCGACCACCCTTTCCTGTCCCGAGTGACGAAGACATTCGCATTGTCTCGGCACAGCTGGGCCGCCCCGCCCGAGACGTCATTGGTATTCCCGCGCGCTGCGTTTGTGGCGCCCCTACCGTTGTCGCAACCGCACCGCGCTTGGCCGATGGAACGCCGTTTCCCACGCTGTACTATTTGACCCACCCTGCCGCTACCGCTGCCATCTCTGAGCTCGAGGCCACGCAGGTTATGAATGAGTTCTCGGCAATTTTGGCCGACGACGAGGATATGCGCACCGACTACCAGAGTGCCCATGAGGACTACATTGCCGACCGCGACAGCATTCTCGTCGTTCCGGAACTCGACGGTATTTCTGCCGGGGGCATGCCCGTTCGGGTGAAGTGCCTTCACGCTCTTGCCGGGCACGCCCTCTCGGTGGGCCCGGGCGTCAACCCCATTGGCGATCTTGCGTTGTCGCGGTGCACGTGGTCGCCGTCCGTGTGCCAGTGCCTGGACTATTCGGCGTGAGATTTCGCAAACGCGTTCTCAGCGTGGTTCTGGCGTTCATGGCGGTCGTGCCGCTCACGCTCGTGCAGGCAGTTCCGGCTCAGGCCGACACCATCCGGGGCATGGAATATTGGCTGAGCACCTACGGGTTTTATGACGCTTGGAACGTGACCAAGGGCGCTGGCGTCATCGTCTCGGTCATTGACTCAGGAATTGGAGACGTCGCCGACCTCGGCAATGCCGTCATCGGGGGAGCAGACTTCTCGGGCATCGGGTCAGCGGATGGCCGCACTCCAATTGGTGCTTCGCCCGACCACGGCACCCTCGTTGCATCGCTGCTTGCCGGTCGCGGCACGGGAGCAAACGCCGGGGTTATCGGCACCGCTCCCGAGGCGTCGCTTTTGTCCGCCTCGGTTGCACTTGGTGTTGAAACGGCCATCCCCTCAGATGAGCAGATCGCGAAGGCGATCATCTGGTCGGTCGATAACGGCGCCACCATTATTAATATGTCACTCACCCGCAATTCTCTTGAGTGGCCGCGCAGCTGGGATGATGCATTTCTTTATGCCTTTGAGCACGACGTGATTATCGTCGCCGCGGCGGGCAACCGTGGCACAGGTACCGAAGAAGTCGGTGCCCCGGCAACAATTCCGGGTGTGCTCACGGTTGCCGGCCTCGACGCCGCGGGTAAGGCAAGTTACGACGCCTCGAGCCAGGGAATCACCATTGGAGTTGCCGCCCCGGGGGAGGCTCTCGTGGGAGTGGCCGCATCGGGTCAGTACATGACATGGTCGGGCTCCAGTGGCGCGGCACCGCTCGTTTCGGGGCTCGTGGCCTTGGTTCGGGCTTCGCATCCTGAACTTAATGCTGCCAATGTCATTCAACGCGTGCTCGCCACCGCCACGGCAGTGGGCACGGTTCCCAGCCCGACGTATGGGTACGGCCTCATCAACGCCGGCGCGGCAGTCTCCTCCGACGTTGCTCCGGTGGAGGCTAACCCGCTGGGAGATTTGGCGCAGTGGATTCACCTCTACCGCCGCGCAGAATCGACCGGAACGGTCAGCCCCGCACCAACGACAACGGCGACGCCGCTCCCTTTGCCGAACGAGTGGTCCCAGTTTTCTGGCGGCGTCACCCTCTTTTCGAGCACAAACGCCGTGCTTCCGTTAGCGTTTCTGCTGGGATTCGCTACGCTTATAGTGCTGGGAACCATTGGCGTCCTCCGGCGTGCCCGTCTTACTGACGATGTCCCCGAGACAGAAGACATCGACGACGAGCCCATTACACCCCCTGTTCTGTGACTGGAGACATTTCCCTGTGCCCAAGATTCTGATTGTTGGCGGCGGCTACGCTGGTTTTTACACCGCCTGGAAGCTCGAAAAATTGCTCAAAAAGGGCGAGGCCGAGGTCACCATTGTTGACCCCCTTCCCTACATGACCTACCAGCCCTTCCTCCCCGAAGTTGCGGCCGGTTCGATCGAACCGCGTCACGCGGTGGTCGCTCACCGATCGCACCTGAAGACCACACGCATCATCGCGGGCAAGGTGACGGGTATCAACCACGCCACCAAGGCTGCGACCATCGTGCCAAACGCGGGGGAGAACTTCACTGAGGTTTATGACCACGTTGTCTTCACTGCTGGTGCTGTTTCTCGCACATTCCCCATCCCGGGAGTTGCCGACGAGGCCATCGGCCTCAAGACAATTGAAGAAGCCATCGCCGTGCGCGACCGCATCCTCTCCAACTTTGATCGCGCCGCTCAGCTTCCTGCGGGTCCCGAGCGTGACCGTCTCCTGACCGTCGTTGTCGTCGGTGGAGGTTTCGCCGGCATTGAGATCTTCGCCGAGCTGCGCTCACTGGCCAGCGATCTCATCGCCAGCTACCCCGAACTCGAGTTCGCCGACACTCACTTCCACCTCATCGAGGCAATGGGTCGCATCATGCCCGAGGTGTCGTTGAAGACCAGCCACTGGGTTCTCAAGAACCTCGACGACCGTGGCGCCACGGTGCACCTCGACACGCAACTGAAGTCCGCAAAGGATGGCGTTATTGAGCTGTCCACCGGCGAGAGCTTCGCGTCTGATCTCATCATCTGGACGGCTGGTGTCATGGCGCACCCCATCTTGAAGAACACAGACTTCCCGCTCGACGAGCGTGGACGTCTGCGCCTGCGTGCGGATCTTCGTGTTGAGGGCGACGACGGAATCCTCGACGGCGCCTGGGGCGCCGGTGACGCCACCGCGTGCCCCGACCTCTCCGGTGGTGGCGTGGGCGGTTTCTGTGTCCCCAACGCTCAGCACGCCGTGCGCCAGGGCAAGCAGCTGGCCAAGAACCTCGTCGCTGCTCTTCGCGGCGAAGGCCCCACCGACTACTTCCACAAGAACCTCGGAGCCGTTGCCGGCCTTGGGCTCAACGTGGGTGTCTTCCAGTCCGGCAAGCTTGCCGTCACCGGCTGGCCAGCCTGGATCGCTCACCGCGGCTACCACGGCTTGGCAATGCCGACGTACGAGCGCAAAGCACGCGTCATCGGTGGCTGGTGGAACAACTTCTGGCTGGGCCGCGACATCGTTTCCATCGAAGCCCGCGAGACTCCTCGTGTTGCCTTCGAAGAATTCGCTTCACGCCCCAAGTAATTTTTGGTGTTTTTGTGACGGGGAGGCCTTCGGGCCTCCCTTTTACATTGCTAGCCTTACAAGGCACGCCCCCATAGCCCAACCGGCAGAGGCAGACGACTTAAAATCGTCACAGTCTGGGTTCGAATCCCAGTGGGGGCACCACCGTTACAGGCAGACGCTAAGCTTCGGGCATGCTCACCCCCAACAAAATTTCGTTACGTGCCGTGCTTTCCATCGGCGGGGTTATCGCCGCGTTTGTTGGCGTTGCCGCCCCTGCTTCGGCGTTGCCACCCACCTGCGCGGTGGGCACTGCGAATCAGGATGCCGTGAACTACAGTCTTGCCGCCGATTGCTCGGCGTCGGTCTTGGACGGTTCGTCGGCGATTGGGGTAGTCACTATCCCCAGTTCGATCACAAATGCGGGTGACTCATATTCTGTGACGTCCATTTATGATTCGGCATTTGATTCTGATTCCTTGTTGTCGTCGGTCGTTTTTCCCGAATCTTTGGTGTCAATTGAAGACGCGGCGTTTCGAGGTACGGGATTATCGGGCGTCCTCGATTTGTCGTCCCTAACGTCGCTGTCGTCAATCGGTAACTTGGCGTTTACATCTAACCCGATGCTGTCGGGTGCCGTCTTTCCGGCCTCGATCACGACCATCGGCGCTGGGGCTTTTGATGGTTCGGGACTGGTCGATGCAACCTTCTACGGCGCCCTTCCCTCGACGGGATCGACTGACTCGTTTCCTCCTGCCACGGTGCTTCATTATTGTGGCGCCCCCACCACCTGGTTTGGCTTCGAGGCGGTCTCCGGTAATTGTTTTGTGACATTTAACTCGACCGGCGGCACGAGCGTTCCTGCTGAGGTGATCGCCTACGGCGCGACCCTGGCGGCCCCGTCTTCGCCGACGCGCTCAGGATATGTTTTTGCTGGGTGGGTCACTTCCCAGGGCGGCGATGTTTCTTTCCCCTTCGGCACCGGCGCGACCTCCCACGCCTCCGCTTATGCGAGCTGGGTCGAAGCTCCTGTGATTCCCGTTGAGCTTTCCTCAACCGGCATTGACAGCTCGACCATCGGCGGCCTCACCCTCCTTCTTCTCACCCTCGGGATTTCCACAATGGCGTTGAAAAATCGGTCCAAGCGGCGCACGATGTGACAACACTGTGACAACATTTTGTTGAGAATGGGATGAATTCTGGCTAGCTCTAACCTGCCGAAACCCAATCAAACACTGGCCTTATCAAGACTCGTGACGCAGGCTCGCGAGTAGCCTCTGGGTTCGAATCCCAGTGGGGGCACCACGATTGAGGGTGCTTGATTGGCTCGAGCTTTCACAAAAACAAGTTGCGTTTCGTGGTTTCTTCACCGATATGATTCGGGCATGATGAACCCCCTCCGCATTTCGTTTCGACTCGTGATTGCTCTGTGCGGGGTCGTTGCGTCAGCCGTGGTTTTCGCCGTTCCCGCACATGCGCTTGCGCCCGCGTGCTCGCCCGGCTCAACGACTCAGGGCACCATTACGTATGACCTCAGCGCGGACTGCACGGCGACGGTCACCGGGGGGTCCCCGGTTGACGGAAAAGTCTCTATCCCGAATTTGCTGACGGTGGCCGGCGAGACATTTTCTGTGACATCGATCGGCGACTCTGCTTTTGAAAACGCCCTCACGCTGACGACCCTCGAATTGCCATCGTCGCTGACGTCGATTGGCGAGTTTGCCTTCGCGCAAACGGGCTTGTCAGGTGCCCTTGACCTGTCATCGCTCACCTCGCTCACCACAATGCTCAGACGCGCGTTTTCTTTCGACGGGGGCCTAACGAGCGTCATCTTGCCATCGGCGCTGACGACGATTGGTAATTCATTTTTCTGGGACACGCACATCACGGATGCAACTTTTCGCGGACCGCTTCCGACGACAGAATCTGGGGCACTTTTCCCGCCGGGAGCCGTTGTCCACTACTGCGGCGCCGATAGCAGCCCGTGGCATGGTTTCACGGTAGTGCCCGAGTGTTTTCTCTCGTTCTCCACCGGGGGCGGCGAGACCGTGACATCGCAGACCGTTCCCTATGGTGCGAGTTTTGACACCCCGGCTTCCCCGACTCACTCGGGCTTCACATTCTCGGGATGGTTTACCGCCGAGGGTGGCGCGACGCCGTTTGATTTTGCAGCCGAGGCCACGGCGAACAGCACGGCCTACGCCGGGTGGCTTGCTGACCCAATGCCGCCATCTGCGGCGGTCGCTCCAACGGAGCTTCCCAATACTGGCTTTGTTAGCGGGCCGCTTAGTGGTCTGGGGGTGCTTCTCTTTCTCGGAGGCGCCGCGTTGTGCTACCGAGCCTCGTCCAGGTCGCCATGCTCAGGAGCACCAGAGCAAAGCCGTAGAGCAGATCTTCGACGGGTGCAAAGAAAATTCGCAGGCCAAGAATCGCCGCGGGGTCGTACTGAACAATCTCTGTTTTGGTCAGATACCCGTTTGTGATGAATTGGAAAACGAGGACGATAACGCAGGCGGCATAGAAGCGGCCCTGTTTGAGGACACCCGAGCGAATCACCGTCAGCTCAAGGACGAATGCGACAGCGACGGCGATAAAGGCGAGAACGGTGTACGTCATTTTGTGGAGGGGCGAACGACGAACGTGCGCTTTACCCAGGAGCCAAAGGCTGATACCCCTTCGAGCGTGAGGATGCTGGCGATAGGGACGACGACGAAGAAGACGTATTCTTCGAGTGGTATTCCGAAGGGGCCAAAGATTCCCAAAATCAGGTTGGGTTCGAAGAACCAATGTCCGTGAGCGATGGCAAACCAATCCCAGAGGATGAAAGCCGGAACAACCGCAGCAATTGTTGCCAGGAGCCGGCGAGGATTCCGTAAAACCTTCAACCTGAAAGCAAACTCAAGCCACCACGAACCAGCGACGACAAACGCGAGAATGGCCAGGTAGGACCAGTGGCCAAACATACAAACTCCTTCGGATTACACTCAGTCTATGTTGACCTCTGAGCGCCTCTTGCTGACGCGAATTCAGTTGATCTCACGAGTGAGTGTGCTTGCCGGCGTTGTCATTGCTCTTCCCTTGAGCCTCCTTTTTCCGGGCCAATTGACCTGGCAAATTGTGTTGGCTGTGGCAGCCTTGGCAATCGGAATCCCGCATGGAGCGGTCGATCACCTGATTGCCGTGCCCGCGATGTCTCGGTGGCGCCAAGCGACTTTCTTTGCTTCGTACCTTCTGGTCACAGGTCTCGTCATCTGGTTTATTTTGACTTTCAATCTTCTGGGCTTTCAGCTCATTGTCGTTCTCAGCGCCCTTCATTTCGGCGTTGGTGATGCGTCATTTGTCGCCGAAATTGACGGCCGTTCGTCGCCCCGCAAATTTCCGAAAATCTGGTATTCGCTCGCCGCAGGATTCACGCCGGTCCTGATCCCGCTTGTCAGTAGTCAGTCGCAGGCGGCTCTTCAGTCTGTGAATCCCGCCCTCGTTGGCTGGTCGGGGCCCGTAGCGACCCAGCTGTTTGTCGCCTGCGTGTGCCTTAATCTTGTGGCCACCACAATTTTGTTTGTCAGAAAGAGTCCACGCCAGGCGGTAGATCTCTTGATCCTCCTGGCGCTGGCAACTCTCACCCCGCCGCTCGTCGCCTTCGGCATTTACTTTGGGCTCTGGCATGCCCTTCGTCATACGGCCCGCCTCTCTCTGGAGCTCCCGTCATCGCGAATCCAACATGAACGGGGACGCCCGTGGGCGGCGTTCGGTAAGGCCGTGCTGGCTGGTGCTCCCTCGGTCGTCATCGTTTTGGGCTTCACGACGTGGCTGGGATTCGCCAATGGTTTTCGGGTCGGTTCAGAATTCCTCTGGTATTTGCTGGCGGTCATCTGGGCGCTGACCGTGCCTCACATGATTCTCACCGCGCGAATAGATGCTCGAGCTCTGCGGGCTCCTGCATCGCAGCCCTCTGAGACGAGACTTCCGGTCGGTTGAGGTGAGGCAGGGCGCTACAGTCAACTGTGCCCCCGATTCTTACCTTTCTCACCACGTGGCATTTTGACGCTGTGGCCCTGATTGCCATCATCATTTACGCCGTGTTGTATGTCACCGCAGTGCGCTCGCTTCGCCGCCGTGGTCATGCATGGCCTCTTCGTTTGACGGTCTATTTCTTCGTGCTCGGGCTGGGTTCCTTCGCCTGGGTGTCGTTCGGATTCCTCGGCACGTTCAGCACCGAGCTACGCTGGGCCTTCACAACCCGCGTCGTTCTGCTGTTGTTTGTGGTTCCAGCCGGACTCTCGCTCGGCAAGCCCATCGCCTTGGCCCTGATTGTGCTGCGGGGAAAGCCACGTCGTGTCCTTCGGGCCGTCCTGAGGTCCTGGCCACTGCGGCTCATTTCCAACGCCGTCTTCGCAACCCTCTTCGCCCTCGCCCTCTTCATGATCTTCGTCACGCCCTTCGCCGGCGTCCTTCGGCAAAGCGAGCTCTCGCAGGCCATCTTCACCCTGGCGGTTCCGCTGATGGGACTATTGATCATTTTGCCCGCATCCGTTCGAAACGTTCGGGTAACGACGTTTCTCATCACCGCTCAGTTTTTGTTGGTGTTCGCAGAATTGATGATGGATGCGATCCCGGGCATCGTTATCCGCATTCAAGAAACCGTGACTGACCATCTGGGAACGGTCGCCGGGGTTCTACCGCTCTGGTTCCCGAGCCCACTGCGCGATCAACAGCTTTCGGGCGACCTGCTCTGGGCCATTGCCGAGGTGGTCGACATTCCTGTGCTGGCGTTGCTGTTCATCGTGTGGCGTCGCTCCGATAAGCGTGATGCCAAAGATGTCGACAAGCTCACCGATGAGCAGATGGATGAACTGATGCGGGCACACCTTCGCGGGCGCCATCAGGCCGGGGCATAAGCCCAAATTCAGCGCGAGGTTGGTGGTTGTGGTCTGTGGGCCTGGAGAAGGTTAACAGTCAGCGTCAGATAGTGCAGTAGTCCGCACTAAATCCAATAACTGTCCCTAGGTGGGGGCTTTTACCTGTACGCACAGGCTCGGGAGAACAAATTCGAAACCATTTCATCATGCGCCCGCGGCAAGATTGCGGCGTCTGGTTGAGTCGATAAGTTCTTCATGCTGGTGCGCCGCGAGGTTGTCCGGAACATTTTTCGGCTCATCCATTCTTGTTATTGATCGGCTTTCGATTTTTTGGCGCGCCTCCGGGGAGTCGGTTGGGAGTGCCGATTCCGCAGACGTGAAGGGTGAGGTGTGGTCTGGCGTTCAGCACCACCGAGTCATTTTCTCGTGGGCTATTTCGCAGCCTGATTTCTGCGGACGGTGACAAGGCCTCGTACTATACACAGTTTCGAGTGCAGATACCAGCACTAAATCGAGCAATCGACACTGGACGACCCAATGTCAGCATATCTTCGGCACGGGAGTATTTATTCAGGCCGGCGCCCTGTGGACGACGGCCATTTTTCATTTCATCTTCAAAAATAAGGGGGTTCCACATATGTCAGTCATTGACTTACGTGCTGACGTGCCCCTTGAGAGAACCCGCTCACTCCGGATGAGCTCCATCGCGACCATCGGCGTGGTCATCTCAACGCTTATTGTTGCTCTCACTCCCTCGGTTGCTTCGGCCGCCACCCCCATTGCTGACGTCAATTTGGGCACGGCTGCGTCTTTCTCATCTGTCTCAACTGGAGCACTCACTGTGGGCGCGGGCGCCGGAGTCGCTGGCAGCGCCGTGGTCGGTGAGGGGGCGGCGTCGACCGTGAGCCCCGATGCTGCCGTGGGCGCGGCCGTCTCTGGTATTGCCCAGGCTCAAGCCGACGTTGATGCGGCCTATGCCGACGCCGCGTCGAGAACCCCCACCGGGCCACTCCCCGCCACAATTGATGGCCAGACCTTTGTTACGGGGGTCTACTATTCTGCTGGGGCAGTAGCCAACGCTGGCACGGTAACCTTCGATGCTCAAGGGGACCCCGACGCCGTCTTCATTTTTCAGATTGACGCGGCTTTCAATACCGCCGCAGCAACAACGATGACGCTCATCAACGGAGCTCAAGCCCGCCACATATACTGGCAGGTTCTCGGGGCCGTGACGATTGGTGCGGGGGCGACCTTCATCGGAACAATTAT
>CANEXL010000010.1 GCA_947443745.1 Microbacteriaceae bacterium | reverse complement strand
CGACGAGGTCAAAGAGTGTCGATGCCTCGGTCGGCGCAGAAGGAATGAAGGAAAGGTAGTTGGGATGATCCACCGAGATGCACGCGGGCGCCAGGACATCCTCGAAAAGCTGCAGGGCAGCCTCGCCGCCCAGACCCGATTCGGTGATGGTCTCGGGAACGGATGCCCGCAGTTGGTCATAGCTGACGGGGCCATCAAGTGGCGCCGGGTCATAGTTCATGCGCCGACGCGCGTAGTCAAAGATGCGCTCGCGGAGTTGCATGGTTTCTAGATCGAGGGTGTGCATGTGATTGCCGTGAATGGGCGTCATGATGTGGTGGTTGTCCACTCTGTAAATCTTGCCGGGCGCCCGCCACGACGTCTGTCGTGCGACTGGGGCCGTTCACCAGCAGACTTCGAGCTTAGCTATAGCTTCGACACGCCGGAAGAGGGTCGAGGTCAATTTTGTTCTTGCGGCAACATCGGCGTGATTACGCGGCTGTTGTGGGCATCCTGTCGTGAGACGGAAAAAAACTTCAAAACACTACATCTAGTGGAATGACAGGGGTGTCATTCGGGTTATATAGTAAGAGTCCACCGCAGGGGTGCGGAAGAGATGCTCCATTATCTCGACTTAAATTTTCTTTATCAGGAGGCAAAAATGGACTTTGACAACAGCGACAACGTTGGCGGCTACGCAGTACCCGTTGACCCCATGGACCTGCTGCAGTGCGATAGCTGCCAATAAGAGCTTTTTGCTCAAGTGCTGTTCCATCACGCACATTTCTTGAAGCGCTCCCCCCTTTTTAAGAGCGGGTGACCGCACACAAACCCCTAGGCCTTCGGGTCTGGGGGTTTGTTGCACCACGGGCAGTACCCTTAGGAGATGTTAGAGAAGATGCGCTCCCTCGTGAGCACTCGAATAGGGCGGGTCATCGGGCCCTACTCTTCTTCACTGACGGTCGGCCTGTGGGTTTTGATTCCCCTGACCGTGGGAACCGCATTCTCTGATGCCGAGAACCAATCCGGAATTCAAGCTGCATGGATTCTGACGGCGCTTCAAGCGTTTGTGCTCGCTCTTGTTTTCTTTTCGGTTGGTGGCCTCGTTGTCAACAGGATCAAAGAACCGCGCCGGCGCACAATTGGGTTCTTGGGTCTTTTTGCTCTGACCGAGGCCGTCCGTTCCGTGGCGGTCACCATTTTGGCCTACCAAGCGGGGGCGATTGACGAGATCAACTGGAGTTTTCGGATCATCGCCGGCGTCCTTACCGGTATCGCTGCGTTCTCAGTCGTTTCCATCGTCGTCAATGAAGTCTTCTCCTTTCGCGAGAAACTCAATGAACTCATCGTGCAGCGAGCGCGTCTCGAAGCACTGCAGAATCGCTCCGAAGCAGAACTAGCGACGGTGCGCGCCGAAGCGCTGAGGGATGTTCGTGAACGTGTAGACGAGGCCATCCGAACCCTCACCGTTGCCACGACAAAAAAGTCGTCAAGCGCTCGAAGCGTTGTGGAGGCCTTGATTGAGGTCTCCGACAATGTCATCCGCCCCCTGAGCCATCAGCTCATGATGGAGCCTCGACAGATGCCCGACGCGGATGACGAAGTGCATCTTCGGCGAAGCGGAGCCGCGTTCATGCTGGACTTCATCACGCGGATAGAACCAATTCGCCCTCGGTCCTTGCCCGTCATGCTTTTTCTGCTCGGGTTTGGCGCCGCGGCTACGCTGCTCCCGTTCGGCATCGGTGTCGTGATTTTGATTTTCTGGCTCATGGCAATGTCGGTCATCTTGTGGCTGGCCAACACGTTCATCACGCCGCATCTTGCGACGTGGAACGTTGCCACTCGCATCATCGTGGTTTCCCTTGTGAACGGTGTCGTTGCTGTCGGAGCGGGCCTGAGTGCCGCTCTTCCCGCGGGGTACCACCCCGATCAACTGGTCTTGACCTTGATTTACACCACGGTTGTTTTCAACGGTGTGGCGTGGGCCATTGCCATTCCCCCGGGGCTACGAATGGCCCATCAACAAATCCTGGACGAAACGACGGCCGTCAACGCGCGACTGGAGTGGCGGGTCTCTCGCGATAACTCACTCCTCTGGGCCGAACAGAAGCAACTTTCACGCACGTTGCACCAAGAAATCCAAGGAACACTCATCGCTGCGGCTTTTCGACTCCAACGAGATATTGAGGCGGGTGTCGATACGACGCAAGCCCTGACCGAAGTTCGGGAACTCATTTCGGCGGCAGCGCTGCAGTCGGTCGCCCCCGGTGACGTGCATGACCTCCGGGCCGGCTTTGGCGAGATTCATGATCGTTGGGCCGGAGTGATTGACCTGACCTGGAAGTGCGATGACGATTTGGTGGGTCGCATTGACGAGGATGTTGTGACCCGGCGCATTATTTTTGACCTCCTCGGAGAGTTCATTACGAACGCCCTCAAGCACGGTCACGCGCGCAACGCCGCCGCGACGATCACGGCGCTGGAGGAGAATTCCATTCGTCTCAGTCTCACCAACGACGGATCACCCCTCCCCGTTGATTCGATTCCGGGGCTCGGCATGCGCCTTGCCAGAAACGTCGGTCTCTTCGTGGGCTTCTCGCCCTTGAAAGAAGGAATCGAGTTTCACGTCGACCTGACCCTCGCCACGGATCCCGTCCGGGTCTAGGTTACGTCTCGGCGGGCAGAACGCACGCCGTTTCCCGCCTCAGAGGGCTGTGGTGCGCTGCCCCCATCATTAGAATTGCGGGGTGAGTGTGAATCCAGAAATCCAAGGTCGTGTCTTCGCGCCGACCGATCCTTATCTTGTGGGGCGGGAGAAAGTACGTGAATTTGCGCGTGCCGTCTTCGCCACGAACCCCCTCAATTACGATGTGGATGCTGCGCGAGCGGCTGGTCACGCCGATGTGGTTGCTCCTCCCACATTTCCCATCGTGATTCAGGAACGCACCCTCGCCCAGCTATTGGCCGAACCAGATGCCGGTATTGACTTCACGCGCGTTGTGCACGGCGACCAGCGATTCACCTACACGCGACCCATTGTCGCCGGTGACGAACTGACCGCCACGCTTACCATCGCGAGTGTCAAGAGCCTCGGCGGCCACTCAATGGTCACCGCCGTGTCGGAGATGGTCGACGCCACGGGCGCGCACGTCGTAACCGCGACCTCCACTCTCGTTGTGCGAGGAGACGAATAATGCCTCAGTTCTCACAGCTCCCAAACATTGCAGACCTCACCGTCGGCGACATCGTTGCAACAGCCGAGTACCACCTCACCCGCGACAGCCTCGTGCGCTACGCCGGAGCCTCGGGAGACTTTAACCCCATTCACTATCGCGACGACTTTGCGATTGCTGTTGGCCTTCCCGGTGTTCTCGCCCACGGCATGCTCACCATGGGTCTCGCTGTTCAGTGTGCGGTCGACTGGGCCGGAGACCCTTCCAGCGTCGTGGACTATCAGGTTCGCTTCACGCGTCCCGTTTTGGTGGATGCCGTGACCGGTGCCGATGTCACCGTCAGTGCCAAGGTCGGTGCTCTCGACACCGAGGCCAACGTTGCCCGCATTGACCTGACGGTCACGTACGACGAGCAAACTGTCCTGGGCAAGGCGCAGATCCGTGTCTCTCTCGCTTCGGTAGCGGCCTAGACCTGCTCCGCTGAGACGGCACAACTGAATCCGCTGACACCCATGACACCCTCGCCTCGCACCTTCGCCGAACTCACCACCATGCGCGTCGGCGGCGCTCCGCGTGAGCTCCGCGAGGCAACCACGCGTGAGCAGCTGATCGAAACGGCGCTGGATGTCTGGGGCTCCAACGAGCCCTGGCTCCTTCTGGGCGGGGGCTCGAACACAATCGTGGCCGACGAAGGTTTCGACGGAACGGTCATCCTCATTGCGACGCGCGGCATCTCCGAGGTCAGCACCTCTTTCACCGTTCCAGCCGGTCGCGCCGCATCCGGCCCCGATGCTCCCACGTCGCATGAGGGCAGCATCGTTATTCGCGTGCAGGCCGGTGAACCGTGGGATGACGTTGTCGCCTTTGCGGTGTCACGCGGCCTTGCTGGTCTCGAAGCGCTCTCTGGCATTCCAGGATCAACCGGCGCCAGCCCAGTGCAAAATATTGGGGCCTACGGCCAGGAGGTCGCCGACGTCGTTTCCTCCGTGGAGTTTCTCGACTACCTCACCGGTGAGGTCGAAACCATTGCCGTCTCCGAGCTTGGCTTCGGCTACCGCGACTCCATTTTCAAGCGCGGCAGGCTCGGAATTGTGCTCTCCGTTGACTTCGCGCTGACGCCGTCGTGGCGCTCAGACACGGTCAGTGACGCCACCGCACTGTCCCTCCCTATTGCTTACCCTCAGCTCGCGGACGCTCTCGGCGTTGCTGTCGGCGACCGGGCAGAGTTGAGGAGAGTGCGCGACGCCGTCCTCGAACTGCGCGCCAGCAAGGGCATGGTGCTGGACCCCACCGACACGGATACGGTCAGCGTGGGTTCCTTCTTCGTCAACCCCATCGTGACCGAGAGCTTCGCTCGCACTCTTCCGGCCGGCGCTCCCCGGTACCCCCTCGAAGCTCCGGTCGCGCAACGCGTGATGCCCCTCGACGGTTCTGCCGGAACACAGGTCGCCGGGGTCGACGGCCCCACGCTCGTCAAGCTCAGTGCGGCCTGGCTCATCGAGGCGGCCGGAGTGAAGAGGGGCTTCGGTGTTCCCGGATCGGGAGCCGCCATCTCGCGCAAGCACACGTTGGCCATCACGAACCGTGGCGGGGCGACATCCGACGACATTATGGGACTCGCTCGTTATGTGCAGGCTCTCGTGCAATCGCACTTCGGCCTGATTCTGCAGCCCGAGCCCAATCTGATCGGTCTTGAGATTTAGCTGTTCCAGAGCTGAATAAAATCGGCGACGATGGCGGCGACGAGAATGCCTCCGCCGGTCCACAGAAAGATGATGCCGAGGGTGCGCGGGATTTCGTGGATGCCCGAGCGTGTGGGGATGAGCCCGATGACGTACAGAACCAATCCGACGACGGCAAGCGCCCCTCCCGCGAACTGGAAAAGGGTCAGAATGGCGCCGAGGTTATTGCCCACGGAGCCTAACGGAAGAGCTTTTGTAGGCGGCTCATGCCCTCAAGGAGGGCGTCGTCGCCGAGAGCGTAGCTGAAGCGCAAGTAACCGCTGGGGCCGAACGCTTCGCCCGGTACAGCGGCAACTTCGGCCTGGTCAAGAATGAGATCCGCTAGCTCAAGAGAGGTGGTCGGTGTGACGCCACCCCACGTGCGGTTCAGCAGGCCTGTCACATCGGGGTACACGTAGAACGCACCCTGTGGTGTCGGCGTGCGGAAACCGTCAATCTTGTTCAGCTCGCCGACGATGAGCTTGCGGCGGCGATCGAACGCCAGACGCATGTCTTCGACGCAGTCTTGAGGGCCGTTCAGTGCCGCAATCGCGGCACGCTGCGAGATGTTCGAGACGTTACTCGAGAGGTGGGACTGAAGGTTCGCAGCGCCCTTGATCGCGTCAGTGGGGCCGACCATCCAGCCCAGACGCCATCCGGTCATGGCATAGGTCTTGGCAACGCCGTTGACCAGGATCGTGCGGTCAGCCAGTGCGGGAACGGCTTCGACAATGGATATGGCTTTGAGACCGTCGTAGGTGAGGTTCTGGTAGATCTCGTCGCCAATGACCCACAGGCCGTGCAGCTCGGCCCACTCGCCGATGGCCGTGACCTGCTCGGGGGAGTAAACGGAGCCCGTGGGGTTTGAGGGGGAGCAGAACAGCAGCACCTTGGTGCGCTCGGTGCGGGCGGCCTCAAGCTGGTCAACCGTGACGAGGTAGTTGGCTTCGGCACCCGCAAACACATCGACCTGCACGCCACCGGCCAACTTGATGACCTCGGGGTACGTGGTCCAGTACGGGGTAGGAACGAGAACTTCGTCGCCGGGATCGAGCACGGTGGCGAAGGCCTGGTAGACAGCCTGCTTGCCACCGTTGGTGACGACAACCTGGCTGGCCTCGACCTTCAGGCCGGAGTCACGCAGGGTCTTGGCGGCGATGGCCTCGCGCATTTCTGGCAATCCTGCGGCGGGGGTGTACCGAAAGTTCTTGGGGTCCTCGAGGGCTTTACGCGCCGCTTCCACGATGTGGGGAGGGGTGACAAAGTCGGGTTCTCCCGCGGCAAAACTAATGACGGGACGCCCCGCTGCTTGCAGCGCTTTCGCTTTGGAATCGACCTTGAGGGTCGCCGACTCGGCGATGGCAGAAATGCGGGAAGAAATTCGCTTCAATTCAGGCACGGTCATAAGTGTATGGGAGTCGGCTCAGCTTTACAGGAGCCCCTGCCACGACCTACACTTATCAACAGTGGTTGAAAAATGCCATGCTTTTGCGTGCCCTTTAGAGGTCGTTCGCAAAAGGGCTCACACATCTCGAAAGTTATGTGAGGGCAGTAGGCAAGACCCCTAGTGTTTGATACTGAACACGCCAAGGGTGGTGGCTCAATTGGTAGAGCAGCGGTCTCCAACACCGCAGGTTGCAGGTTCGAGTCCTGTCCGCCCTGCACAGTGAAAGGTAAAAAACATGGCACAAATCGTCGCTGACGAACCCGGCGAAGACGTTGTTGCGCGCGCAAAAGCAGACAGTGCCGGTCGGCGCAACCTCTTCTCGCGCATTGCTTTGTTCCTGCGCCAAGTCATGCAAGAACTGCGCAAGGTCGTTACTCCCACCCGCAAGGAGCTCTTTAGCTACACGGGTGTCGTACTGGTCTTCGTCATCATCATGATGCTGCTGGTTTCGGGCATGGACTGGGTTTTCGGCTGGGTCGTGGTGGTCGTTTTCGGCGCCCCCGCCTAACATCCCCACAAATTTTCACCAAAAGATATGGATATTAACGACGTGACTGACACAACCCGCGACGAACAGCAGCTTGAGGCAGCGCTTGACGCCCTCAGTGAGGCCGATGCTCCGAGCATTGTTGATGCAGAAGCTGACGCCGTTATTGACGACGCCCTCGACATCGATACGGCCGATGAGGCTGTAGCCGCCATCGAAGCTATTGAAGACGAAGAAGAAGTAGACGCTGATGGCGACGCGATCGTTATCGACGTTGATGCTGAAGCGGATCCCTACGCAGAATTTGAAGCGGAACTTCGCACTCTTCCCGGTAAGTGGTTTGTTATTCACTCTTACGCTGGTTTCGAGCGCAAGGTCAAGCACAACATTGAGAACCGCCGCACTTCCATGCAGTTGAACGATTCGATCTACCAGATCGAAGTTCCCATGGAAGACGTCGTCGAGATCAAGAATGGCCAGCGCAAGATGGTCACCCGTGTGCGCATCCCCGGTTACGTTCTCGTTCGCATGGAGCTGAACGAAGATAGCTGGTCGTGCATCCGTCACACCCCCGGTGTTACCGGCTTCGTGGGTAATGCTCACAACCCCACACCGTTGCGCTTCCAAGAAGCCTTCTCGATGCTGAAGAGCCTCGTAGAGGTAAAAGATGTGCCAACAGCCAAGGCCATTCAGGGCCGCGGTGGCCAGGCCGTGGCGCGTACCCCCATCGCCGAGATCGACTTCGAAATTGGCGAGACCGTTGTTATCAAGGAAGGTTCGTTCGCGGGCCTCCCCGGAACAATCAACGAAATCAAGCCCGAGAGCGGCAAGCTCACCGTGCTGGTTTCGCTCTTCGAGCGTGAGACCCCCGTCGAGCTCAGCTTCGACCAGGTCGCCAAGCAATAGACACGTAACGCATAGACCACCGGTGCTCAGAACTTCTGGGCGCACGGGAGAGCACGTCGGAACCCCGGCGAGCTCGACATCACAAAAGAAGGAAATAACATGGCAGCGAAAAAGAAGGTCACAGGTCTGATTAAGCTTCAGATCAAGGCCGGTGCCGCAAACCCAGCACCTCCCATCGGCCCCGCATTGGGCCAGCACGGCGTTAACATCATGGAGTTCTGCAAGCAGTACAACGCTGCTACAGAAGCCCAGCGTGGAAGCATCATCCCCGTTGAGATCACCGTCTATGAAGACCGCTCGTTCGACTTCATCCTGAAGACCCCCCCTGCAGCAGAGCTCATCAAGGCCGCTGCCGGTATCCCCAAGGGCTCGGGAACTCCCCACACCGTCAAGGTTGCTCGCATCACGCAGGCACAGTTGCACAGCATTGCTGAGCAGAAGATGGTTGACCTGAACGCCAACGACGTTGAGGCTGCAAAGCTCATCATCGCCGGCACCGCTCGCTCCATGGGCGTCACGGTCGAATAACCATCCCCACCTGCGTCACCCGACGCATCCAATTTTCATTGTGGTAGAGCCCGCCAGGTTCGTTCATAACCACACTCTCGAATCAGGAGATTCAAGATGGCACAGAAGTCCAAGGCGTACCGCGCCGCAGCCGAGAAAATCGAGGCTGGAAAGTTTTACACCCCCACCGAGGCCGTCAGCATCGCTCGCGAAACCGGTTCCGCCAAGTTCAACTCCACGGTTGAGGTTGCCCTCAAGCTCGGTGTTGACCCCCGCAAGGCAGACCAGATGGTTCGTGGAACCGTCATGCTGCCCCACGGAACCGGCAAGACCGCTCGCGTTATTGTGTTCGCAACGGGCCCCGCAGCCGAGGCAGCTCTTGCTGCTGGTGCTGACGAGGTCGGTGGCGACGAGCTCATCGAGAAGGTAGCCAACGGCTACGTTGCCTTTGACTCGGCCGTTTCGACCCCGGAGCTCATGGGTAAAGTTGGTCGCCTTGGAAAGATCCTCGGCCCCCGCAACCTGATGCCAAACCCCAAGACCGGAACGGTTACCCCCAACGTGGGTCAAGCTGTTGCGGACATCAAGGGTGGAAAGATCGAGTTCAAGGTCGACAAGCACTCGAACATCCACTTCATCGTCGGAAAGGCTAGCTTCACCGCTGACCAGCTCAACGAGAACATCACCGCAGCACTGGATGAGATTGTTCGCGTCAAGCCTTCGTCCTCCAAGGGTCGCTACATCATGAAGGGTGCAGTGTCGACGACGTTCGGCCCCGGCATCCCCCTGGATGTAACCACCATCTAATTTCGAGACACTCTGCAGATGCGTTCTGCCGGGTAAATCAAGAGACGGGCTCATCGCTTTGGCGGTGGGCCCGTTTTCTGTTTCTACCGCGGGGGCCCGTGTGGCCAGCAGTTTGTGAGCGGTTGTCTCGTCCTCGGGTCGTCTATCGTTAACGGTGTGATTAAGCAGCGCAGCAATATTGCCGCCATCCCCTCGTACCGTCCGGGTAAGTCCACGGTCGACGGATGGGCGGGCCCGGTCTACAAGCTCTCCTCCAACGAGAACCCGTACCCTCCGCTGCCTTCCGTGCTGGACGCCATTGCGCAGGCCGCGAGCCATATCGAGCGTTACCCCAACATGGCTGCTCCCGAGCTGACGCTGGCCGTTGCCGCGCGCCAGGGAGTCCTTCCCGAACAGATTGCCTTCGGCGGTGGGTCGGTGGAATCCGCTGCCCAACTCATCCGTGCCTTCGCTGGTGACGGCGACGAGGTTATCTTCGCGTGGCGTTCGTTCGAGGCCTACCCACTGTTGGTGACCGGTGCCGGAGCGACTCCCGTGCAGATTCCCCTCACCGCGGATCATCGCCACGACCTCGATGCCATGCTCGCGGCCATCACCGACCGCACGCGCGTGATCTTCATCTGCACGCCCAATAACCCCACGGGTACGGTCGTGCGACATGACGAGTTGCACGCCTTTTTGTCCAAGGTTCCGGATGACATCCTGGTCGTCATCGACGAGGCCTACGTTCACTTCACTAACGACCCTGAGGCCGAGCGCGGCATCGAGCTCTTCCACGAGTTCGAAAATGTCGCGGTGCTGCACACTTTCTCGAAGGCGTACGGAATGGCCGGGCTGCGCCTGGGCTACGCCATTGTTCGCGATGATGTGCACGAGGGTTTGAGTAAGGTTGCCATGCCGTTTGCGCTGACCGATATTGCTCAGGCCGCCGGTGTTGCATCGCTGGCCGCCGAGGGCGAGCTGCAGGAGCGCGTTGACACGTTGATCGGCGAGCGCGATCGCGTGCGGGCGTCGCTGGCAGCTGCCGGATGGGAATCCCCCGATTCGCAGGCGAACTTCGTGTGGCTTCCTGCCGGTGACATGGCGGATGCGCTCAATACCCACCTCACGAATCACGGCCTCATCGTGCGACCCTTCGCGGGTCATGGCATCCGCGTGTCTATCGGCGAGCCAGCCGCGAACGACGCGTTCCTCGCGGCGCTCGAAACCGCCCCCCGCTACTAGCCGCTTTTCGCGCCCGCCCACTCCCGCCCCGGCCCCTCCCGCCCGGCCACCCCCACCCCGGCGCTGCATACCCCCTCACCACCACCACCCACTTCCGCCCTCTCGGCCCTGGCCCCGCGCTACATGCCCCCCTCGGCCCCACATCATCGAGATTGCATGAAATCCGGCCTTTTCATCACCAGCCTGCGCCGAAATGACCTGAAATCCCACCTTGTCTATGATTGCCTCGGATTTCGGGGCGTCTGGATGCGGCACCGGTCGTTGGCACTCGGATTTGGCGGTATCTCGATGATTGCGATCACTTAGCAGGCATGAAGGCCCGCCGAGAGGCGGACACTCTTCGGACAACGGCGCACCCTTTGTGACATCTCCTTCCCGGCGACTGATGAAGGCTGTTATTCACAGAAGCCGGATTTTGCAAATGAAAAACTCCATGCGTCATGCAGCCTCGAAGGATGTCCTCAAAATTTGTCGTCTCACATCCGCGCACCACACGTTTGCGGCACGAACTTCCCGAGGCAATTCGGGACCGGGCGATTACCCCAACTGAGGCGGCAGCCCAGGGGGTCTCGCGATCTCGCATCCGGGCATCCGACCTAAAAACGCCATTTCGGGGTGTGCTGGTTCCCACGGGATGGGGTGATGATCCGGTGTCGCTCGCTCACGCCTTCGCCCCAAAATTACTGCCTCATCAAGCATTTAGCCATGCCACGGCTGCCGTTATCCACGAGATGCGCACTCCTCTGGCCATGCGCCAAAAAGAGGAGATCCATGTGATTTCGAGTCTTAATGGACGGCCTCCGAGAGGTCGGCGCGTGCGAGGGCACACCGGTTCTCCCACTGTCATCGAGATCGATGGGCTGCGTGTGACGCCGCCGCTCCTGACGTGGTGTCATATCGCTCAAGGCTTGAAATTGGATGAGGTCATCATTGCTGCGGATGGCCTCGTCTGTCGCAAAGATCCCGTGGCGACGATGGCGGAGCTTCAGCAAGCGGTTGAGCAATGGCGTGGAGCGCGAGGTTATCGAAAGTTGGCTGAGGCGCTTGTTCATGTTCGCGAACGCACGGATTCCGCCCGCGAGACAATGTTGCGACTTCTGCTTGTGAGGAGCGGATTGCCGGAACCCCTGATTAATGCCCCCATTAGAAGCCGCACGGGTCTGGTGGTGGCCCACTCCGATCTTGCGTATCCGCATTATCGCCTCGTCCTTGAATACGATGGCGACCAGCATCGAACTGACCAATCTCAGTACTACATCGACATCAATCGCTTGGAGCGGATTACTCGTGAAGGCTGGCGTGTGATCCGGATTAACCGCCGACACATGAACGAACCCCGCGCCCTGGAGAACCTCATTCGCCAGGCGCTTGTTGATGCTGGGTGGGAAGGTCGCTGACCTGGGAATGGCCACTGCTTTCCACGGCTCGCCCGAAGGAGAGTTCCACGGTCACCTGCGCCTATAAAATTCCGGTCGCCTGTTGGGGTTCCACGAACTGCTGGTCGTCGTTGCCCTTGCTGCGTCGAGACCGCTCGAAATCCGACTTTGTCGTCTCCAGCCTGCGCCGAGATGACCTGAAATCCGACCTTGTCCATGATTGCCTCTGATTTCGGGGCGTCTGGATGCGGCACCGGTCGTTGACACTCGGATTTGGCGGTATCTCGATGATTGCGATCACTTAACAGACATGAAGGCCCGCCGAGAGGCGGACACTCTTCGGACAACGGCGCAACATGAGGCGGGTGCGGACTATCGGCGGGTGCGGGCTAGCGAAGCGTGCGAATGGGCAGTTGCGCGAGGTTGGGGCCGGACCGTAGGGGATCAGCGACGCGCGCGAATTCGCAGTGGCGCGAGATTGCCGGCAGCCGAGGGATTGTTGACGGGTGGCTAGCGCGGGGAGTTAGAGCGGGGAGTTAGAGCGGGAGGTGGCGGCAGGTAAGGGTCCACTAGCGACGGGTACGAACGTGCAGTTCCATGATTAAGTCGTTGGCAAGGCCGACGAGGCGCGCGATCTCGCGGTCGTCGCGGTCGATCCAGGTGTGGCGGGGAGTCGCGCTGACGGGAACGAAGTTGCGGTGTTCCTCCCAGACGAGGAGGGTGCGATCGGCGCCCAAAACATACTGCTGCCAGAAGACTTGGCGAAGATACCCGGCGGGGATGCGCGCCCACGGCTTGCCCGTGGTCTTGATCTCGCAGAGCTCGACTCCGCCGGCCTCGTTCAAGCCAATGCCATCAGGGGTAGCGAGGTGGCGGGGTTCGGGCTCAGCGTGAAAGAGCGCCTGCGATGAGGTGATGGCATAGTTCTCAAGCACCCAGCTCGCGATGATGGGCTCGCGCAGCTTGCCGTGGTCGGTGTACGCGTTGCCGCCGAAGCTGGAGCCGTTGAGCTTCTCGGTCGCCGCGGCGGTGATGGAGGCCTTCGTCGTGAGCTTGGCCACGTCTGTTGCTGTGATGCCGCGGGAGCGAGCCCGCATCCACTCTCCCTTATCGCTACCATCTGTCACGATGCGAGAAAGGTAAGCGGGAGTCACGTCTCTATTCTCTCAGCGGTCTCCGACATCGCCGGACGCGCTCGCCGAGGAAACTAAGTTCAGGGCTGAAATCTGGGGAATTGGGATGGGTCGACGTGGGGTGGTGGGTGGCGCGCGGAAGAAGAAATCAGGAGAATGCCGCGCATTCAGCCCTGTCTTAGTGCATTCATAGGATTCTCATAGAAAGTTGAGGATACTTGGAAGTGTCATGACAGATAACTATGCGGCCAACGCCAACGCCAACGCCAACGCCTCGACCAACTTCGCGGCCAACACCGGAACGACGACGCCACCAACACCGGTGCGCCTCACCCGCGCGGACGGCACCCCCATTCGGGTGCTCGTGGTCGACGATGAGGCATCCCTCACCGACCTGCTTTCGATGGCGTTGCGTTACGAGGGCTGGGAGATTCGCACTGCTCCCGACGGAGTCAAGGCTGTCGCCGCCGCCCGCGAGTTCAAGCCCGACGCCGTGGTGCTCGACATCATGCTGCCGGATATCGACGGCTTGCAGGTCCTGCACCGCATGCGCGCCGATGGCAGTGACGTTCCCGTACTTTTCCTCACGGCCAAGGATGCCCTCGACGATCGCATTGCGGGTCTCACGGCGGGGGGCGACGACTACGTCACCAAACCGTTCAGTCTCGAAGAGGTGGTGGCCCGTTTGCGCAGCCTCATCCGTCGTTCGACACTAACCGCCGACGTCAACGAGAGTCCCGTTATTGCGGTGGGCGACCTTGAACTAGACGAAGATAGCCACGAAGTGCGTCGCGCTGGCCGTTTGATTGAGACCACGGCGACCGAGTTCGAACTTCTGCGCTACCTGATGCGTAACCCAAAAAGGGTGCTGAGCAAGTCCCAGATTCTCGATCGCGTGTGGAGCTACGACTTCGGCGGTCGCTCCAGTGTCGTGGAAATCTACATTTCCTACCTCCGTAAGAAGATTGATGCGGATGCCGCCCCCATGATTCACACTGTTCGTGGCGCCGGCTACATGTTGAAGTCGGCGGAATAACCGTGCCTGCCTCGTTCTTGCCGTCACCTTTCACCCCTGGCGTTTCGACGCGCGCTCCCTGGACTCTCCGTCGTCGCCTCACCCTGACCGTCGCCGCGTTGTTGGTGCTCGCCAGTCTCCTCATCGGCATCGTCAGCGTTCTGTCGCTTCGCAGCTTCCTGATTGATCGCCTCGATACCCAACTCGGTGGTGCCGTCGGCCGTTCCCAGAATGCCGTCGATAACGATCCGCGTCAGGGCGGTCCCTATGTTCCGGATGGCGATGACCACGCCTCGGGAGCCCTTCTTGCGCCGGGCCAAGCCGCGGGGACCCTCGTCGGAGTGATTAGCGGCACCGCTGTGAGCGCCGGAATCTTGACCGGTGATGGCAGCGTCTCTCTCATCGGAACCTCGGAATCGGATCAGGGTCGGGGCTTGGACCATTTGCGAGCTGTTGCGCCGGAGTCGTCCCCCGCGACTGTTGATATCGATGGGCTCGGTGAATATCGCGTCGTCGCGATTGCCGGTGCGCGTGATGAAGCCTTGGTCATTGGACTGCCCATGGGGGAGGTCAACGCCGCTACGGAACAGCTCATCCTCGTTATCTTGATCGTCTCCGTTCTGGGCATTGCCGCCACGATTATTGCCGGCCGCTTCCTGATTCAGCTTGAATTGCGTCCGCTAGAGCGCGTCGCCGAAATGGCCACGCGGGTCTCGGAGCTTCCCTTAGACAAAGGCAATGTGGATCTTGCCGATCGCATTGACGAGCGTGATACCGACGCCCGAACCGAGGTCGGGCGTGTGGGGAACGCACTCAACGGCATGCTCGGGCACATTGGTCGCGCGCTGACTTCTCGGCAAGCCAGCGAAGAAAAGGTGCGACGTTTCGTCGCGGATGCCAGCCATGAGCTGCGCACCCCATTGGCCTCCATTCGTGGTTACGCCGAGCTGACCCGACGTGGCGGAGCCGAGTTACCCGATGACGTGCGCCACTCGCTCACCCGAATCGAATCCGAGGCCACGCGCATGACGGGACTCGTCGAGGACTTGCTCCTGCTCGCGCGCTTGGATGAGGGACGCGAGCTGGAGAGCACGCCCGTGGACTTGTCCCGCACCATTGTGGATGCCGTCAGCGACGCGCATGCCGCTGGGCCCGATCACGAATGGCATATTGATATCCCCGAGGAGCCCATTGAGGTTCCCGGCGATTCCGCGCGGCTGCACCAAGTGGTCGTGAACCTGCTGGCGAATGCTCGCGTTCACACTCCAGCGGGGTCGCGAGTCGACGTGGAGCTGAAGACCGCCAATGGCGTGGCCGTGCTGACGGTGACCGATAACGGCCCCGGCATTCTCGAAGCGGACATTCCCGTTCTCTTTGAACGGTTTACGCGCGGGGATGCCTCGCGCACCCGCGCTACAGGGAGCACCGGTCTCGGACTGGCCATCGTGGCCGCCGTCGTGGCGGCGCACCATGGCCTCGTCACCGTCACCTCAACGCCCGGCCATACCGAGTTTCGCGTGAGCCTGCCTCTCGCCTAGGAGACCGCGCTCAGCTAGCCAGGCTCGGTTGGGCCGGTTGGGCAGGTTGAGCGGAGCGGGCCTGGTGGGTTGGATCAGTACCGCACGGTAGCGGTCTCGCTCAGCAGGTGGCTCTCGTCGACCTCGCGAAGGTGCGCGACGGGAGCCTTGTCGAACGTGCTGATCAGGGTGGTCGGCAGGGAGACCGCCAGGGCGCCCCACGAGGCTGCAGTGGTGAGCGCCGTGCGAACATCCAACTCGGGAAGGGTTCCCTGCTCGTTGGCTTTGGTCGATGCCTCGGGCGAAATAACCTGGCTCAAGAAGCCGGCCAAGAACGCATCCCCGGCTCCGGTCGTGTTGACGATGGATGGCGCTACCGCGCTCGCCCACACGACGTCATCGGCCGTGATGGCCACGGCACCGTCGGGGCCGAGGCTCACGAGAGCAATTTCGAGGCCCCCGGTGATGAGCTCACGACCGGCTTCGATGGCATCACCGAGAGTGGTGAGGGGGCGCCCCACAAGGGAGGCGAGTTCGTCGGCGTTGGGCTTGATGAGGTTGGCGTAGCCGCTGCGAGCCCAGTGCTTGAGCTCCGGGCCGCTGGTGTCGAGGCCCACGCGGGCACCCAGGTCGCGGGCGCGCGTAAAGAGCTCGGTGAGGTCGATGGGCAAGCCCGTGTCGGTCATCTTGGGGTGCATCCCCGAGACGACAAGCCAATCCGCGTTCATGTCGCTGACCTGTTCGAGGGTGAGCTCCACCACATTGCGCCAGTCTTCGGCAGAGAAGGGAATGGCCTGTTGGTTGATGTTGGTGGTGCGACCGCCGCGCTCAACGACGGTGGTGTTGACGCGAACGCGACCGGCGACCGGCATGATGCGCATGATCTGGGGGAAGGGTGTCGTGAACAGCAGGTACTGGTCTTGCATCCCAATGGGCAGCACGGCCGACACAGGGCGCTTGGCAAGATGGAGCGTGCGGGCCACGTTCAGGCCCTTGCCGCTCATGTATTCGTGCACCTCGTAAGCGCGATTCACTTTGCCGGCTACCAGGCTTTCGGCCAGGTAGGTGCGGTCCAGTACGGGGGCAGGGGTCAGCGTTACAACAGCGTTCACGAGAGGCCTCTAGTTTTTCGTGACATGCCGCAGCCCGGCTAACCGAGCTACAGCGCTAATAAGGGAGGGATATCTCAATTCTATCGATGTGGCCGACACCCCTTCGATTTGGCAACGAGACCCCCCTCCCGTACTCTTAGAGAAACCAAAGACCGCTGGTTATCGGTTGTGCCTTCGCGAGAAAGCTACATCCGGTTGAAAATTCGTGTGACAACGAAGACCCGCGCAGGCTCTGATGTGATTGATGTCGTCTTCTGACGTGTTCTCCTCGCTCCGGCCCTGTGCCGGAGCTTTTTTGTTGGGCCGGTGGTCTTGGCCGAAACATCCCGCACAAGCGGGGTGTGAGAAACCACAAGGAGCGCCATGGCGAACAAGGAAGCTTCGGTCGTCGAACTCACGGAGAAATTCCAGAGCTCGAACGCCGTACTGCTCACCGAGTACCGCGGTCTCACGGTTGCTCAGCTCAAAGAGCTGCGCACATCAATTCGTGAGCACGCAACATACGCCGTGGTAAAGAACACGCTGACCAAGATTGCCGCCGCTAAGGCTGGCATCGTAGGTCTCGACGACCAGCTTGCTGGCCCGTCGGCTATCGCCTTCGTGCACGGTGACGCTGTCGCCGTAGCCAAGGCTTTGCGTGCCTTTGCCAAGGCAAACCCTCTTCTGATCGTGAAGGGCGGCTACTTTGACGGTAAGCCTCTTTCCGCTCAAGAGGTTGGAAAGCTCGCCGATCTCGAGTCGCGTGAGGTGTTGCTGGCGAAGTTCGCCGGTGCCGCCAAGGCCTCGCTATTCGGTGCCGCATACCTATTCACAGCGCCGCTGTCCAAGACCGTTCGCACGGTCGAGGCGCTGCGTCAGAAGCAAGAGTCTTCCAACTAGCACTAGCTAGCTGGTCGCATTTTTAACGAATCAAAGAAAACTAGGAGTAATCATGGCAAAGCTCACAACCGAGCAGCTCATCGAAGCTTTCAAGGAGCTCACGCTCATTGAACTCAGCGAGTTCGTCAAGGCATTTGAGGAGACCTTCGAGGTCACCGCAGCTGCACCCGTAGCCGCTGCTGCAGCCCCTGCTGCTGGTGGCGCTGCTGAAGAAGTAGAAGAGAAGGACTCATTTGACGTCATTCTCGAATCTGCTGGCGAGAAGAAGATCCAGGTCATCAAGGAGGTCCGTGCACTCACGAACCTTGGTCTCGGTGAGGCAAAGGCTGTCGTTGACGGCGCACCCGCCCCCGTGCTTGAAGGCGTCAACAAGGAAGCTGCTGAGAAGGCTAAGGCTGTTCTCGAAGAGGCTGGCGCAACCGTCACCGTCAAGTAGTTTTCCTTTAGGAAACTATCGGGCGTCATCCCTCCGGGGATGGCGCCCTTTTCTTGTCTCTGGGGGCGCTCCCGCGAGCCGGGGATCGCTCAGAGCCGGGGATCCCTCAGAGCCGGGGATCGCCTAGGCCACTGTGGCGAGAGAAGCCACGTCGAACCGCACACCCGTCACGTCTTCACTTGCGTCCCACAGCCGTGCGGCAATAACGGAATCGTAGGCCTGCGGGACGGCCGCGACGCGGGTGGCGGGACCGCGGTAGAAGAATAGAGGGCCGATGTATTCGCCGCCGGTGAGCCGCCGGTCGGTGGCGGCCCGCAGTTGCGAGCGAGCACCGAGGCGAGCATTTTGCCGCCAGAATTTGCGACTGCCTCGGCCATCCTCCTTGATCAAGGTGCGCGCTGCTCCGGGGTGTGCCGCAACGGACACGAGGGGAACGCCGGCAGCCTTCGCCCGGCGGTCCAGCTCCAACGCGAACATGAGGCACGCAAGTTTTGAGGCCGCATAGCGAGCCATCACCTCGTAACCCTCTGGCGAACCCTCAAGAAACGTGGCCGAAACAGCGGAGAGGTCGCCACTCTGGTGGTGAACGGACGACAGGCTCACGACTCGTGCACGGGGAGCGCGCAACAGTGAGGGAGCAAGGAGTGCTGTGAGCGCGAAATGCCCCAGGTGATTTGTCGCCATGATGCGTTCGATACCGCCGGATGTCAGGGTAAAAACAGGGGGATGCCCGGCGATTCCCGCGTTGTTGACGAGGATGTCGAGAGGTCGAATGCCAGACCCACCGCCGGGGGCGGACATCGTTCCCTGCCGCCGGGCGAACTCTCGAACGGAGTCGGGGCTGGTGAGATCCAGCTGGCCGACAAGGACCGTAGCACCGGGTGCTAGGCGCAGAATCTGTTCCGCCGCTCGTTGGCCGTTCTGCACGTCGAGAACTCCCAGCGTCACCTCGGCGCCACGCAGAGCGAGACCGAGGGCTGTTTGGTATCCGAGTCCGACGTCGGAGCCCGTGACAATAGCGCGGTGTCCGGCGAGGGGAGAGGCGCGGCGATCGAGTGACATTACTCGTCGACGTCCTCGAAGTCCTCGGCCACCAGCTCCACGATACTCGCGGCGGCTCGCCCGGGAAAAGGACTGACGTAGTCCAAGAGTTCGGCGATTTCATCGGATCGCACGGGAAGCAGCTGAACCTGTGCGGCCGCCAGAGTTCCCTCGAGCTCGGCCATGTTTGTGACGCGAACCGAGGCCTCCGCGGCGAGGGTTCCCGTATGGGTGAAGGCCCAGTGTTCGGCTTTCTCCCAAAAAATGGTGGGCTTTCCGGTGACGAGCGGATACTCCACCAGAAACGAGATGCCGTCGGTGAGAAGGGCATCCGACGCCAGAAAAATCGCCGTAAACCCGGCGCTGTCGTTCGTGGCCGTGTTGGGCAGGGCCGCCCACGCGCTTTGCCAGTCTCTCAGTTCATCGCGCGTCATCAGGTCGCGATCGGTGAGGGTACCGAACATGAAAGGATGCGGACGAAGCACGATATCAATGTGCGGATGGAGCCGGGCAAACTCGAGCATGTCGTGGCACATGTCGGCAAAGACACCGAAGTTGAGCCAATTCGGCCCGTAAGAGTGGTGCGGTCCCCAGAGGAGTCGGAATGGCCGGTCGCCCGATTCGAGAAGGCGGTCGAGGGGCCAGGCCGGCACGGTAGTCGCGGCGCTCTCGCGGAGAGCATCAATCTTGGGCGTACCGGTGCGATAAATCTGGTTTCCGTAGTCGGCGTCGATGAAGGCAGAGGCAACCTCGGCATCCTGCAGAAAGATCATGTGCGCCAGCCGATGGGTGGGCTGCGTGTACTGGTGCGGGGCAATGCCGTCGAAAGCGGGTTCTTGAACGAGAGAACTCGTGAAGTACGGCACGTAACAGACGCGGGTAAAAGAAATCAGCCGCTCAATTTGATAGCCGGGCTGGTAGTTGCGCTGCCAGGGGTAGTTGAGAAAGACGTAGTCAGGGTCAATTTCTGTGAGTCGTTCGAGGCCGATAAAACTGTCGTCGTACGGGAATCGCTCGTGCGCAATGCCGCGCTCGGTGAAGAAGGCGCTGATGAGAGGCTCGTCGGTGAAGTCCTCGTAGCCGGTGAGCTTGCGGGGAATCGTGATGACTGTTGGGTCAAACCGGGGGTCGGCCAGCATCCGTCGGTAAATGTCATCAAGGGAATCCCACGCTTCCACGTAGAAGACGAGAAAGACGACCCGGATGGGGCGAGGGGCTACGTCAGAGGGCAAACGTGGTGCCTGAGAGTTCTTCACTGGAGGCCCAGAGGTTATCGGCCAGGGTCTCGTCGTAGGCGGGGGCGATGCCCTTACCGATGCGCGGAGTACCCCACACTTCGAGCCGTGGGCCGATGAATTCTCCGCCAAGGAAACCGGTGGAGGCCGCGGCCAAGATCTGAGAACGCGCACCGGTCGCGGCACTTTGGGCAAGGAAGTTGGCGCGCTCGTTGCCACCCTTCTGAAGGTTAGTGCTGGCCCACCCGGGATGGGCGGCCACAGAAATGATGGGCAGACCCGATGCCCTTACGCGACGATCGAGCTCAACGGCGAACATGAGGCAGGCAAGCTTGGTCGTGCCGTAGCGGTTCCAGGCTGAGTACCCCACCTCGGTGCCACGAACTTCGTCAACGCTGGCGGTAAGAAATTTTCCCCGGCGGTGGGCCATGGAAGAAAGGCTGACAACCCGACCACCTTGATCGGCCACGAGAGCGGGAAACAAGCCGGCGGTGAGGGCAAAGTGGCCAATGTGATTGGTCGCCATCTGGGATTCGATGCCATCGATGGATCGCGAAAACGGGGGCGCCATGATGCCGGCGTTGTTCACCAAAATATCAACGGATGTGGTGGCCTGCGACGCCGCGAATGCCCGCACGGAAGAAAGGTCGGCCAGGTCAAGGTGGGCAACCGTCAGTCGCGCCCCGGGGTGAATCGCCTGAATGCGGGCGATGGCGGCGGTGCCGGCATCAACATTGCGCACGGCAAGCAGAACCTCGGCACCGAGGCCGCTGAGCGTGAGGGCCGTCTCAAAGCCGAGGCCGGAGTTTGCTCCCGTGATGATGGCGCGCTTGCCGTCGAGGCGGGGAAGATCAAGAAGGGGTTTAGGCATGTTTCATCGTGCCACACTTGGCCCCCGCCTGTGGGCAGGTTTCGCCCATTGGAGGGGTTCTGGGCAAAAAAATTGTGGGGCCCCGCGTTTTCGCGAGACCCCACAAGAATGAGCTGAAACTAGCCGACGTGCGCGCGCATCTTTGCTGCCACGGCAATGGCGTCGCCCTCGGGGGAGGTCGACTTCTTGTCGGGGCGCGCAATGAACAGGTAGAGGGCACCGATAACGATGACCACCACGAGACCAATCCATGTGACGTAGTTGTCGGCGAGGCTAAACGTCGCGCCGAGCAACAGCAGAATGATGGCGATGATGCCGTAGATCAGGGCACCGATGTTGACGATGATGCCCCACGCGCCAAGGTTGAAGGGCCCGGCGGGCTTCCACCCCATGAAGCGCTGACGGAGTGACGCCAGAACGATGGCCTGGAAGGCGACGTAGATGCCCAGAACGGCGAACGAGGTGACCTGAACGAGGGTGTCGGGCAGCACATACACAATGACCGCAATGATCATCGGAATGACGCTGGCGACCACGATCGCGTTTGTGGGAACCTGCGTGCGAGGCGAGAGCTTCGCGAGCCAGGTGCTGGCGGGCAACATGCCATCACGCGCGAACGAGTGCAGCAGGCGGCTGGCAGCAGCCTGAAGGCTCAAAACGCAGGAGATGAAGGCCATGCAGGCGATGACCAAGAAGATCTTGGCCCCGACGGTGCCCAAGGCCGATTCCAGAATCTGAGGAATCGGGTTGGCATCTTCGCCGCTGACAATCGCGGCGAGGTTGGGGGCGGCCAGCACGTAGCCGACGAACGACATGAGCGCCGAAATGCCACCCACGAAAATCGTGAGGTACATGGCACGGGGAACGCGACGCGCAGCATCCTTGACCTCTTCGGCGACATCTCCGCAGGCTTCGAAGCCATAGAACATGAAGAGGCCGATAAGAGCGGCGCCGACGAAGGCACCCATGTAGTTGCCGTCACCCTTGCCGAAGGAATCAAAGAAGACGCTGAAGTCGTTCTTACGGTCGAAGATCAGCAGGTACAGGCCCAAACCGACGACACCGGTGAGCTCGGCTGCCAGACCAATGCGAGCAACGCGCGAGGTCATGCGGGTTCCACCAAGGTTGAAGAGGAGAGCGACGACGAGCAGGGCAATCGTGAGGCCGAGTGTCCAGCCGACGGGAAGGAGGCCGTTCTCATCCAGGGGAACGCCCAGCAGGGTACCCAAGAAGCCGCTGCCATATTCGGCCACGGCGGTGATTGTGACGATCATGGCCCAGATGTAGATCCAAGCGGCCATCCAGGCGTAGCGCTTACCCCACAGGCGTCTGGCCCAGGGGTAGATTCCGCCGGCAATCGGGTACTGCGACACAACTTCACCCATGACGAGGGCAACGAGGAGCTGACCGGCGCCGACGATGATGATCCAGAAAACGGAGGGGGGTCCACCGAGGGAAAGCGAGTACGCGAAGTACGCGTAAATCGCGACGAGGGGGGAGAGATAGGTGAAGCCAAGAGCGATCGTTCCCCAGAGCGACATTGAACGCTCGTAGGTTCCTTCGAAGCCGAGGGCGCTGAGATGTTCAGCGTCTCCCATGCCTGCTTTTGTTGGTGTCTTGTCGGACATTGTGACCTTTCACATGAAGGGAAGCTGCACCAATAATTCACCATTGAAAATTGGGCGCAACACTGTAATGCCGTCACACTATCGCGAACGAATACCATTTCGGAACATCTACTGTTTCCATTTCGTCTCGGGTTTCTGCTCAAATGTTGCGTCGGCCGAGACAGAGACAGGGCGATAGATTCTATGAAGCCCAGTATCAAAGGAGTAATCATGGATGCCACGCCCAATCACGGTGCTCGTGACCCTGAAGTGAGCGGTTCCAAGGGCGCCCCCTTGAGCGGCATCGTGGTGGCCGATTTCTCCCGCGTTCTGGCCGGCCCGCTCGCCACCATGACTCTCGCCGACTTAGGCGCCCGCGTCATCAAAGTGGAGAAGCCCGGTACCGGGGACGACACCAGAAGTTGGGGACCACCGGTTTCGGAGACCGGATCTACGTACTTCGACAGCGTCAATCGCAATAAAGAATCCGTCTGTCTCGACCTTGCGGAGAGCGGCGACCGGGCTCTGGCGCTTGAACTCGCTCGCCGCGCCGATGTGGTCATCGAAAACTTCAAGCCGGGGGGAATGGCGAAGCTCGGGCTGGGCTACGACGACATAGCGGCGGTCAATCCCCGCGTCATTTATGTGTCCATTTCTGGATTTGGCTCTCTCGGCGGGGCCGATCTTCCGGGCTACGACTTCATGGTGCAGGCCGTTGGTGGGCTGATGAGCATTACCGGCGAGGCCGACGGGCAGCCGACCAAAGCGGGGGTTGCGGTGGTGGATATTCTGACCGCTAAGGACGCCACGATTGGAATTTTGGCGGCGTTGAATGCGCGCCACACCACCGGGCGCGGTGCCTACCTTCAGGTCAATCTGCTGTCGAGTCTGCAAGGCGCACTGGCCAACCAGGCGCAGGCCTATCTGGGAGCCGGCGTCATTCCGGGCCGCATGGGCAACGCGCATCCCTCCATTGCTCCGTATGAACTTTTCGCGTGTGCGGATGTGCCCCTTGCCGTGGCGTGCGGCAATGACATTCAGTTTGCCAAGCTCGCTGGGGTGCTGGGAATTCCGGAGGCGGCAACCGATGAGCGATTCGCCACGAACAGCGCGCGGGTTCGCAACCGCCCCGCTCTCGTCGCTCTCTTGGAGCACAACCTCGCACGTCACGACGCTGCTCACTGGCAGCAACTTTTCACGGCAGCCGGGGTTCCCGCGGGCAAAGTGGGAACCATTGACGAGGGAATCGCGCTCGCCGAGACACTCGGGTTGAAGCCCACGATTGAGGTTCTGCGAGAAGACGGCTCCGTCGCCGCGCGGCAGATTCGGCATCCGATTATGTGGCAGCCATCCTTCCCCGCGCCCGCCCATGCCCCGCCCCAGGTCGGTCAGCACACGGAGGCCATCAAGCGTTGGCTTGCTAAGCCGTAAAGACTCCCTCTGGTAGCGGTGGAATCGGCGTCGTCGCGTTGTCATAATGGGAACACATAACAGAGGACATCCGCTCATGACCGACATTTCTGACCTTCTCGACATCGAATCTCTCCTCAGCGCTGAGGAGATTGCGTTTCGCAACACGGTTCGAAATTTTGTGGATGAGACCATCCGTCCCAACATTCAAAAGTGGTATTCCGACGCCGTATTTCCACTAGAAATCGTGCCAGAAATGGCGCGACTGGGGCTGTTGGGAATGCACCACAAGGGCTACGGCTGTCCCGGAAAATCGGCCACCGAATACGGTCTGGCCGCCCTCGAACTAGAGGCTGGCGACTCCGGCCTCCGCACCTTCGTGAGCGTGCAGGGCTCTCTGGCCATGGGGGCCATCGCCAAGTTCGGTTCCGAGGACCAGAAAAATGAGTGGCTTCCCAAAATGGCCTCCGGTGAGGTGATTGGTTGCTTCGGCCTGACCGAGCCCGCCGCTGGCTCCGACCCCGGCACCATGGAAACCGTTGCTCACCGCGACGGAAGTGACTGGGTCATTTCGGGAACGAAGCGCTGGATTGGTCTCGCGAGTGTTGCCCAGGTCGCCATCATTTGGGCCATGACCGACGAGGGCGTTCGGGGCTTCATTGTTCCCACCGCCACGGCCGGTTTCACCGCCACCGTGATTGACGGGAAAATGTCGATGCGGTCCTCCATTCAATGTGAGATTGCGCTAGACAATGTGCGTCTTCCTGAAAGCGCCATGTTGCCGCTGGCTAAGGGTCTACGTGGCCCGTTCGAATGTTTGAACGACGCCCGTTATGGCATCGCCTGGGGCGTCATGGGTGCCGCCCGCGATAGCTTCGACGCTGCGCTGGCGTACTCGCAGGAGCGCACGCCGTTTGGCCGCCCCCTAGCCGGGTTCCAGCTCACGCAACTGAAGCTCGCCGACATGGCGGTCGAGATTAACAAGGGCACCTTGCTGGCGCTTCACCTCGGGCGCCTCAAAGACGCCGGCAAACTCCAGCCCCACCAGATTTCGCTGGGCAAGCTCAGCAACACCCGCGAGGCCATTGAGATCGCGCGCTCGGCTCGCACCATTCTGGGTGGCAACGGCATTCTGTTGGAGTATTCCCCCATCCGTCATGCCAACAACCTCGAGAGTGTTCGCACCTACGAGGGCACGGACGAAATTCATACGCTCGTGCTCGGCCAGCACATCACGGGGATTCCGGCTTTTCGCTAACCCGTAAAGGTCAACCAGAGCAACGCGACGTTCAACGCGATGATGAGCGTCACGGCGGCGATGGCGGCGACGGTCGTGAACCACCGGTTGGCATCGGCGCCTAAGAGTTTTTTGTCCCGCGTAAACATCACGAGCGGAATGAGCGCGAAGGGGATGCCGAACGACAGCACCACCTGACTGATGATGAGCGACCACGTCGGGTCCACCCCGAACGCGAGCAGCGCAATCGCGGGAATGAGGGTGATGATGCGCCGGGTGAGCAGCGGGATGCGAACGCGGAGCAAGCCGCTCATGATCTCGGCCCCCGCATAGGCTCCCACCGATGTCGACGCGAGCCCCGAAGCCAGCAGCCCGACGGCAAACATGATGGCCACGACCGGCCCGAGAGTTAGGGCGAGTCCCGCGTAGACACTTTCGAGGCTGTCGGTCTTCATGCCCGTGAGATTGACAGCGGCAACGACGAGGATGGCGAGGTTGACGCTGCCGGCAATCACCAAAGCAATGGTCACGTCAACCCGGGTCGCGCGAAGCACGCGGGCGCGGGCAATCCCGGCCTTCACCAGGCCGAACCGATCACGCGTGAGGGCCGAGTGCGCGTAGATGGCGTGCGGCATGATGGTGGCGCCCAAGATGGATGCTGCCAGCAGAACCGATCCGGAGTCAGCGAACCGAGGCACCAGGCCGGCGAGCAGGGAACCGGCCTCAGGGGGAGCGATGACCACGCCAATGCCAAATCCAAGGGCAATGACCACGAGAAGGCCGATGATCGCGCGCTCGAACAGACGAGCATTGGAGCGATTCTGAAGTTGCAACAAGAAAAGTGACAGCAACCCGGTGAGAAGACCCCCCAAAAGAAGAGGAATTCCGAACAGCAGGTACAGGGCAATGGCGCCACCGATGACCTCGGCAAGATCCGTTGCCATCGCGACAATTTCGGCCTGCAGCCAGTAGATGCGCCGAACCCAGTTGTTCTTGAGGCGCTCGCCGAGCAGTTGCGTGAGGCTCTTGCCGGTGGCGATGCCCAGCTTGGCCGAGAGATACTGCACGAGCCAGGCGATGAGATTCCCGCCCACGACAACCCACACCAGAAGGAAACCGTATTGCGCGCCCGCGGTCATGTTGCTCGCGACATTTCCCGGGTCGAGGTAGGCGACACCGGCGACAAGCGCGGGCCCAAGGAGGGGGAGAAGCCGCTTCATTGCCACAAAACCAGCCTAGTTGTCGCGGCCTCATTTTTAGAGCGTGCGCAGGTCGGAGGAAACCATGCGGGCAAAACTACGGATATCGTAGCCAATCCTGAGAAGTTCAAAGGAATGAGTAGAAAACCTCTCGTTCAACGACGAAAAGCCCGGTAGCGTCACAGGTATGAGAATTTTGCTTGTAGGCGCCGGGGGCGTCGGAGATGCATTTGCCAAGATTGCGGCCCGCCGTTCGTTCTTCGAATGCATCGTTGTGACCGACTACGACATTGCCCGGGCGGAGCGCACGATTGCGTGGCTCACCGAGCGTCATGGTGCGGATGCGATTGCCGGCCGTTTCCTTGCCGACAGCATCGACGCCAGTGATCCGGCGAGCGTGGAGGCCGTCGCCATTTGCCATGGCATCACCCATGTGATGAACGCCGTCGAGCCCAAGTTCGTGCCCACCATTTTCGCGGGAGCGGCCGCCGCCGGTGTCAACTACCTCGACATGGCGATGAGCCTGTCGAAGCCGCATCCGACATCCCCCTACTCCCTCACCGGCGTCAAGCTGGGCGACGAGCAGTTTGCCGTGACGACAGAATGGGAAGCCGCTGACCGGCTCGCCCTCGTGGGAATTGGCGTTGAGCCTGGGCTCTCCAACGTGTTCGCGCGTTACGCCGCCGATCACCTCTTTAGTCACATCGAGGAGCTGGGCACCCGCGATGGCGCCAACCTTGTCGTGCGGGACGAGAACGGTGACGAAATCTTTGCCCCCTCATTCAGCATCTGGACCACAATCGAGGAGTGCCTGAACCCTCCCGTCATTTGGGAAAAGGACAAGGGTTGGTTCACGACCGAACCCTTCAGCGAGCCCGAGGTGTTCGTCTTTCCCGAGGGCATCGGGGCGGTGGAGTGCGTGAACGTAGAGCACGAAGAAGTTCTCATGATGCCGCGGTGGTTGGATGCGCAGCGCGTGACGTTCAAATACGGCCTTGGTAACGAGTTCATTGGCATTTTGAAGACCCTGCACCAGTTGGGACTGGATTCGGTGAGCCCGGTGCGCGTGCGAACAGCGGACGGCCCCGCAATGGTTGCTCCCCGTGACGTGGTCGCTGCCTGCCTGCCCGACCCGGCCACGATTGGTCCGCGCATGACCGGCAAGACGTGTGCGGGAATGTGGGTCACCGGAACCGGCAAAGACGGAAAGCCCCGCGAGGTGTATTTGTACCACGTGAGCGATAACGAGTGGACGATGGCCGAATACGAAGCCCAGTGCGTCGTCTGGCAGACGGCTTTGAACCCCGTGATTGCCCTCGAACTGCTGGCAACGGGAGCCTGGAAGGGCGCCGGAGTCGTCGGCCCCGAGTTCTTCGACGCCGAACCGTTTCTCACTCTCATGGCACTCCCCGAAGCCGAGGGTGGCTACGGTCAGGCGTGGGGCCTCGAGGATCGCCTCGTAAAGTAACGCGACGATGGGCAGAGTTCGACTAAACCTCTGGCGGCAGCACTAACCAACGGTTCCGGATGCAGAAAAGCAGGGACGTGGCCGAAGCCACGTCCCTGCTTTTTGATGAGCGTCCTTAGACGATTGCGGCGCGAAGCGCTGCTGCCGAAGCTGCAGGGTCAGCGGCACCGTAGATGGCGCCACCGGCGACGGCTACTTCTGCACCCGCACGCTGAACGGCGGCGATGGTGTCAAGGTTGACGCCTCCGGCAACCGAGAAGGGGACCTTGGAGGTCTCGCCATCGGTGAGGAGGGTTGCGAAGGTGAAGCCAGCTTCTGCCTGCTCGTCGAGTCCGGCGTGCATCTCCACGAAGACAGCGCCGAGGCCCGTGACCTGCTGAGCGCGCGTGACCTTGTCGGCAACGCCGATGAGGTCAACCACGATGCCTTTGCCATGAGCGTTGGCGGCCTTGACGGCGCCGACGATCGTGCTGTCGCCAGCGGTTCCCAAGACGGTGACGTAGTCGGCACCGGCCGCGAATGCGAGGTCGGCTTCGAGCTCTCCGGCATCCATCGTCTTCAAGTCAGCGAAAACGAGCTTGTCGGGGTGAGCCGTCTTGATGGCGGTGATGGCGCGAACGCCTTCGCTCTTAATCAAGGGAGTGCCTAGTTCAAGGATGTCAACGTAAGGGGCAACCTTTGCAGCCAGCTCGAGAGCAGCTTCGGTGGTGAGGACGTCCATAGCAACTTGTAGTTTCATGATGTTTCCTTATCTATTGGGGGGAGCGAATGAAAAGCAGGGGTGAGGAATCGGGGGACGGGGGACTATTCGAGGTTTGCGTGGGTCGGCCAGATGTCATCGGATGATAAGCCGGAGTCGAGCCACATCGTGTGAAACAGAGCGTCACCGACGAGCACCGTGGTCTGCTCGAAGAGGCCGCCGGCATATTGCTGGCTGAGGGCACTG
>CANEXL010000009.1 GCA_947443745.1 Microbacteriaceae bacterium | reverse complement strand
GGCTTCATTGATCCCGGATTCAGTGGCCACGTCACACTCGAACTTTCGAACATGGCAACCCTGCCCATCAAGCTGTGGCCGGGTATGAAGATTGGCCAGCTCTGCTTCTTCAAGCTCAGCTCGCCATCGGAGAAGCCCTACGGTTCGGCCGAGTACAAGTCGCGGTACCAAAACCAACGCGGCCCCACGGCATCACGCTCATTCGCGAACTTCTATCGTTCCGATGTCGGCGTGACGGATGCGGGCGCGCAAGGTAAGTAGCGTCGCGTGGAACGACGCCTCTGTCGTCAGCCAGTGCCACCCAGCCTGAGGTTGCCCGTTCTATTCGGTGTGAGTGCCTAAAAGGCCAGCGGCGTCGAGCGCGGGAAGCTGCAGGGTGAGCCAGGGGCTGAAGGCCCAGGGTGATTTCGCGAGAGACTCCAGCAGAGCCCGAGCATCAACCCATTCGAATTCGGCGACTTCGTCGTCGGCCGGATGGGGAGTCGCGCTCGTCACCGCGATAAACACGGGACAGATTTCATTTTCTACGACGCCGGAGGCATCCACAGCACGGTACCGAAAGTCGGGAAGTGCCATCTCAATGGAGTCCAGGGTGAGCCCCAACTCGCGCTCGGCACGACGTTTAACGGCTTCCACCATTGCTTCGCCGGGGCCAGGATGTCCGCAAAATGAGTTGGTCCACACGCCCGGCCACGTGAGTTTTGAGATGGCGCGGCGGGTAACGAGCAGTTGTCCGGCCGGGTTGAAAACGTGGCACGAAAAGGCGAGATGGAGAGGTGTCTCCCGACTGTGAACGCTCACCTTTTCTGTTGTGCCGATGGGTGTTCCGTCCTCGGCGAGCAAGACGACAAGTTCCGCAGATGACTGCATGCCTTTACCCCTCTTCTGTCGGTTAGGCTCTAAGCGTGACGGCCAATAATATCGCGGATGCAACCACGCAGTCTCTTGCGCGCGTCGACGATGTGCTTGAGCGTTTCTTTAGCCTATCGACGACTCGGGCTGCCGCCCTGGCCCCCGCGTATGAGGCATTGTGGAAGACGCTGCGCTCCAACACCAATGGCGGCAAACGCTTTCGCCCTCGCATGGTGATGACCGCGTATGAAGGGCTCGGCGGCGAAGACGCCGAGGCTGCGGCGCATGTCGGCGCCTCATTCGAATTGCTGCACACCGCCTTGATTGTGCACGACGACGTGATCGATCGAGATTTCGTGCGCCGCGGCATCCCGAACGTCTCCGGTAGTTACCGCGACATCGCTCACACGGCTGGCCTCTCCATCCCCACGGCCGAACACCGGGGAATGTCCGTTGCCGTCATCGCCGGTGACCTAGCGCTGACTGGCTCCTTCCGCATTATGGGATTGGCCGAAACGGATGCCGCTACGCGTGCCCGACTGCTCGACATCCTTGATGACGCCGTCTTTGCGTCCGCCGCCGGCGAGCTGATTGATGTTGATTTTTCGCTCTACTCCGGGGTTCCTTCCGTGGAGGAAATTGTCGACATGGAGCGCCTAAAAACCGCCGTCTATTCTTTCGAAGCCCCACTCCAGGCCGGCGCCGTTTTGGCCGGTGCTGCCGAATCCGTGATCACTGCTGTTGGCGAGTTTGGGCGAAACATCGGCATTGCCTACCAAATTGTTGATGATCTGCTGGGTGTCTTTGGTGACGAGCACGCGACGGGTAAGACCACCATTGGTGATATCCGTGAGGGAAAGCGCACCGCGCTCATCGCCTACGCCTCCAATCGCCCCGAATGGTCGAAGATCTCCCACCTCGTTGGCAAGAGCAATCTTTCACCCGCCGAGGCGCAGGTCGTTCGGAGCGAGCTAGAGGCATCGGGAGCGAAAGAACGCACGGAACGTCTAGCGGGCGATTACGCCGACCGCGCCGTCGCGGCCCTCACCCGCGGCAAGGTGCCCCAGCGCCTTATCGATGAGTTGACCCCCGTGGTCGCCGCGGTGCTGGAGCGCGTTCGGTGACCTCTCGCAATCCCGCCGTTTCCACCGAGTCTCCTCGCGTGCAGTCGCGGCAGAGCGCCCTGTACGACAGTGTTGCGGAGCAAACAGCCGGCATTGTCATCAACCGTTATTCCACATCTTTTGGCTTAGCAGCGAGACTGCTGGGAAAGGGTGTTCGCGGTGACGTCGCCAACATCTATGCGCTGGTGCGTCTTGCCGATGAAATTGTCGATGGGGTGGCTGCCGAGGCCGGCGCGGATGCTGCCGAGACGCGGCGTCTTCTTGATGAGCTGGAGACCGAGACCGAGCGCGCGATGGCATCCGGTTTCAGTACCAACCTTGTCGTTCATGCTTTTGCCCTCACCGCTCGTCGCACCGGTATCGAGTCGGCGCTGACCCGCCCGTTCTTCGCGTCGATGCGGGTAGATATCACCGAGGTAGTGCACACGCCCGAGAGTTTCGATGTCTACGTCTATGGTTCGGCCGAGGTCGTCGGGCTCATGTGCCTGCGAGCATTCTTGAAGGATGTCGTGGTCACCCCCGAACAGGATGAGCGTTTCGTGCACGGCGCCCGCAAACTCGGGGCGGCCTTCCAGAAGGTCAACTTCTTGCGTGACCTCTCGGCCGACGTCGATGCTCTGGGCCGCAGCTATTTTCCCGGCATCGACATCGCCACTTTCACCGAAGAAGACAAGGCCCGCTTGGTCGCCGACATCGACGCCGACCTTGCCATTTCAGCCTCGATCGTTCCCGACCTCCCCTTCTCTAGCCGTCGCGCTGTCGCCCTGGCTCAAAACCTTTTTGCCGCACTGAACCGCCGGATTGAACGCACCCCGGCATCCGAATTGAAACAGACCCGCGTGAGCGTGCCGACATTAGTCAAGGCTCGCCTCGCACTCGCCGCACTGATGGGACGCACCTCATGACAACAACCGCAATTGTGATCGGCGGCGGCATTGCCGGACTCGCCTCGGCAGCCCTTCTCGCCCGCGATGGTTACGACGTCACTCTGATTGAGAAGCACGCGGAGGTCGGTGGTCGCGCGGGTTCGTGGGAGCACAAGGGTTTTCGGTTTGATACCGGCCCCTCGTGGTACCTCATGCCCGAGGTCTTTGACCACTTCTACAAGCTCATGGGAACCTCGAGCGCCGAGCAGCTGAACCTGCAGAAGCTCGACCCGGCATACCGCGTTCTGTTCGAAGAGGATGGCGTCTACCCCAGCCGTCCCGTCGATGTTCGCGCCGACCGCGAAGCCAACCTCGACCTCTTCGAATCGATGGAACCCGGATCGCGCCCGGCCATGATCCGTTACCTCGACTCGGCCAAAGACACGTACGACATCGCGGTCAAGCGATTCCTGTACACGTCGTTTGAGAAGTTTGGGCCGCTACTGCGTGCCGACGTTCTCTCCCGCACTGGCAAGCTCGCCCGCCTGTTGCGCGAACCTCTGTCGAAATTCGCCGCCCGTCACGTGAGCGACCCGCGCCTGCAGAAAATTCTCGGCTACCCGGCGGTCTTCCTCGGCTCGAGCCCGTTCATCACCCCGAGCATGTACCACCTCATGAGTTACCTCGACATGGAAGACGGAGTGCTGTACGCGCAGGGCGGGTTCACCCGCGTCATCCACTCGATTCGTGACATCGCGCTCGCCGCGGGGGTGCAGCTCATTACGGAGGCATCCGTCACCAGAATTGTTACCGCGGTAAACCCCGCTGGCCACAGCAAGAAGGCCAAGGCCATTGGTGTCGAGTACACCAACACCAAGGGCGAGACTCTGCGTCTTGCTGGTGATGTTGTGGTGTCCACCGCCGATCTGCACTTCACGGAAACCAAGTTGCTGCCCGAAGCATTGCAGACCTATAACGCCGCCTGGTGGTCCAAGCGCGTCGCGGGTCCCAGCGCCGTTCTCGTCTACTTGGGCGTCAAGGGCGAGGTGCCTGAACTCGAGCACCACACGCTGTTGTTCACCAACGACTGGAACGAGAACTTCGGCAAGATCTTCAACGAGCCGACCTCGGTGCCCGATCCGGCATCCATTTATGTCTGCAAGCCCAGTGTCATTGACCCGGATGTTGCCCCGGCCGGTGACACGAACCTCTTCATTCTGGTGCCCATTCCCGCCGACCCGAGCATCGGGCACGGGGGGCTTGACGGCAAGGGGAGTGCGCAGGTTGAGGCGATTACCGACAACGTGATTGAGCAGATCGCGACGTGGGCCGGTGTGCCCGATTTGGCGGATCGCATTGTGGTTCGTCGCACGATGGGTCCGGCCGATTTCGTGGACCACCTCAACTCGTGGAAGGGAAGCGCCCTGGGCCCGAGCCACATTTTGTCGCAGAGCGCCTTCTTTAGGGCGGGCAATGTGAGCAAGAAAGTCGATGGCTTGTTCTACGCTGGAGGAACCACCATTCCTGGTATCGGCCTGCCGATGTGTTTGATTAGCGCCGAGATTCTTGTGAAGCGTCTTCGCGGAGACACAACGACGGAACCTCTACCGGAACCTTTGTTTCCCACCGTCGACCGTTAGGCCCTAAAAGATGGGTTTCGTCTACCTCATCGCGCTGTTGTTGTCGTTGATCGGCATGGTGGTGCTCGACCGTCGATTCCATCTTTTCTATTGGGTCAGTGCTCGCCGTGCCGGCATCGTGCACGTCATCGGCATCGTTTTCTTTCTCGTGTGGGACCTCTACGGCATCGGTCAAGGGTTGTTCTTTCGCGGTGAAACATCCTTTATGACAGGCATTCTGCTGGGACCGGAACTCCCGCTGGAAGAGCTGTTTTTCCTGACACTGTTGACCTACATGACGATGAACCTCTTTGGCGCCTCGACGCAGTTCTTTGCTTGGCGAGAGGGGCGAGCCGCCGCCGCTTCCCACACAGGGGATGGGGTCTCGTGACCTATCTGACGCTCAACATCCTCTTTCTGGGTCTTGCCCTGTGGTTCATGTTCTGGGTTCGATCTCTGACGAAGGCATCCTGGAATCGAACGTTTTGGGTGCCGCGGGGGATCACCCTTGTTGTGCTGCTCGTGTTCTCCATCGTCTTCGATAACGTCATGATCGGGATCGGATTGGTCGCCTACGACACCTCGAAAATTTCTGGAATCTACATTGGCGTCGCCCCCATTGAGGACTTCTTCTACACGCTGGTGGCCGTCATTCTGTTGCCGTCCGTCTGGGAATTGATGGCATCCGGTGCCCGCATAAAATTTAGGTTTCCGAGGCAATGATGCGCATCCTTGGCCAACTCTTCCTCTCCTCGCGGCCCCTGTCGTGGGTGAATACGGCGTTCCCTTTCGCAGCCGCCTACCTGATCACGACCCGCACGGTCGACCTCACGTTCATCGTTGGCACCCTGTTCTTTCTCATCCCTTACAACCTGGCCATGTACGGCATCAACGATGTCTTTGATTACGAATCGGATCTGCTCAATCCCCGAAAGGGGGGCGTCGAGGGGGCGGTCTTGGATCGCAGCCTGCACGGCATCACTCTGTGGGCCGTGCTCATCACGAACGTTCCGTTCCTTGTCTACCTTGTTGCCGTCGGGAGCCCGCTGTCGTGGCTGGTGCTGGCCGTCAGCATGTTTGCCGTGGTGGCGTATTCCATAAAGGGCCTGCGCTTCAAAGAGGTGCCGTTCCTCGATTCGATCACCTCCAGTACGCACTTCGTGAGCCCGGCCATTTATGGGGCGGTCCTGGCCGGAGCCGTCTTTACGCCCGCGCTCTGGCTGGTTTTGGCGGCGTTCTTTCTGTGGGGGATGGCATCCCATGCGTTTGGCGCCGTGCAAGATATTCAGGCGGATCGCGAAGCTCACCTAGCCTCGGTGGCGACCGTCATCGGTGCCGCCAAGACGTCTCGCTTTGCGCTGGCGTGTTACGCGCTCGCTAGTGGGTTCGTTGCCTGCGGAGCCTTCTTTGCGCAACCGGCATGGATGTTTGGGGTGGCAGCCGCGACGGCTGTTCCCTACATCCTCATGGTGTTGCCGTTTAGAAATCTGAGCGATGCCGACTGTGAGAACGCTCATCGTGGCTGGCGCAAGTTTCTGGCCATCAACTTCTTCGTGGGTCTCATCGTGTGCCTGCTGCTGATTCCGCGCTGATTTCGCCGTCCCGCCGCTTGACGTTCGCCTGAGGCCGATAAATCTAGATCCCCTCGCCGAAGGTTCCGGCAAGGCGCTGGTGCATCGTGACACTCGCCGGGTTCATGCCCACGAATTCGACGCTCTTGCCGCGGCTTTCATATTTCACGGTGATGGCATCCAGCGCCGCAACCGTTGGGGCATCCCACACGCGAGCGGCCGTCATGTCGATGAGCACGTGGTCGGGGTCATCCGTGCATTCGAACTGAGTCGTCAGGTCGTTACTGGAGGCAAAGAAGAGCTCGCCTGTGACCGTATACCGAGCGGTGGGAATCACTCCTGTGTCGGTCGAGACGTCGCTGACGGTGCGCTCCACCGTGACAAAATGCGCCACTCGACGCGCGAACGCCACCATCGCGACGATGACACCGATGATCACGCCAATGGCAAGGTTGTGCGTGATAGCAACGGCGACGAGGGCGGCCATGGAGATAATGGCGACCACATCGCCGAGACCCACGACGAGAATCAGCAGGAACACCCCGGCGAGAAATGTGGAGATGCGGGTGCGAGCGCCTGAAGCTCTCACATTGATCATGGTTTGGCCGATCATGGCGCATCCGCCCATGCCACCAAAGATTCCCGACAGCATGTTGGAGACGCCCTGGCCCCAGGCTTCGCGGGTCTTGTGGGAGTGGGTATCCGTGATGTCATCGACAAGCTTTGCCGTCATCAGCGATTCGAGGAGACCGACCAGCGCCATGGCGAGGGCGTAGGGCGCAATGATGCCCAGGGTCTCAAGTGTGAAAGGCACGTTGGGGATAAACAGTGCCGGCAGGCTCGTGGGCAACGCACCCTGATCGCCGACGGTGGGAACGGCAATGGCGGCCAGCACGGTTATCGCCGTCAAGATAACGATGGCCACCAAAGGTGCAGGAACCACTTTGGTGATGCGCGGCATGAATACCATGATCAAGATTCCGGCGGCGACGAGACCGGCGAGAACCTCGCGGGTCAGGATGCGGGGAGAGCGGAGAGCCGTGAGAACCGAGGGTTCCGGAGCATAGCGGTTGGATATTTTTAGCGGGGGGATGATTGCCACGAGACCTTTCAGACTATCTGGCTTGCCGGTGGTGAGTTAGTCTGTAGGCACAGGTCATGAGCTTTACCAGTTCAGTTCCCCCCTGTATGCCGCAACATCAATCGGCAGTTCAGCACTTCATCGCGTAAATCAATCGCGACGCTGACCATTTTCTTCGCCCACGGGCGTCCTCGGTTTTGTGCCGATTTCCCCGATGGCCCGTTCCTGGCCGTTTCTTTGCCGCCCCTTTGCCGCCCCCTCTTTCGAAAGAGTTCACTGATGAATGCTTCCGCTCCTTCCGCCGCTTCTGCACCCGCATCTCCCGCTTCCACCACCACCGCCCCCGCACTGCCGGCGCCCACCTCGGAGGAAATCTTTGCCGCGCACGAAGGCGGGAAGCTTCGTGTCGAGCTCTCCAGCCCGATTGACTCCAAGCGCGACCTTTCCATCGCCTACACTCCGGGTGTCGCTCAGGTCAGTAGCGCGATTCACGAGAACCCTGCCCTTGCCGGCCCCTACACCTGGGCATCGCGACTGGTTGTTGTGGTGAGTGACGGCACGGCCGTGCTGGGTCTCGGGGATATCGGCCCCGCAGCATCCTTGCCTGTCATGGAAGGAAAGTCGGCCCTCTTTCAGCGCTTCGCTGGGCTGAACTCCATCCCACTGGTTATCGACACAACCGACGTGGACGAGATTGTCGAGACCCTGGTGCGCCTGCGCCACAGCTTTGGCGCGGTCAACCTCGAGGACATCTCGGCTCCTCGCTGCTTCGAACTCGAAGCCAAGGTCATCGAGGCCCTCGACATGCCCGTCATGCACGATGACCAACACGGCACCGCCGTTGTCGTTCTCGCTGCCCTCACCAATGCCGCCAAGGTGGTCGGCCGCGACATCACGACGCTGCGCGTGGTCATCTCCGGTGCGGGTGCCGCCGGTCTCGCCGTTGCAGAAATGCTGTTGACCGCTGGAATCCCCGATGTCATCATTCTGGATTCCCGAGGCATTCTGAGCGTGGACCGCACCGACATGTATGACGTCAAAGAGAACTTCGCCAAGCGCAGCAACCCCCGCAACGTGGTGGGTGGGCCCGTTCAAGCATTCGAGAATGCGGATGTCTACATTGGAGTCTCCTCGGGCAAGGTGGAGGAATCGTTGCTCGCGACGATGTCATCCGATGCCATGATTTTCGCCATGGCCAACCCCACCCCCGAGGTTCACCCCGACGTCGCCGTCAAGTACGCCAAGATCGTGGCCACCGGGCGCAGCGATTTTCCCAACCAGATCAATAACGTACTGGCATTCCCCGGCATCTTTCGTGGCGCTCTGGATGCCGGCGCCCGCCGCATCACCCCCGCCATGAAGCTCGCTGCCGCCAACGCTATTGCGGGCATCGTGGGCGATGACCTCGCTGCCGATTACATCATTCCGAGCCCCCTCGACGAGCGGGTTGCCCTCGCCGTCGCGGCCGCCGTCATGGCCGCTGTGGAGCACTAGTCTTCATAGTACGGTGGGCGAAAACAAGCGAGACTTCAAGGGCAACAAGGGGTATTTACCGAGCAAGTTGTGCGCTGTGTGCGGCCGCACGATGACGTGGCGCAAGGCGTGGGCCAAAAACTGGGACGATGTTCGCTACTGCAGTGACGCCTGCCGCCGCCAGAAGTCCAGCGCCCCGAAGTGAATCGAAAAAGCGACCGCATCCATTGGAGGGCGACCGCTTTTTGCAGATTTTGCTAGAACTCGGCCAGTGAGGGGTCGGGGCCCAGGCGCGTGCCAGAGTCCAGAGTGGCTATGAGGGTCATGTCGTCTGCATCCAGTGCAAAGTCGAAGACATCAAAGTTCTCGGCAATGCGGTGAGGCGTCGTCGACTTGGGAATCACAAGGCGGTCGCTCTGCACATGCCAGCGGATGACGACCTGAGCGACGGTTTTGCCGTGCTTGGCGGCGAGCCCCAGAAGCACATCGTTGTCGAGGCACTTGCCCTGAGCCAGGGGGCTCCACGCCTCGGTGACGATGCCCTTCGATGTGTTGAAAGCCTGCAGTTCGCGCTGTTGCAAGAAGGGGTGCAGCTCGACCTGGTTGACCGAGGGCACCACGTTGGTGGCGGCAGCGAGATCTTCGAGGTGCTCGATGGCGAAGTTTGAGACGCCGATGGAGCGAGCGCGTCCGGACTCCTGGATCTTGATGAGGGTCTCCCACGACTGCGTGAAGAGACCGCGCGTGGGCGACGCCCAGTGAATCAGGTAGAGGTCAACGAAGTCGAGCTTCAGCAAGTCCAAACTCTGCTCAAAAGCGGCGAACGCGCTGTCGGTTCCCTGCCTGTCATTCCAGAGCTTGGTGGTGATGAAGTACTCGTCGCGAGCAAGACCAGACGTGGCGAGGGCGCGACCGACACCAGCTTCGTTCTCGTAGATGGCGGCGGTATCGATGTTGCGGTAACCCACGCGCAAAGCCTCTTCGACGGCGGGCTGAGCCTGGTCGTCGGTGACCTGCCAGACACCAAATCCCACCTGCGGAATGACGATGCCGTCATTGAGGGTGATTTCCGTTCCGGGGCCGTACGTGTGTGCTGCGGTCATCAGGCCGTCTCGCTTTCTGTGTTGCATTTAGCCTAGTGTTCACCGATTTTCGTCACGAGGATTTGGGCGCAAAAAACGGCCGCCCTCGCATGAAGGCGGCCGTTTGAGTAAAGCCTCTAGAAGTCGGCCTTCGAGGGGTCGGCCCCGAGCCGGGTGCCGGCGTCGAGAGTGGCGATGAAGTTCATGTCTTCGTCATCCAGCGTGAAGTCAAAGACACCGAAGTTCTCCGCGATGCGGTGAGGCGTGGTCGACTTGGGGATGACCAGGCGATCGCTTTGCATGTGCCAACGGATGACAACCTGCGCCACGGTCTTTTCGTGCTTGGCGGCAAGCCCCAGAAGAATTTCGTTATCGAGGCTCTTGCCCTGAGCGAGCGGGCTCCAGGCCTCGGTGACGATGCCGTGCGCCGTGTTGTATTCCTGCAGCTCGCGCTGTTGAAGGAAGGGGTGAAGCTCGATCTGGTTGACGGCCGGCACAACTCCGGTGGCCTTGCTCAGAACCTCTAGGTGCTCGATGGCGAAGTTAGAGACGCCGATGCTGCGTGCGCGACCGGACTCCTGGATCTTAATCAGGGTCTCCCATGATGGCGTGTACAAGCCACGGTGGGGGGAAGCCCAGTGAATCAGGTAGAGGTCAACAAAGTCGAGGCCGAGCAGATCGAGACTCTTCTCGAAAGCCGCAAACGCCGTGTCGGTGCCTTGATCGGTATTCCACAGCTTGGTCGTCACGAAGAAATCGACGCGGGCCAATCCTGACGCCACAATGGCACGTCCAACGCCGGCTTCGTTCTCATAAACCGCGGCGGTGTCAATGTTGCGATAGCCAACTTCGAGTGCTTTCTCGACGGCGGGCTGCGCCTCGTCGTCTTTTACTTGCCAGACGCCAAAGCCAACCTGCGGCATGATGACGCCGTCGTTGAGGGTGATTTCGGTTCCGGGGCCGTACGCGTGCGTGGAGGTCATAGTGACACCTTGCTTTCGAGAGGGAACTTCGAAGCCTACGCCCGAGCTCCTCCCGCGACCTGTGCGAACGCTGGGTTCGCAATGCTCGTGGACCTCGCAAAGTGAGCCTAAATTAAGGCGTGCCCCGGGCCTGAATTGGGGGTAAAGTCGTGTTATGCAAATACTTCCGATTTCTGCGGTGAAAAACCGACTAAGCGAGCTGGTCGACGCCGCCAACGTTACGCGCGAGCAAGTCACGATAACGAAGAACGGCTCGCCAGCGGCTGTTCTTGTCGGTGCCGACGAGTGGGAATCGCTTCAGGAGACTCTTTTTTGGTTGTCCCAGCCAGGGATTAAAGAATCCATGCAGGCCGCGCGAGCTGAGATTGCCTCAGGCGAAGGGCTCTCCGAGGAGCAAATCCGCGCGGAGTTTGGCGTTGCCAAGAAGTGAGCTTTGAGGTGATTTTCTCCCCGACAGCCAGAAGGGACATGCAAAACATCCCACCGCGTATTGTCCCTGCGATCGTGGCTTTCGTTTACGGCGATCTAGCCGAGTCCCCACGTCGAGTGGGGAAACCTCTTGAGCGAGAGCTTGCGGGGTCTTTCAGCGCGCGCCGCGGGCCATATCGAGTTCTTTACGACATCCTCGATGACCAAGCCCGCGTCATCATCCTTCGGGTGGACCACCGAGCGGACGTCTATCGCATGCGCTAGGGCCATCAGCGAGAAGATGTTCCTGCCCAACTCCCGAGACGCGGAATTGGCTAGCGCTTGTTGCGCAGGGGAATGAGCAGCAGGAGTCCCGCGAGCAGCACGATGACGATTCCTAGGATGCCCCAGTACGCGGCCCCGCCCACGGCGACGAAGAGTGCAAACAGCGTGGGGGAGATAAAGCTAATGGCGCGACCGGTGGTGGCGTAGAGGCCGAAGATCTCGCCTTCGCCGCCGGGAGGAGCCAAGCGCGCGAGGAACGTGCGGCTGGAAGATTGAGCGGGGCCGACGAAGAGTGTCAGCAAGAGGCCGCCGATCCAGAAGGCTGATTGACCGCCGTCGTGGAAGAAGAAGAGTGCGAGACCCGTGAGCACCAGTCCGGCGAGAGCGGTGATGATGACGGGCTTGGGGCCGAACTTGTCGTCAAACCAACCAGCGGCGAAGACGCCTATTCCGGCGACGACGTTCGCAGCGATAGCGAAGAAGATGACCTGGGTGGGACTGAACCCGAACACCACACCCGCCAGAACGCCACCGAACGCGAAGACCGCAGCGAGGCCATCACGGAACACTGCGCTGGAAAGCAGAAAGTAAAAGGTGGGGCGCTCGTTGACGTAGAGGTCTTTGATGCGGCTGAAGAGCTTGCGGTAGGAGGCAACAATTCCAAGCTTGGAGTCCGGATCCACCGCGGTGTTTTCGGGAACGGCCAACATGATCGGAATCGAGAAGATCAGAGACCAAATGGCGGCAAAGACAGCGATGACCCGGATGTTCATTCCCGCGTCGGCCGTGACCCCAAACCAGTACGGGGGGTCGCCAAGAATGAAGCCCACCAGCGAGATGACGAGCACGACGATGCCACCGAGGTACCCGGCACCCCAGCCAAAACCGCTGATGCGGCCAATGTTCTTCGGGGTGGAGACCTGCAACAGCATGGCGTTGTAGTTGACGTTCGCCATCTCGTAGAAGACGTTGCCGATGGCGAGGAGTGAGATGCCGAGCAGGAAGAACGAGGGTGCCGCTTCGACGAAGAACATGAGGAAGGTGACGGCAATAACGATGGCGGTGTTGACGCCGAGCCACAGCTTGCGTTTGCCGCCGGCATCCGTTCGCTGACCCACAATGGGGGCGACGATGGCGACGAGGATGCCACCGATGGCGAGGGCCCACCCGAGGCCAGAAGTGAGAGCGGCGATGGCGCCGTCATACGCGATCTTGGGAGCACCCGAGGCGCTGGCGTCCCCGCCGGCTGCCGTGTAGGCGGCCACAATCTTGGGATCGATGAAGTAGTCGCTGGTGATGTACACCGCGAAGACGAAGGTGGTGATGAGGGCGCTAAACGCCGACGTGCCCCAGTCCCAGCTGGCCCAAGCGAAGATTTGGCGGCGGGGGATACGGACAGCGGAAACAGCGTCAGTGCTCGTCATGGCATTAGATTACTGCGCCACGGCCAACGGTGGGTGCTTTTTAGGCCAACGATTCGCGCCAAGCAGCGTGCAGGGTCGCAAACCGGCCGGTCCCGGCAATGAGGTGCTCGGGCGTTCCGTCCTCGACGATCTCGCCGTGCTCCATCACCAGCACGCGATCGGCAATCGCCACGGTGGAGAGGCGATGCGCAATGATGATTGCGGTGCGGTCGGCAAGGAGGGTTTCGAGGCCGCGCTGAACGAGCCGCTCGCTGGGGATATCCAGCGACGCGGTGGCCTCATCGAGAATGAGCACCATCGGGTCGGCGATGAACGCGCGCGCGAACGAGAGCAGCTGTCGTTGACCGGAGGAGAGTCTGCCGCCGCGCTTGTTGACATCCGTGTCATAGCCATCGGGCATTGCCATGACGAACTCGTGGGCGCCTACTGCTCGCGCTGCCGCTTCAATTTCGGCGGCACTGGCTCCGGGCTTACCCAGAGCAATGTTCTCGGCAACGGATCCGGAGAAGAGGTACGCCTCTTGCGTCACCATGACGATGGCGCGGCGCAGGTCGTTCTGACTGAGGTCGCGGAGGTCGATGCCGTCGAGGGTGACAGTGCCCACATCCGGGTCATAAAAACGGGCCAGTAATTTGGCCAACGTCGACTTGCCAGCACCAGTGGTACCGACAAGCGCCAAGGTTTGGCCGGCCGGGATACTGAGGTTGAGTTTGGGCAGGATGGGCGTGCCCGGGGTGTACCCAAAGGTGACGTGGCTAAAGGTGACGGCACCATCGGCGCGCTTCAACGGGGTGGGATCTTCGGACGCGGGAACGGATGTTTCCTCCTCCAACACGCCAGAAATCTTCTCCAACGCCGAGGCCGCATTCTGGAAAGAGTTGTAGAACATCGCCAACTCTTCCATGGGGTCATAGAACTTGCGCACGTAGAGGACGGCGGCCAGCAAGATGCCGATGGCCATGGATCCCTCGGCCACGCGGAAGGCGCCGAGCACCAAAACGGCAACCATGGTGACGTTGCCGAGCAGGCGCAGTCCGGGATCAAAGATGCCGAAGAGCTGGATGGTGGCGCGGGTGGCTTCGCGATAGTTGTCGACATGAACGGCGTACACGCGGTCGTTGCGCGCCTCGCGGCGGAAGGCCTTGACGGCACGGATGCCGGTCATGGTCTCGACGAACTGCACGATCAGGCGCGCGGAATACAGTCGTGACGCGCGGAACTGAGCTCGGGAAGCGTTCGAGAACCACCACGTAAAGAAGGCCAGCGGTACGAGCGATATCGCAATGGGAATGGTGCTGGAGGGGTCGAGCAGCATGAGAGCGCCGCCGGTGAAGACCATGAACAGGATGCCGCGCACGAGGTTGCTGATGCCGCCGTCGAGCAGCTCGCGCAGAGTGTCGACGTCGCTGGTCTGGCGCGCGATGATTTTGCCCGAGGTGTAGCTTTCGTGAAACTTCATGCTCAGGTTTTGGGTGTGCCGAAAGATGCGTTGGCGAAGAGTGAGCAAAATGTTTTGGCTGATGATGGAGGTCGACCGCGTGTACGTGAACATCAGCGTGGCGCTGGTGACGGCGGTCGCAATGTAGGCGGCGACAATCAGGATGGCGGGTTGCCAGTTGCCGTTGTTCATCACCGCGGGGAGCGCCTGGTCGATGCCGAGGGCCAGTAGAGCCGGGCCAGCAACCTGCGCCAGGGTGCTGATGACGACAATGGTCATGGTCCACGTGATGCGGCGGCGAAGGGGCAAGAGAAGAGAACCGAGCAACGTCAGTGAACGTTGACGCAGGCGCTTTGCCTCACGCTTGGTGAAGTCGGCGCGCTCCTCGCCCTGTACTCCGGCGACGCTCATCGGTTTCCGTCCTCATCGCTGGTCAGGGTGCGATATTCGCGCTCAAGTTCAACAGCGCGAAGCGAACCGGTATCGGTGTTATCGAAGGAGCGCGGTGCCGCCGAAGAAGAAGAGTTCTTCGCCTCACGCGCCTTTTCATCCTCGAGAGAAGACATGACGTGGCGGTAGGCCGCGGAGCGTTTCATGAGTTCGGAGTGCGTTCCCACATCGGCGATGCGCCCCTCGTGTAGCAGAGCAACGCGGTCGGCGAGGGCAACCGTGGAGGGACGATGCGCGACGATGAGCGCTGTGGTCGTGGCGAGCACGCGCCGCAGAGCCTCCTCGACCATGGCCTCGGTGGTGACGTCCAGGGCAGAAAGGGGGTCATCCAATACCAGGATGCTGGGGGCCACCGCGATCGCCCGCGCAAGAGCAAGCCGCTGACGCTGACCGCCGGAAAGGCTGAGCCCCTCCTCGCCAATCGTCGTGTCGAGGCCGCGCGGCAAATCGCGAGCGAAACCAGCCTGGGCAACGTCGAGAGCCTGGTTCAGCACCGCTTCGGCTTCGGGCCCAAAGTGACCTTCGGTGGCCTGAACGCCGCTGGCATCCGGCTCGGCATGAATCAGGTCGGCACGCCCGAGCAGCACGTTCTCGCGCACGGGCAGCGAGAACAGGGTCGCGTCTTCGAACGCCATGGCAACGCGGGTGCGCAGGCTCTCGGCGGTGACATCGCGAATATCCGTGCCATCAATCAGGATGCGCCCGGCGGTGACATCGAACAGCCGCGTGGTCAGCGCTGTGAGGGTGGTCTTGCCCGAGCCGGTGAGTCCGACGAGGGCCATCGTTTCGCCGGGGTGAATCTCGAGGCTGATGCCGCGCAAGATATCGGGGGTTGCGGCCGCGGCATCCTCGTAGCGAAAGTGCACGTCATCGAACACGAGTGAGCCCTGGCCGGCGGGAAGGTTGGGGGCGTTGTCGGCATCCAGAATCGTAATGGGGGTATCGAGCACGTCGAAGAAACGGTCAAGGGCGTTACGCGCGTCAATGGTGAGTGACAGCAGAAAACCGATGGACTGGATCGGTCCGCGCAAGATGGTGGCCGTGGCGAAGAAGGCGAAGAGCGTGCCGACCGTGACGGAGCCGGTGCTGGCGAGGGCGATGCCCATTACGAGGGAGACGGCAAAAGCGGTGTCGGGAATAAACAACAGCCAGAACCACATGCCGGCCATCGTGCGACCCTTGAGCAGTTCGGTCGTGCGAACAGCGCCGGCCTGGGCAGTGAGTCCCTTCAGTGCATGCGATTCCCGGCCAAATGCCTTCAGAATGCGGATGCCGTGAACCGACTCCTCGACGATGGTCGCGAGGTCACCCTGCTGATCTTGCGCTCGCCGCGAAAGCTTCTCGAGCTTGCGCTGAAAACGCGCACTAAAGAAGAAGAGGGGAAGGGAGAAGAGCGTGAAGATGGCGCCGAGCAACGGGTTGAACACGAACAGCATGGTGAAACCGATGACGATGGTGATGCCGTTGACCGCGAGCATGACGATGCCGAACGAGAGCCAGCGGCGCACGGTGCTGACGTCGCCCATGGCTCGGGAGAGCAACTGACCGCTCTGCCACTTGTCATGGAAGGAGACGGGAAGCTTTTGCAGGTGCACGTAGATGGCGTTGCGCATCTTGCCGTCGACGTGGGTGCCGGGGCCGAGCACGAGGGCGCGACGCAAAAACACGAAGAACGCTTCGGCAACGCCTAGAGCCAAGATGACCAGTGCGGTGGGCACAATCTGAGCGGTGTCGCCCGATGCCAGCGGGCCATCCACCATCCACCCGAGCGCCAACGGAATGCTGAGGGCAACGACCGCGGCACAGAGTGCAGCAATACCTCCCAGCCCCAAGCGGAAGAGGGCTCCCTTGGCAAAGGGGTAAATGCGCATGAGCGCGCGAAAAATCGTGGGGCGTGGTGCCGGGGGTGCGCTATTACTCATCGATTTTTCTCCGTCTTTGAGCCTATCCCGGTGTCCCGCTGGCGGGGCGACGTGTTCGCCACGGGCTGGAAGATATGACGGATGTGGTTGGGGTCATGAGAACTCCTCCAGCGACAAAACCGCTGCCGACCGCCGCCGCTCAACTGCTGATTTTGCTCACGCGTAGAGTGAGCCTGCACGACTCCCCCAAAGAACAAAGGATTCACCATGGCCGATACCGGCCGTTCGACCGATTCACAGATGGCACCAGAGACGCGCGGCGGCTATCGAGATCTGCCGAATCTCGCGGGAATCGTGTTCATGCCCCTGGGTTTCTTCGCTCGATTTCCCCTCGCCATGTTTACCGTCGGCGTCGCCATGCTCGTCTCTTGGGCGCGAGATTCCTATGGGGAGGGCGGCATCGCCTCGGGCGCGTTGGGGTTGGGCTCCGCAATTGGCGCTCCCCTCGTTGGCGCCCTGGCTGACCGGTATGGGCAGCGTATTGTGGTGCAGTTGGTCGGTGCCTTCAACGGCCTCGTCATGGTGGGTCTCGTTGCGCTCGTGAAAGTGGAGAGCCCGCTCGGCTGGATTCTGCTCCTCTCCTTCCTCATCGGGTTTAGCGCCCCGCAGGTCGGCCCTCTTGCCCGCGCGCGCTGGATCGCTCTCGTTCAGGCACGACGGAACGGACTCCCGGCGGAACGCACACTCTCCGCGGCGATGAGTTGGGAATCGATGGCGGATGAGTTGGCTTTCGTCTTCGGCCCGGTCGCCGTGGGCACCGCGGCGCTGCTGTGGGGAGAGTATTCGCCACTCCTTGTTGCAGCCATCGCCACTCTCCTCTTCGTCACACTCTTTGCACACCACCCGACCGTCGAAAGCGTGAAGCCCGGAGCCGTAGACCACGGGGTTCGAACGCCCATGATGAAGCTCTTCGTTCCTCAAGTGTCGGTTCCCACCTTCGGCATGTTGAGTGTCGGCATGGTCTTTGGGGCCACCCTCACAGCGGTCACTGCTTTCGCCGGGGAGAAAGGCAACGTCTCCGACGCTGCCTTTCTCTATGGCGCCATGGGGGTCGGTTCGGCCATTACCGCCCTGGCCGCCGCCACCCTCCCGCGAACGTTCTGGTTGCCGTGGCGCTGGGTAGCAGGCGCGGCACTGACGTTGGCGGGCTCTCTCTTCCTCCCCTTGGTGAACTCGGTTCCCACCCTCCTGCCCATCCTGTTTCTTCTCGGTTTAGGAATCGGCCCGTCGCTGGTCAGCATCTTCGCCGTGGCGTCGTACACCTCTCCTCCTGATCGGGTAACCATCGTTTTGACCCTGATGTCGAGCGGAATCGTTGCCGGCACGGCCATCAGCGCGCCGATTGCGGGGGCGCTCGCCGATGCCGCCGGCTACTCTGCTTCGTTCTGGGTCGTCACGGGCGCAACGGCCCTCATGCTCATCAGCGGCCTGTGGACCGCGAAGATTGTGCCCCGCCCCTTCTAGAGTGCGATGACAGAAACCCGCGGGAAGTCGGGGGTTTTTGTGTGCCATCGCGGGCATCTGGGACATGCTGGCCGCCCTCACCACGCAGAGTTGAGCCGATGAAGCTCAAGTTTTGCTGAGAGCGCTTGACAGAAGTTATCCACAGGTGGGAGACTTGAGTCACTAAGGCTCAACTTCTCAGGAACCGCGCTTCTCAGGAACTGGGCTTCTAGGAACCAGACTTCCCGGCGAAAGTCGGCTAGAAACATCCGCTCGATATTAAATCGGACAACAACAAGGAGAAATACATGTCACGTGCTGTAGGCATTGACCTCGGAACCACCAACTCGGTGGTTGCCGTACTCGAAGGTGGAGAACCCACCGTCATCGCCAACGCGGAAGGCTTCCGCACGACCCCCTCGGTCGTCGCCTTCACCAAGGACGGCGAAGTACTCGTCGGCGAGCCGGCCAAGCGCCAGGCTGTCACCAACGTTGACCGCACCATCGGCTCGGTCAAGCGCCACGTGGGCACCGACTGGACCGTCGCCATCGACGACAAGAAGTACACGCCCCAAGAGATTTCGGCTCGCATCCTTGCCAAGCTCAAGCGCGACGCTGAGCAGTACCTGGGCGACACCGTCACCGATGCTGTCATCACCGTTCCCGCCTACTTCAATGACGCCGAGCGTCAGGCCACGAAGGATGCCGGCGAGATTGCCGGACTCAACGTGCTCCGCATCATCAACGAGCCCACCGCAGCCGCACTCGCGTACGGCCTCGACAAGGGTAAGGAAGACGAGCTCATCTTGGTCTTCGACCTCGGTGGCGGAACGTTCGACGTTTCGCTCCTCGAAGTCGGAAAAGATGACGACTTCTCGACCATTCAGGTTCGTTCAACATCCGGTGATAACCGCCTCGGTGGTGACGACTGGGATCAGCGCATCGTGGATCACCTCATCAAGCGTTTCAAGGAGTCCACTGGCGTTGACGTCAGCAAGGACAAGATTGCCCTGCAGCGTCTGAAGGAAGCATCCGAGCAGGCGAAGAAGGAACTGTCTTCGGCAACGACGACCAACATCCAGCTTCCCTACCTCTCGCTCACCGAGAACGGCCCCGCGAACCTCGACGAGACGCTCACGCGCGCTCAGTTCGAGTCGCTCACCGCTGACCTCATTGCTCGTACCAAGAAGCCCTTCGAGGATGTCATCCGCGAAGCCGGCGTCAAGGTCGACGATGTCGCCCACGTGGTTCTCGTCGGTGGATCAACGCGTATGCCCGCCGTCGTCGAGCTCGTCAAGAGCCTGACCAACGGCCGCGAGCCCAACAAGGGTGTCAACCCCGATGAGGTTGTCGCCGTTGGCGCCGCACTGCAGGCCGGTGTTCTCCGCGGAGAGCGCAAGGACGTTCTGCTCATCGATGTCACCCCCTTGAGCCTCGGAATCGAGACCAAGGGCGGCATGATGACGCGTTTGATCGAGCGCAACACAGCTATCCCCACCAAGCGTTCTGAGACCTTCACGACCGCCGATGACAACCAGCCCTCGGTATCCATTCAGGTATTCCAGGGTGAGCGTGAGTTCACGCGCGACAACAAGTCGCTTGGTAACTTCGAGCTCAGCGGAATCGCCCCGGCACCTCGTGGCGTTCCTCAGGTTGAGGTCACCTTCGACATCGATGCCAACGGCATCGTGCACGTGTCTGCTAAAGACAAGGGCACCGGCAAGGAGCAGTCGATGACGATCACCGGTGGTTCTTCGCTTCCCAAGGAAGACATCGAGCGCATGGTTCGCGAAGCTGAAGAGCACGCCGCCGAAGACAAGGCTCGTCGTGAGTCTGCCGAAACCCGCAACGGTGCCGAGCAGCTCGTTTACTCGATCGAGAAATTGATCAAGGAGAACGACGACAAGCTTCCTGAAGACGTCAAGACCGCCGTGCAAGGCGATGTCGATGCTCTGAAGTCGGCACTCGTCGGTGACGACGATGCAGTGGTGAAGACGGCCTACGACGCACTGGTCGAAAGCCAGGGCAAGCTTGGCGAAGCAATCTACGCAACCTCTCAGGCGGAGGCTTCGGCTCCCGAAGGCGAGCAGGCATCTGATGAAGATGTCATGGATGCCGAGGTCGTTGAAGATGACGAGCCAGCAGAGGCCGACGCTGACGCCAAAGACAAGGACGCAAAAGACAAGGACGCCAAGTAACAATGGCTAAAGATCGCACACCCGCTGAGGAGCCCCTTGAGGGGGGCTCCTCTTCCGGCGATAATCCTGGTTCTGCTGACGCGACGTCTGCCGGCCCCTTCTCCGATGAATTCGAGGCGGATCCCTCCTACGACGCTCCCAAGGAAGGCGAATCTTATGAAGACGCCGACGTTGAGACGTCCATGAGTGACGCCGATCTTTCGTTCCTTGACGCTGCCGGCGAAGACCTCGCCGCCCAGCGTTTGGCCGACTTGCAGCGGGTCGCCGCCGAATACGCGAACTACCGTAAGCGCACCGAAGCCAACCGCGAGATGGAGCGAGAGCGCGCCGTGGGCGACACCGTCAAGGCGCTGCTTCCCGTACTCGATGACATCGATCGCGCCGACAAGCACGGCGACCTCGTGGAGGGTTCCCCGTTGTTCGCAATCGCGGGCAAGCTCCGTTCGGTCATTGAGCGTCTTGGGCTCTCCCCTTATGGTGCCGCGGGCGACGTCTTTGATCCCAAGCTCCACGAGGCTGTTCTGCAACAGCCCACTCCTGATGTCACGGTGGATACTGTGCTTGACGTCGTGGAGACCGGATACCTTCTGGGCAACACGCAGGTTCGTGTCGCCAAGGTTGTTGTGGCGGTTCCCGCTTCCTAGCGGGTATCCGTTTCAGCACGGTATTTTGGAACTCATAGTTCACGGAGGGAGGCACTGATGGCCAGTCAAGATTGGTTCGATAAAGACTTCTACAAGATTCTTGGTGTCTCGAAAGACGTGCCTGCAGAGGAACTCAAGAAGGTTTACCGCAAGCTTGCGCGCAAGTATCACCCCGACTCGAACTCGGGTGATTCCGGTGCGGAAGCCAAGTTCAAAGAGGTCAGCGAGGCGTACTCGGTGCTCTCTGACGTGGCGCAGCGCAAGGAATACGATCAGGTTCGGGCCATGGGCGGCGGAGCGCGCTTCACGGCCGGCGGTCAAGGTCAGCAAGGCGGATTCAACGACGCCTTCAGCGGCATGTTTGGTGGCGGCGGTGCCAGTGGGCGTGGTCAAAACTACAGCTTCCAGCAGGGCGGGTTCGACGACCCGTTCGGCGGACTTTTCGGCGGCGGACGTGGCGGGCAGAGTGGCTTCGGCCGCTCATCCGGTGGCTTCCAAGGCTTCGGTGGCCCATCTAAGGGGCAAGACATCGTCTCTGCCGTGACCGTTGATTTCATGGAGGCCGTTCACGGCGAAACCATGACATTGCAAACCGGCGAGGGTCGCACCGTCAAGGTGAAGATTCCTGCCGGCGTTGCGGATGCCCAGAAGATTCGCCTGCGCGGCAAGGGCTATCCCAGCCCCGACGGCGGTGAACCCGGTGACATCGTCTTGACCGTCACTGTGGGAAAGCACGCCGTTTTTGAGCGCGAGGGTCTCAACCTGCGCGTCTTTGTTCCCGTCACCTTTGTCGAGGCGGCGCTCGGAGCGACCATCGAGGTTCCGACCGTTGATGGCGAACAGGTGAAACTCAAGGTCGCCGCGGGAACCCCCAGTGGCCGCGTATTGCGCGTCAAGGGTCGCGGCATTCACACCGCCAAGGGTGACGGTGACTTACTCGCTGTCGTTCAGGTAGCGGTGCCGTCGCATCTCGATGCGGATGCCCGCGAGGCGCTGGAGAAATTTGCCGCCCTTGCTCCCACCGAGAATCCCCGAGCCGACATGCTTGCCAAGGCACGCCGGTAGGATTCCCCCAACCCAATCGCCCGGTTTCTTCTAGCCGGCCCCACCGAGAGAAGGATCATAATGATGGATGAAGTTCAGCCCATCTTCACGATCTCGATGGCGGCCGAGCTTGCGGGCATGCACGCGCAGACCCTGCGGCAGTATGACCGTCTCGGGTTGGTGTGCCCGCAGCGCACCGCCGGCCAGAGTCGGCGTTACTCCATGCGCGATGTTGCTCAACTTCGTGAGGTGGCTCAACTCAGCTCGGAAGGGGTGAGCCTCGAGGGAATCTCGCGCGTGCTTGAGCTGGAGAACCAAGCCGACATCCTGCGCAAGCGCGTGCGGGAGCTCGAAATTGCTTTGGCGGATGCACTACTCGCCCAACCCGGCCGCCGTGTCTTCGCCGCCGGCTCCGAAGGTGAAGTGCAGACGCTGCGAGCGGGAACTCGTGCGCGGCGCCAGACGGACATCGTCGTGTGGCGTCCCTACGCTGGGTAAAGTTGTTTTATGAACCCCAGCGAAGAAATCGATGCCTACATCGCGAAATTCCCCGACTGGCGCGGTGCCAAGCTGGCTCACCTTCGCGCGACCATCCTCGCTGTTGATCCCGAGATGATCGAGACGTGGAAGTGGATGGGCTCGCCTGTGTGGGAGTGCCACGGTATTCTCTGCGTCGGTGGGATCTACAAAGGCAAAGCCAAGCTGACCTTTCACGACGGGGCGGCTCTTCCCGATCCCGAGGGACTTTTCAACGCCGAGCTCGAGGGAAACAAGCGTCGCGCCATCGATTTCTTCGAAGACGATGCGACGAGCGACGAGTCGCTGCAGAACCTCATCCGCTCGGCCATTGCCTTCCGCCTGGCTCGCGAAACGAAGTAGATCGCCCCTCCCCAGCGCCTCCCAACTCCCGCTCATCCACAGTTCCTTCGTCTACGGTGCAAGTTCTGCCGTGCCGCTGGCATTCTTGCCAGAGACAAACGAGGATAGGGATGTGCTGGGATTGAACGAACCACAGGTATGGACACTCATTGGGGTCTTTGGAACCGCAATGTTTGGTTTGGTTGCGCTCGTTTTGACGAGCATCCGCGGGCAGTTCACGAGCATGCGGGCTGAGATGACAACCGAGTTTCGAAGCCTCCGCACCGAAATGAGTGCTGAAATGACGGGTGGGTTTGCCGTCTTGGGCGCTCGAATCGATTCCCTGAGCACACGCGTAGATCATCTGGACCGCGACGTTCAGCATTTGATGAACCGCGAGTTCGGCGAGAACCACGGCTAACACTTCAGTTCCGTTCAGCTCAGCTCAGCTCGGATCGGGTTAGCTCGGATCGGTTCAGCTCGGTTCAGCTCGGTTCACGAGGGGCGTTATTTTCGCCCACTACGCTGGACAACATGTTTGATGCCGCCCTTGCGTCCGCAGTGCACCGCGCTGCTGACGCTTCCTCAACCTCACGGTCTGCCGCGGGCCACATCCGGCAGACCGAAGTCCTGAGCGACATGTTCGCCGGCCACTTCGAGGCAGTGACCACGGTGGGCGTAGCGTTTGCGTCGGTGCTTCAGGGGCAGCAGGGACAGACTCAAGGCGAGAAAACCGGACTGGGGCTCGGTGTGGCCGAAGCGGCCGACGGCGAGATCGTCGCCTTCGACGGAGAAGTGTGGCGCATCCCCATGGATGGTCGCCCCGTGTTGGCAGAGCCCACTCTCGGGGTTCCTTTTGCCGTCGTCGCGGAAGGAGGGAAACCGGTCATTCAGCAGCTGCCGGCCGGGCTTGGTTTCGCCGAGATTACCGCCCACATCGATACCCTCCTTCGGAGCTTTGATAAACAGCACGAGCACCGTGTGGCCGCCGTGCGAATCGATGGACTGTTCGGCGATGTTTTGTTGCGGAGCGAACCCCGCCAAACGCCGCCGTACCCCACACTGGAAACCGTGCTGGAACATGAATCGTCTTTCGCGTTCCGCCGCTGGCCGGGTACCCTCGCGGGTTTTCGCTTTCCCGATGTGAGTGACGGAATTGTCATCCCCGGATTGCATCTTCATGGGGTTTCGGACGACCGGGCATCCGGTGGTCATTGCCATCGCGCCACCACTATCGCGGCGACTCTGAGCGTGTGGGTCGACGACGTCGAGGTGCGAATCCCTCCCGCCCTGGTGGGCAGGCAGGACGAGGGGAACCGCAACTAGAGTCGGTTCGTTAGGCTCGGAGCATGACTGATTCGGGTACGCCCGCTCCCTCCGCTCCCCCCGAATTTCCCTTTGCCCGGCTCCGCCGCTTTCCCGACCTCGAGTCGCCAGAACTCGTGGCTGTTGACGCCGCGGATCGGCTTCTGCTCGATGAGCTCTCCGCCGCCCTCAAACACGACCCTTCGCTCGCAGCCTCCCCGCTGGTCGTCATCGGGGATACCCACGGCGCTCTTACTTTGGGGGCGCTCTCGTTTGGGGAGCTCGACCTCGAAGGCCCCGCAGCGAGATTTAGCCAGGTCAACGTTCATCAAGACGCGCGTTCGGGCGAGCTTGCTCTCGATGCCAACGCCGCTTCTCTGGCGACGTTCCTCCCCGCCGAGGCAACCTTCACGCACCACGCGCTCAACGTGGACCTCGTCGCCGGAGCCCGCGTTGTCATCCTTCGACTCCCGCGCGCTCTTGAGCAACTAGACCAGTGGGCGTCTCTCATCGCGGCCCATGCTGCCCCCGACGTTCTCGTGCTCGCCGGCGGCCGCATCAAGCACATGACGCTGGGCATGAACGAGGTGATGGGCCGCTACTTCGATATGGTGGAGGCCAGTCTCGCCCAGCAAAAGTCCCGCGTCTTGCGGGTGCGCGGCCCTCGGGTCAAGGAGGCGATGGCGGCTTCAGCGCTCTGGCCCAAACGCCACGTACACGCGGATGTTGACCTCACGGTGTGTGCAGAGGGTGGCGTCTTCGCGGGAGCCTCCGTCGACATTGGAACGCTGTCACTGCTCGCTGTGCTCGACCGCGTCTCTGGCAAACAGGGCCAACGCATCATTGATTTCGGATGCGGCACCGGCATCCTGGCCACCCAACTCGCGCGCTTGCGCCCCACCGCGCTCGTCATCGCCACCGACCAATCCGCTGCCGCTGTCGCGTCGGCACGCGCCACGGCCGAGGCCAACGGGGTGGGCGATCGCGTCGAGGTTGTGCTGGACGACGGGCTCTCGCTGCAACCCGATGAATCCGCGGATCTCATTGTCTTCAACCCCCCCTTCCATTCGGGGGCGGCCGTGCACGCTGGCACCTCGATGCGTCTCTTCGCCGAGGCGGGCCGCGTGCTCAAGCCCGGTGGCGAACTGTGGGTCGTGGCCAACCGGCACCTCAGCTACAAGCCGGCGCTCCGAACCCTCGTGGGCTCAACGCGCGAAATTCGCCGCAACGCCAAGTTCACCGTCACGGCCTCGATTAAGGATGGCGGGGCGGATGCCGCGCAACGCGCGGAACGCCGTGCCGAACGTCGCCCGGACGGCCTCAAGCGGTCGCACCGCCCCTACTAACTATTCCCTCAGCGCGGGCTCGCTGAGTCGGCAAGAACGGGCCGAGTCGTCCTACGTGCGGGCGATGCTCGCGATGTCCTCACGGAACGCCTCAGCGACCTCGGCCGAAACTGTGGTGCGCGTTTCGGAGATCCCGATCAGGTAGTCCTCGGTGACGGCACTGCCGTCGGGGGCAGCATCCGCGCCCGCTTCGCGCGAACGGATAGCCCGCTCGAACGCCCGCTGCGAGGCCTTGCGGGCCGCGTATTCGATGTCGGCCGGGGAGAACCCATCCGTTTTCGCCACGATGAGCGCAAGGTCAAGATTCTCGCTGGCATTGCCGGGAATGTAGCCGCGCCAAATGGCATCCCGCGCCTCGTCATCGGGCAGACCAATGGGGATCACGTAGTCGAAGCGACCGTGCCGCAAGAAAGCCGAATCGAGCGCCCGGATGAAGTTGGTGGCGCAGATCAGAATGCGTCCCGGCTTCTCGCGAAAAACGGGGATGAGCTTGAGCAGCTCGTTGGTGACGCCCTGCGTCGCTGAAGGGGGTTCGCCGCCGCGCTGAGCGGCAATCTCTTCGACCTCATCGATGAACACCACCGCGTGCTCGAGCTCGGCAATGGCCGAGAATGTCTCGCGCAGACCGCCGGCCAAACCCTCGGGGCTTCCGGCCAACCGGGAGGGGAAAACCTCAATGAACGGCCACTCCAACCGTGAGGCGATTGCCTTGGCAAACGTTGTCTTGCCGGTTCCGGGAGGGCCAAACAGCATGATCGCTCGGGGAGGTTCGACGCCATACTTTTCGGCGAGTTCGGCATCCGCCAATGGCACAATGAGGCGTGATTCCAGGAGGCCCTTTTCGGTGCTCATGCCCCCGATTTTGGTCCAGAGGTCGCGAGTGAGAATGCGGCCACCGAGCTCGCGGAGCACCGTCATTTCCTTGGCCTTGATGGGAATCTCGCGTTCGAAATACCGCAGGTGCTTTTTATCCGCGAAGCCCGCTTTCAGAAGCAAACCCACATTGGATTGAGCCTCGGGCACGAGGATAGAGAGACGGGTCAGTCCCTGAGGGGCGAGACGCTGCTCGGCGGCGGCCAACAAGGTGTCGCCAATTCCCTGCTGACGAAAACGGGAATCCGTCGTGATAAAAACAATCCACCCTTGGTCATGAGCGGCCCGCGCTACAACGACCCCGACGACCTCGTTGCCCTGAGTGGCGACGACCGCGCAGTCCTTTTGGCACGATGCGAGCACTTCGCTGAGGGAGTAGACCGGCTCCGCGCCGGTTCCCTTGACCTCGTCGTACAGCCGCAGCACGGCATCCATGTCGGTGGGCTGGTAATCGCGCAGGGTAATGGCAGACATCGGGGGCCTCTCGAGAGGTCGTCAAAGATGACGGTAATGCCCACGTTACAGGGGTAACGCCCTACTTAGAAGACGGATGTTGCGGAGTTTTCCGCCAGTACGTTTTCACCATTGAGGTGGTCGAGGTGCCAGCCGGCGGGGGAGGAGCGCACGACCGTGAGGACAGCATTTGAGATGGGCCCGACCGAGAGATCGAAGAGGGAATTGAGCGTGAGCCGGATGAGCGTGCCGTGGCTGACGACGATGATGCGGGCGCCCGGAAACTCCTCGGACAAGTTCTGCAAGGCATCGATTCCGCGCTGGGCGACACTGGCTTCCGACTCCGCCGTGAGGAACCCGTTGGGGATGCGCAAAGCCTCGAGCTCGGGACCTGCTTGGAGCCCTTCGGCGTCGCCATAGTGGCGTTCGATGATGGTCGGCAATCGGTGGGTGACATCGAGGTTCAGCCCGGCCGCGATGGCATCCGCGGTATCGGCCGCACGCGACAGGGGGGAGGAAACAACAAAGTCCCAGTCACGGTCGTCGTCGTGAAAATCAGCGAGGGGCGCAACGGCATTGGCGGCCTGCGCGCGACCAACCTCGTTCAAGGGGATATCAGTGGAGCCCTGAATGCGAAACTCGGCGTTCCAATCCGTTTGACCATGACGGATGAGGGCGAAAGTAGTTGTAGAAGGCATTGTCCTCATTCTCTCGCGCTTTGATGTGAACAATATGCGTGCATGGACTCGTTGCCCTAAAAAGATACAAGTGACGATAAAATTGAGCAAGAGTGACTCATCTTTGGGGGAGCAAACGCCATGCAACAAGAGCCGCAAGAAGATAACCAAAGCGCACTGGAAAAGTACGGCATCAACCTGACGGAGATTGCCAAGAGCGGCAAGCTGGATCCCGTTATCGGGCGTGATGCCGAGATTCGCCGTGTCTCCCAGGTGCTGACCCGACGCACGAAGAATAACCCCGTTCTCATCGGTGAGCCCGGCGTGGGAAAGACCGCTGTGGTCGAGGGGCTCGCCCAGCGCATCGTGGCCGGCGACGTCGCCGACAGCCTCAAAGGCAAGCAGCTGATTACTCTCGACATTTCGGCGCTGATTGCCGGCGCCAAGTACCGGGGTGAATTCGAGGAACGCCTCAAGGCCGTGCTCAAGGAGATCAACGACTCCGACGGCCAAATCATTACGTTCATCGACGAACTTCACACGCTCATGGGTGCCGGTGGCGGGGAGGGCTCCGTCGCGGCCTCGAACATGCTCAAGCCCATGCTGGCCCGCGGCGAACTGCGCCTCATTGGCGCAACAACGCTGAATGAATACCGACAGTTCATTGAGAAGGATGCTGCGCTGGAGCGCCGCTTCCAGCAGGTCTTCGTGGGGGAGCCGTCGGTGGAAGATACCGTTGCCATCCTTCGCGGATTGAAAGAACGGTATGAGGCGCACCACAAGGTCGCCATCGCCGACACTGCTCTGGTCGCCGCGGCGTCGCTGAGCAATCGGTACATTCCTTCACGCCAACTTCCCGACAAGGCCATCGACTTGATCGACGAGGCCGCGAGCCGCTTGCGTATGGAAATCGACTCGGCACCGGTCGAGATCGACGAGTTGCGCCGAAGCGTCGACCGCCTCAAGCTCGAAGAGTTTGCGCTCAAGAAGGAGAAGGACGAAGCCTCCAAGCTTCGGCTCTCCAAACTGCGTGAAGATCTGGCCGAGCGCAGTGGTCGCCTCGTCGACTTGGAGAAGCGCTGGGAGATTGAGCGTGCGGCACTGAACCGTGTGGGTGACTTGAAGGGCAAGCTGGACGCCGCGCGCATCCAGGCCGAACGGGCTCAACGCGAGGGCAAGCTAGAGCAGGCCAGTCGCCTTCTTTATGGAGAGATTCCCACGCTGGAGCGCCAAATTCTCGAGGCGGAATCCGCCGATTCCACGGGCGTTCGCATGGTGAATGACCAGGTGACATCCGAAGACATCGCGGCCGTTATCGCCGCCTGGACAGGAATCCCCGTCGGTCGTTTGTTGCAGGGCGAAACCGAGAAGCTCCTCAACCTCGAGAATGAAATTGGCAAGCGCCTCATCGGTCAGAAGAAGGCTGTCAAGGCCGTCGCCGAATCCGTTCGCCGCAGTCGGGCCGGCATCAGCGACCCCGATCGGCCCACCGGATCGTTCCTCTTTCTGGGGCCAACTGGGGTTGGTAAGACCGAGCTCGCCAAGGCGCTCGCCGACTTCCTGTTTGATGACGAGAAGGCCATGATTCGCATCGACATGAGCGAGTACGGCGAGAAGTTCTCCGTCTCCCGCCTGCTCGGTGCCCCTCCGGGATATGTCGGGTACGAACAAGGTGGCCAGCTCACCGAGGCCGTTCGCCGCCGTCCCTATTCGGTGGTCTTGCTCGACGAGGTGGAGAAGGCGCACCCCGAGGTGTTCGACGTCTTGCTGCAGGTTCTCGATGACGGGCGTCTGACGGATGGCCAGGGTCGCACCGTAGATTTCAGAAACGTCATTCTGGTGCTGACGTCGAACCTCGGAAGCCAGTACCTCGTCGATCCCGAGCTCTCGCAGTCGCAGAAAGAAGAAGCGGTGCAGCAACTCGTGCGCCAGGCCTTCAAGCCCGAGTTCGTCAACCGTCTCGATGACATCGTTGTGTTCTCCCCGTTGACCGAGGAGGATCTCTCGCAGATTGTCGAGCTGTACATCGACCGTTTGCAGAAGCGTCTCGGGGATCGTCGCCTCGACCTGGCGGTGACACCGGATGCCCGCACCTGGCTCGCAGAGCGCGGTTACGACCCCATCTATGGGGCGCGTCCGTTGCGCCGCCTGATGCAACACGAGATCGACGACCGTCTCGCGCGGGCACTGCTCGCTGGCGAGATTCGCGATGGCGATACCGTCCGGGTTGATCTTGCCGGTGACGAACTGACCGTCATCTCGACGGGTCCGGCTACGGCCGAGAGCGTGCTCGCAGAGTGATAAAAGTGGGGAAAGGGGGGTAAAAATCCCTGTTCGGGTAATAAAAATGGGCAGATTGAACCTGATGTCTCTAAGCTAAGAACAGTTATGTTGTTCCTAAAACGAGACCTATGATTCATCCCCTCTGCCCCCCGAAAGGAACAATCATGTTCACGTCCCACCGTGTCACTAAGGTCCTCATCGCAGTGTCGCTCAGTGCCGTCGCGCTCGCCGCCACGGCAGGACCCGCCAATGCCATCACATCGCCGACAATTGCCTGGTCCAGCCCCACAATCGCGACAGGGGAAACGGTTACGTTGACCACGACGAACACCGTTGGTCTTTTCATGTGCCAGTACCAAGATGACGCACTCGCTAATGGTTCCACGCAGACGCTGGAAGCAACGGCAGAGCCATACACGTACGAAAGTTTTTCCGGTGCCCCATTTACGTCTATCACGCTTGCAATTTTTCCGGCAGATACGGTGACGTGTCCAGACACAAAAACGGCGGCAGCTCTGGCGGCGCTTGAATCTGACACTTTGACGATCATTCCCCCGACGGATCCCCCAACGGATCCTACGACGGAGCCGACTCCAGAACCAGAGAGCCTTGCGACGACCGGTGAGAACCTTTTCGCGCCGTCGGCTTTGGTCGCGGTGTTGGCCGTCGCCGGCCTCGGAGCGTTGGCTGTCCGCCGCCGCACCGCTAAGCGCTAAGCAGTTCCACTGCTGAGGGTCGCTGTTCCGAGAGGGGGCAGCGACCTTTTGCTTACGTCGGCGACGGTCACGGCAGCCGGGGCCGGCGTGATGCCAAACATGGCGGTCAGGCCCTCGAGCCAGTCGCGAGCCTCGCCGCGCTGAGAAAGTTCGCGGGAGCGCATCATCGGGGTGTGCAAGAGCACGCCGGCGAAGTGTCGCAGCGCTTCTTCCGTGGTGGCTGCCGAGTTGGTCTTGCCAGCGACGCGCGCAATCTCGCCATCCAGCAGATCAAAGATGTGGGCGCGCAGAGCAACGACGCCGTCGGTGACGCTGTGCTCGTGGCCAACATCGACGAACTTGCGGGTGGCCGAGTCGACAAGGGCGCGAGCCTCGCGAACGATGTGCTCTTCATCGAGCGGTGCATGCAATCGGATGGTCTCAAGATCGAGGAGTTCAATGCCATCGAGGCCGGTGACATCCGGATTGATATTGCGGGGCAAACCGAGGTCAATGAGGAGCTGACGTTCCGGCATGACGGGCTCCAGTGGCAGAGACGAAACGAGAGATAAAACCCCGGTTCCGTTTTCTGGAACTTCGGCGTCAGCAAGAACTAAAGCGTCACGCAAGATTTTCCGACCGGCGGAAAGAGTGTCTGCCTCAATCACAAAATGGGGAGCCGTTGTACAGGTCACAATGACGCCGGCGAGGGCGGCTTCGCGAGCGTATTCTGCTCGGGTGACGAGCGGAAGATTGTGGCTGGCAGCGAATTTTGCACCTCGACCAGAGACGGAGTAAACGCTCACATCGGTGACGCCACGCTCGCGGAGAGCGGCCAACGACGCCCCGGCGTAACGGCCGGTGCCCACGAGGAGAACGCGGCATTCGCTCCAGTTGGTGATGCGGGACTCGGCTAAATCGAGCGACAGGCGCACGAGCGAGCGTCCAGATTCGCCGACCGCTGTGGAGTTTTTGACCTGCCGCGAAGTCTCAGACGCACGTTGAAAGAGGCGCTCAAGCTCGGGGCTGGAGGTGCCTACAGTGCGGGCGTGTTCCAAGGAACGGCGCACTTGTCCCGCGATCTCACCCTCGCCGATGACGACAGATTCGAGACCGGAGGCCACCGAGAAGAGGTGTTGGGCAACGGCATTGCCGTGAGCAAAATGAACGGTGTCGCGCAGGTGGTCGGCCTGAACGTCGGCTACCTGAGCCAACGACGTGAAGACCGCGTTCATTGCGGCGACAGGGGAGACTCCGGCAGCTTCATCCATCTCGATATATGCCTCGAACCGGTTGCACGTCGAGACAACGACAGCGCCGATAATGGCTGGATGAGCCGAACGAACGAGCTCGGGGAGAAGATTCGCATCCGTTGCCGACAAGATTTCGAGAACCTCAAACGTCGTGTTCTTGTGGTTGGCAGAGAGGGAGAGAAGCACGGGCGTCATCCTACGCTCCGGCGCTGGGAACTCTTCCGCCGGTGCCCCAGGCTGAGGAGCGCACACGGTTTCGTCACAGACGAGTGAGGCACAATGAGAGGTATGACGCTTGCGCAATCCCACCCTCTGCACGCCCACGGAACGCATGCGTCACGACTCATTCGAGCCCTGCGCGGAGACCGCCCCGAAACGACCCCCGTGTGGTTCATGCGCCAGGCTGGTCGCTCGCTTCCCGAGTACCGCGAGTTGCGTGTCGGCACCAAGATGCTGGACTCCTGTTTCGACCCCGCGATGTCGAGCGAAATCACCCTCCAGCCGGTGCGTCGCCACAAGACGGATGCCGGCATTTTCTTCAGCGATATCGTTGTGCCCCTCAAAGCAGTGGGTGTGGATGTTCGCATTGAGCCCGGCCGTGGCCCCGTCTTCGATGCCCCTTTTGCCACATCCGCTGATATCGCCACACTGACCGCCATTGACCCCGCCGTCATGGATGAACTGGGCGAGCCCATCTGGGAGGGCGTGCGTCGCACCGTCGCCATGTTGCATGACCTTGGTGGTACCGATGGTGTCGCGGCGATTCCCCTTATTGGGTTCGCGGGCGCTCCCTTTACTCTGGCCGCCTATCTCGTCGAAGGTGGACCTTCCAAGGATCACCTCGGTGCTCGTGCCCTCATGCACACCGACCCCGCCGCGTGGCAGGCCCTCATGAGCTGGACCGCCGAGGTCACCGGGCGCTTCTTGCGCGGTCAGGTTCTGGCCGGTGCCAGCGCTGCTCAACTCTTTGACTCGTGGGCCGGGTCGCTCTCGGCGCGTGACTATGCGGCGCACGTGATGCCCGCATCCGCTCAGGCATTGACCCACGTTCGGGACCTGAGTTATGTGATTCCTGCGGTTGGCTCGACGCCGGCCGAAGAGCGCCACGTGCCCACCATTCACTTTGGCGTGGGAACGGGCGAACTACTGCCGCTCATGCATGACATTGGCGT
>CANEXL010000008.1 GCA_947443745.1 Microbacteriaceae bacterium | reverse complement strand
GAAGCGAGGGCGGCGTTGGCCACGAAGTCTCCCTTGGTCGACAGAATTTCATACACACGGCCCGATTCACTGCGCGGAAACTTGCCGCCGATGAAGAGCTTGTAGGTCTTGGGAACAGCTAGGCGGCTCATCGCACGCCTCCTTCGAGGTAGGCGGAGAGTCCTTGGATTCCGCCTTCGCGGCCGAATCCCGATTCCTTGTAGCCACCAAAGGGGCTCGCGGGATCGAACTTGTTGAACGTGTTGGCCCAGATGACCCCGGCACGCAGCTTGTCGGCTACGGCCAGAATGCGGCTGCCCTTGTCGCTCCAGATTCCTGCAGAAAGACCGTAGGGAGTGTTGTTGGCCTTGGCAATGGCCTCGGCCGGAGTGCGGAAGGTAAGGATCGACAGCACGGGGCCGAAGATCTCATCGCGAGCAACCGTGTTGCTCGTCTGAACACCGGTGAACAGCGTGGGGGGGAACCAGAATCCCTTGTCAGGGATCTCGCACGCAGCACTCCAGCGTTCTCCGCCTTCGGCCTCGCCTTTGGCGACCAATGCGGTGATTCGCTCTAACTGAACCTTGGAGTTGATGGCACCGATGTCGGTGTTCTTATCCAACGGATCTCCGAGGCGCAGTGTTCCCAGACGCGTCTTCAGACGGTCGACAACCTCATCATGGATGTTCTCCTGCACGAGCAGACGAGATCCGGCGCAGCACACCTGACCCTGGTTGAAGAAAATACCCGAGATGATTCCCTCGACGGCTTGGTCGATAGGGGCGTCATCGAAGACGATGTTGGCACCCTTTCCGCCGAGCTCCAGAGTCAGCTTCTTTCCGGTTCCGGCGACGGTACGGGCAATGCCGCGCCCCACTGCCGTTGAACCGGTGAAGGCAATCTTGTTGATGTCGGGATGTTCCACAATGGCCCGTCCCGTGGCGCCCGCGCCCGTGACGATGTTGACGACACCGGCCGGCAGGTCAGCCTGCTGGCAAATCTCAGCAAACAGCATCGCGGTCAAAGGAGTGGTCTCGGCGGGCTTCAGCACGACCGTGTTGCCGGCAGCCAAGGCGGGGGCAATCTTCCACGAGAGCATGAGCAGCGGGAAGTTCCACGGAATAATTTGCCCGGCGACACCGAGGGCGCGAGGGTTGGCGCCCATGCCGGCGTAGTCGAGCTTGTCGGCCCATCCGGCGTAGTAGAAGAACCAGGCTGCGGCCAAGGGGATGTCCGCGTCGCGGGTCTCCTTGATGGGCTTTCCGTTATCGAGGGTTTCGGCAACGGCGAGCTCGCGGGCGCGCTCCTGAATGATGCGGGCGATGCGAAAGAGGTACTTCGCACGGTCAGCACCGGAGAGCTTCGACCAGACAGTGTCATAGGCCTTGCGGGCAGAGACGACGGCCCGGTTAACGTCTTCATCGGTTCCGGTAGCGAAGGTCGCAATGTGCTTCTCCGTTGACGGAGAGATGCTCGCGAAGGACTCACCAGAGCCTTCGACGAACTCACCACCGATGAAGTGTCCGTAGTGTTCGCGAAGGTTGAGGAGCCCAGTGGACTCGGGCGCGGGGGCGTATTCCAAGAATGACATGTGTCTGTCCTAATCGATCGTCACGTAGTCGGGACCGGAGTAATGACCCGTTGAAAGCTTCTGGCGTTGGAGCAAAACATCGTTGAGCAGGCTCGAGGCACCAAACCGGAAGAGGTGCGGGGTGAGCCATTCCTCGCCGACCGTCTCAGAGACGGTCACGAGATACTTGATCGCGTCTTTGGAGGTGCGGATGCCACCGGCGGGCTTGACGCCGACCTTCAGCCCCGTCTGCTGGTACCAGTCGCGCACGGCCTCCAGCATGAGCAGAGTGACGGGAAGCGTCGCAGCTGGCGCGACCTTTCCGGTCGAGGTCTTGATGAAGTCTCCCCCGGCCAGCATGGCCAACCAGGATGCTGAACGAATGTTGTCGTAGGTGTTCAACTCACCGGTCTCGAGGATGACCTTCAGATGAGCGGAGGTGCCATCGGCGCGAACACAGGCCTCTTTGACGGCTTGAATTTCTTCGAAGACGTGGCCCAACTTGCCGGAGAGGAAGGCGCCGCGGTCGATGACCATGTCGATTTCGTCGGCGCCGGCCAGAACGGCATCACGAGTGTCTGCAAGCTTGATGGCGCGCGAGGAGCGGCCGCTGGGGAACGCGGTGGCGACGGCAGCGATGCTGATGAGTCCCGCATCCGGATCGCCATGAAGCGCGCCCAAGGCGTCGACAGCGTGACCAACCATGTCGCCATAAACGCACAAGGCAGCGACGCGAGGTGTTGCGGGGTTTGCTGGATCGGGAAGCATTCCCTTAGCAGCAAGGGAGTGAACCTTGCCGGGAGTATCGGCACCCTCCAGCGTGGTGAGGTCAATCAACGAGATGATCTTGTCGATCGCCCAGGCCTTGGAACTGGTCTTGATGCTGCGCGTTCCGAGATCGGCCGCGCGAGCCTCGAGCCCCACGGCGTCAACACCAGGAAGGCCCGCCAGCACGGCTTTCAGGTTCGTTTCCGAGAAATCTGTTCCCAACAGGGAACGGGCATGATCGGTGGATGTTGTGCTCATTGGTCTCCTCCAACTAATAGGGCCAACGCGGTTTGCTCGTCGGTGACCAACACTGTGCAGAGGCCACTGCCAGCAACGGCCTTGGCGATCTCTTGCTTGGATGCGCCCGCAATGACCGCAATACTAATGGCTGCTTTTCGCAGCTGTTCGTGCTCGACACCCAGGGTGCGAGCGTCGAGGGCAGTATCGACAATCTTGCCGTCGGCATCGATGAAGCGCCCGACGACATCGCCGACAGCCCCATGCAAAATAAGACGGTTCAAGTCCGCGGGAGAAATGTAACCGCTCTCCAGCAGCACGGAGGTGTCGTCGGCGGGGCCGGCACTGAACAAGAAAACATTGGCGGATGCGGCCAGGTCGAGAACACCGGCAATGGTGCGATCATCTTGAATGAGGACACGCGTCTCGGCCCGCTCCAAAATCGCGGGAGTCGGAAGCAACGTGATGCTGCCCTCGGACTTGCGCGCCATGGTCATCGCCGTCTGGCTGGCGTTCTCTGACCGAGAGGTCAAGGACACTCCGCCATTGATCTGCACGATTTGCGTGCCATCGGCCCAGCCCTGCGGAAGCGACTCGGCGATGCGATCGAGGGTTCGTCCCCAGCTCAGCCCCAAAATGCGCGGGGTTGGCTTCAGCAAAGAAAGATAGGTTGCGGCAGCGGCGGCAACGCGTTCTTGCACCTCGTCGTAGCCGTCACCGCGCGTTGCGGGAACAACCACGGCCTCGGCTAATCCGTAGCGCTCACGAAGCTTTTGCTCGAGTTCATTTTGACGGGCCCGCGGATGCACGATGGTGATCCGCACGATGCCGGCGTCCCGCGCGGCAGTCAGGAGTCGCCCGACCTTCCACCGGGAAATACCGAGTTCGGCGCCGATGTCGTCTTGGGTCATGTCTGAGTTGTAGTACAACTCAGAAGCCCGCACCGCGAGGGTGAGATCGGCGTTAAACATGGAACCTCCAGAAAACAAGCTGTTATCTAGAGAATAGGCGCTTTTGTGCGGCTTGGCAACATCTGCGCAAAATGATGCTCATATGAGCAATATGTGCTTTCGGGCGGACTGGTCGGGCGGCCAGGGATGGTCGGCGGACGCTCTAATTCGGCATCGGCGGCAGGGGCGGCGCTGGGCTCCCCACTTGCGTTCCGTCAACCATGACATTTTTGCGCATGACAATTCCGGCACCAATGGCGACCAGCCCCGAGGCGATGACCATCACGAGCATCGGTGTCCAGCTGGGAGTCGAAGCATGAAAGACTCCCACGGCCAGCGGCCCTAGGGCTCCCAACGCGTAGCCCAGCCCCTGCGCCATCCCGCTGAGAGCAACGGAGCCTGCCTGCGTGCGTGTGCGCAGATTGACGAGAACCAGACACACTGGAAACAGCAGTGGGCCAAGACCGGCGAGACCAACCCAGAGGAGAGTCGCTGTTCCTGGAAAGAGGAGCAAGCCCAGGTAACCCGTGATGAGGGTCGCACCCGAAAGATAGAAAAGCCCGCTGACATTTTTCATTCGCGCCACAAGGTAAGGTCCGAACAAGCCCGCTGGCAGCCCTAGTAATGCGTAAAACGCGAGCATGACTCCGGTTTGCGCGGGCGTCAGCCCATCGCGCTCCTGAAGCATCACCGGAAGCCAGGTGAGCATCGTGTACGCGTTGAAGGAAGCGGTGGCAAACCCGAGCGTGATGGCCCAGCTGAGGGGCGACGCCCAGACGAGTTTGGTGATGTTTCGGTTGTGGGGCGCCTCGACCGGTTTATCGATGGCGCGTCGGCGAACAATCACAGCGAGCCACGGGATCACCGCAACGACAGCGATGATTGCCCACGAAGCAAGAGAGAAGCGCCAATTCGTGAGTTCGGCAATCGGTGCCGTGACGAGAGGCGGAAACATTGTCGCCGCAACCATGACCGTGACATACAGAGCGGACATGAATTGGATTTGGTCGGGGAAGTACTTTTTTACAATGGGGGGCAAGAGAACGTTGCCCGCACCGATGCCCGCCAGGGCGACCACGCTCCAGCCTAAGAAGCCGTTTGCGTCAGTGGTGAGGGCCCGCATGACCTGACCGAAGGCGATAAGCAGACCTGCCGAGATGAGCGTCCACTCCAGCCCGATCCTTCGGGCGGCCCACGGTGCGGCAAGGCCGAAGAGCGCAAAGGAGAACGGGGCGAGCATTCCCAGAATCCCGACATCGACGGGGGTGAAAGGGACGTCCCCCTCAATCAACGAAAGAATGGGCGAGACCGCACTTACGGCCGCCCGCATGCTCGCGGCGACGACAATCACGCCGACAAAGGCGAAGGCACGGCCAGCCCAGATGCGAGGATTGCGTTGCGGGCTGTGGGGGGATGTCATGTTTACCGCCCTCTAGAGGGACAAGACTTTGCGCACATCCAGGACATCGGTGTCCATCTGATGAATAAGTGCCTCGATACCGTCAAAGGCCACCATGCCGCGCAGTCGTGCAGCAAATTCGACAATCACGACATGGCCATAGAGATCTAGGGAGGCATCCAGCAGGAACGCCTCGACCGTTCGAAGGTGGACTCCCTCGAATGTTGGATTCGAGCCCACGGAGATTGCAGCGGGATACCGCACACCGTCGTCGGTGAACCAACCGGCATAGACTCCGTCGGCGGGAATAAGCCCCGTTGATTCTTGGGAAAGATTTGCGGTGGGATACCCCAACTCGCGCCCGCGCTTTGCGCCATGCACGACGGCCCCACGCACGGCTGGCATACGGCCCAGCAAGGCACCAGCAGCCTCAACGTCGCCCTCGCCCATCAGCACGCGGATCTGCGACGAAGACACGCGCTGACCGTTAACGGTAGAGACATCGTCGATGAGGATGACATCAAAGCCGAGCTCCACCCCAAGGGCGCGCAGCATCTGCACATCACCCTCGGCGTGAGCGCCAAACCTGAAGTCGTGCCCGACCAGAACAACCTGCGCGTGCAGCGCCGTGATGAGCACCGTCGTGACAAAATCACGGGGGCTGAGCGCGGCTAGCTCGTGGGTAAAGGGCAGTACGAGGTTGGTCTGAACCCCGGCGTGCTCAATGAGTTCAATGCGACGAGCCATGCCGGTTATTTCGACAGGCTTCGCCTCTGGCCGAAACAGTGCTGCCGGGTGCTTGTCAAAGGTAACGACGGTTGCGGTCAGTCCACGCGTTTGAGAAATGTCATCCAGCTGACGGATGATTTCAACGTGGCCAATGTGAACGCCATCAAATTTGCCAATCGTAATGGCGCTGGGGCCAAAATCCTCAGGAATCTCACCGAGCGACCAATATGTTGTCATTGGGCATTCTCCGAAGCCGTGATGCGTTCTGCTCGGGTGCGGCGCAACCACAACAGCCCCAAGATGGGCATGACCAACGGCAAGAAAACGTAGTCGATGCCATAGATGGACCAGACCGTGTGGTGTTGAAACAGCGATGGCACAAAGACGCTCAGGAAGCCGACAATGAGCACTCCCGCAAGTTCAAAGCTGATGGTCACCCAGGCGACGCGGGCCCAGGCTCGTCCCGGTGCGATGAGCGAAATCGTCGCCACAACGTAGACCACGGCAGCGACAGCGGACAGCACGTAGGCGAAGGGAGCCTCGTTGAATTTCGTTGCCAGCTGAAACCCGGAGCGGCCCAGAGCAGCGAGCGCCAAGACGGCGTAGACGGCAATCAAGACTCGACCGACTCCCGACCGACGGGCGCGCACGGGGGCGATGCGAGGAGGTGTTGTTGCAGTCATATCGTGCCTAATTCTAGTTCGCTGTTGCTAAACGCTCTGGATGAACCAGATCTGACTCATGCGGTACAGCATGACCGCCACTGCTAAACACGCCACACCCAAGATGACGGTGCTCCACCGGCTGCGATCCACCAGGGCCCAGAACCCAGCGGCGAAGGGCACAATGATCGCACTGATGAGGTAGATATAGAACTCGAGCAGAGATCCGGATGGTTCATTGCCCATCAGGGGCGAGGCAATGGCCACACCGAGTTGCACGATGAGCAGCAACGCCACGACACCGGTAAAGGCCATCGTGAGGTCATTGGGGCGGCGGCCGATGAGTCCCAAGAGGACGGCAATGGCACCGCCTATGACGGCGACCAAGATTTGAAGGAGTGTCAGCCATTCGATCATGAGGTGGTTGTCTCCGTTAGATCGACTTCATCGCCGGCGGCAATTGGGTCGTAGGGGGGAAAGTTGAGGAGGACGCGGGAGAACCCCGCCTTCACTGCAATCAGCCCTACCAGCCTATCCTCCGGGCCAATGGCGGCCACAGGCTCCTTGGACTCAGGCTGTCCCTCAAGTTCAATCTTTTTGCCGTGGCTCAAATCAACGGCTTGCTCCAGTGAGAGGTCAATCGAAGCAAAGACTCGACGTGCGACGTCTGCTGGGCCAATCAAGACCGGCGGTTCGGCCACGTCATAAATATCGAGCGCATCCGTCACGTGGAAGCCACCAATCCGCGTGCGGCGCAAGGCCGTGAGGTGTCCACCCACGCCAAGTTTGAAACCGAGATCCCGAGCCAGGGCGCGAATATAGGTGCCGGAGGAACAAACGACGCGCACCTCAACGTCGATGACGGCGTTACCCTCGGCATCCGTTGTCGGAATGACGCTCAGGATGTCAAACTCCGAGACGGTGACGGCCCGCGCCTTCAGCTGAACGTCGTGACCGGCGCGAACGAGCGCGTAAGCGCGGTGGCCATCCACCTTGATGGCGCTCACTGAGCTGGGAACCTGTTCGATCTCCCCGGTCAACGTAGCGACGCCCTCGGAGATGGCGCTTGCGGTGACACGCTGAACCTGGGCCGCCGGGGCAGTGCCCAAGCTCTCGCCCTCGGCATCATCGGTCGTCGTGGAGGTACCGAGCCGGATGGTCGCGACATATTCCTTATCCAGGCCCACGATGTAGGTGAGAAGGCGTGTCGAGGAACCGAGCCCCAAGATGAGCAATCCCGTCGCCATCGGGTCAAGGGTGCCGGCGTGGCCCACCCGACGCGTGTCTGCCTTCTTGCGGGTGCGCGCGACAACGTCGTGACTGGTCAGCCCCTGAGGCTTGTCAACGAGCAAAATGCCGTTGGGCGCATCGGCGGAAGAGTGTGGCACTCCTCAATTATCGCCGTCATTTGCGCAACTGGTCGCCCGTGTGTCCAAAAACCTGTTCGGCGCCGACCTAGACTTTTCCGTGTGCAACAGAACATCATCGATTGGTATGAGGCCAACGGTCGCGATCTGCCGTGGCGCCAGCCCGATTTCACCCCGTGGGGTGCCCTCGTCAGCGAGTTCATGTTGCAGCAGACCCCGGTGGCTCGAGTCATCCCCCGTCTTAACGAATGGCTCCAGCGGTGGCCAACGCCGGCCGATCTCGCGGCCGCTCCAGCGGGAGACGCCGTGCGGGCGTGGGCAAACCTCGGGTATCCCCGGCGAGCGCTGTGGCTACACGCGTGCGCCGTGACCATCACGCGCGATTTTGGCGGGGTGGTTCCCTCCGATGTGGACTCTCTCCTCTCCCTTCCGGGTGTGGGTTCCTACACCGCGCGCGCTGTCGCCGTCTTCATGTTCGGCGCTCACGAACCGGTGGTTGATACGAACATCCGGCGGGTTATTGCCCGTCACACTCTGGGGCAGGCCGAGCCTGGTCCCCCGCGGGAAAAGAGTGACATGGAGGCCATGCGGGCACTGCTCCCCGGGCCCGAGCGCTCCCCCACCTTCAACATCGGCGTCATGGAACTTGGCGCGCTCGTCTGCACCGCGCGCAATCCTCGGTGTGAGGAATGTCCGATTCGGGACACCTGCGCCTGGCGAGCCGCCGGGTATCCGGCCCATGACGGGCCAACGAAGGCGCGGCAAAAGAAGTATGAGGGTAGTGATCGTCAGGCTCGAGGAGCAATTCTCGCCGTGCTGCGGGCTTCGTCGGTTGCCGTTGCTCAGTCCGATCTTGATGACGCCTGGCCGGATGCCGCGGGACGCGGAAGAGCACTCGCCGGACTTCTGAAGGATGGCCTCGTCGAACTGACGAATGTCGGAACGCTTACCCTTCCGTCCTAGAGGGCGATCCATCTATCTGATGGAAATCTCGCAAAGAAAACGCCCAACGCAACTGCTGTTGTTTCTCTGAGGAAGATATGCTCGGTAAATGGCTTTTAGAATGACCCAATCTCGGGACTTCATCGGGGACACCATTGGTGAGGACACCATCCTCATCAATCTGAGGACGGGCGCCTACTACTCCCTGACGCCGCTGGGCGGAGCGGTCTGGGCCAAAGTTCTGGCGGGAGAAAACACGTTCTCGCCAGAGGAGGTTTCTGTTCTTTCTCTGATGACGACCGAGGGAGTATTCGAAGGTGACGCCGTGCCTCTCCCGGATACCGCCGTCGATGCCAGCATCGCCTTTCTCAAATACACGGAGATGAGCGAGTTGCTCCTCGCCGATCCCATCCACGAAGTCGACGAAGACGGCTGGCCCAAGCTCCGGTGATGACAACACCGGGGGTTGCTCCCTATTACCAACAACTCGTCGACAGCTTTGATGGCGCGTCAACCGTGAAAGCTTCTGCCCAGTTCGGTCATCACGTCGTCTCGGTTGAAACGTCACAACGTCAGCGATTGAATTCGTTCCTCCAGACAATGAGTCACCTCATCACCACGGACGACGCAACGCCAGAGACGCGACTTCTAGTGGTTTTTCGCGAAGATACGGACATTCCCGTTGAGCGCATCCCCTGGCGCTGGCACTCCCCGAGGCTGAGCGACGGTGCTGTGACCTGCCAGTACTTTGGAAGTTCTCACTCTCTTCTTTTCTGGAATGAAGACACGAAGATCTTCGTTTTGGTGATTGCGGCAGTGACGGAGCAACTGCTCACACGTCCCGAATATATGCGTGTCGTCCTGCAGGGATTTCTGGCTGAGCTGTCCTTGGACTCCGTGCACGGCGGGACACTCGGAAACAATCAAAACGGCATTCTCATCACGAATCGTGGCGGATCTGGTAAGTCCTCGCTCGTTGCGGCCGGAGTTCTTGAAGGATTCACGTCGCTCGGCGACGACTTTCTCCTGATTGATTCCAACGTTCGGGCTCGCCAAAATCACGAACTGTTCTCAATTTTCAAGACCCTCAAGTTGGCGAAGTCGAGCCCGGCGTGGTCTTCTTACGCCCCTCACGTGCTCGAAGAGGGCGAGGACAAGGATCTCTTTTTTCTTGACAGCGTTGCACCGGATGCCATGACACCACGCCAAAAAATCACCGCGATTGTGGTTCCCACCGTGGGTGCCAAATTTTCTTTTTCGGCCGTGGGCGTTGACGCTGTCATCGCCGCGCTCGCTCCCAATTCACTGGGCATGGGCATGCACCCCGCGCGAACCCTGCAGGCGCTCAAGAATCTCACCCGCGAGATCCCGCTCTATTCCATGGTCGTGACCCCCGACCTGCGACCGGCCCTCAACAAAGTAGCGAACCTGGTGGACTCATGAAGATTTTGCAGTGGGCGTTCCCCTACCTCCCCGTCCAAGGAGGGCGCGAGAACTTCGTTCACGATATTTCGTCGGCGATGAGTCGCGGGGGAAACGACGTTCTCATTTTTGCCCAAACGTCCTCCCCGGATGACCCGCCCTACGTTCTGGATGACGCCTCCGACGGCCCACCCATCCACCGCTTTAACTTTGCGGCGATGAAAGGGCCCCTCGGGGCGCACGGGCTTCATGTCGTTTCGTCGCAGATGAATCGAATTGCGACGGAATTTGCGCCCGACGTGATTCATTTTCACAATGCTGGCGGACAAGACACCCTTCTCCTCAAGGCCATCAAAGTTGCCACGGGGGCAAAGGTGGTGCACACTCTGCACAACATCGTCGACAATCCCACGCCTACATATCTCGCGCTCCTCGCTTTACCCAACGACATCAGTGATGCGGTGGTGGCCGTTTCACGATTCGTCTTCGATGATTTTTTGCGCCATTTCCCGGCACTTGGGCACCGCACGCACCTCATCCTGAATGGCGTCGCCCAACGCCCCGTTCCCCAACCACCACCGACCACTGATCTGCAGGTCTTTGCATCGGGGCGTCTCTCCCCCGAAAAAGGGTTCCCAGTCCTTCTTTCGGCATGGTCCACACTGCTTCCTCGCATCGGCCCTGCTCGGCTCAAGATTGCCGGCGAAGGCCCTGAGCGAGTAGCTCTCGAGCGCTACATTCGCCATCTCGGGCTTGAGGAAAGCGTCGAACTTCTCGGCTGGACATCCCGAGCGAACATCGCCGACCATCTGAAAAACTCTCATTTCGTCGTGGTGCCGTCCATCTGGCAGGAGCCCTTCGGGCTCGTGGCTGCCGAAGCGCTGATGGCGGGCAGGGCTGTCGTGGCTTCTCGCTCCGGCGGACTTCCCGAAGTTGTTCACCATCGAGAAAACGGCATGTTGTTTCGGCCGGGAGATATCTTTGACCTCTCGGCGACGCTGTATTTCATGGCGACAGATCCTGCGGCAGCCACGACATTTGGCGCCCAGGCCCGCCGCGATGCCGTTGAAACCTTTTCTCTTGACGCCTGTGTGGCGAGCTACCTCGCCCTGTACGAGGGGATCACCACACCATGAGTTCCTCCATAGCCAACACCCTGCCTCACGTGAGCGTCGTCATCCCGACCCAGGAGCGGCGAGAGTTTTTGATCCAAGCGATTGCCAGTGTGCGTGCTCAAGATTATGAAAATATTGATTTTCTTGTTGCCTACGGTCATTCCACGGATGGAACGCTGGAGTACTTGGTGGAGAACGCCATACCGCACACGATTGCAGACCGCCCGGGCATTGGGGTTGCCAGAACTGCCGGGTTGGCTGCGACGACCGGAGAAATTCTCTATTTTCTCGACGACGATGACCTGCTCGAGCCCGCGGCCGTGAGCACTCTCGTGCGAGCCCTCCTGCAATCTGATGCTGATCTTGCCTACGGCACAATCGTCAATTTCATTGACCCCGGATACGCCGAAGGAACAGCGCGCTTCAGTCATCTCGGCACAACACTGACGGCACCCATCAATTCGGCGACGATTGTGCGGCGCTCGGCCTTCGCTTCGTTCGGTCCGATGGACGGCGATAACCACTCGTGGGCGCGTTGGTATCTCGGCGCCCACGACAAAGGATTGAAGATCGTCCGCATTGATGACCTCCTCGCCCGGCGTCGCATCCACGCCGCCAACGTTTCTCGCCGCGCCGGAAACTACGACAAATTCTTTGACCTGATTCGCCTCCGGCATCCGGAAAATGCTGACCGCCGGGGCGTCGAGTCGTGAGCGTCGAGTCGTGAGCGTCGAGTCGTGAGCGTTATCCCCGAAGATCTGGTCGTCGCTGCTTGCCTTGCCGCGCCTGAAGACACCGAGGCCGCTCTGCGCGAGTGGGAACGCGTTGTGCCCATGGATGACATCGACGGTGGCTCCCAGCGACTGGTTCCTTATCTGTATCGCAAACTCGAACGACTCGGGATTACCGCCCGCAATCACGGCATTCTCAAGGGCATCTACACCCGGTATTGGTACCTGTTCAATGTGCAGGGCATGCCGACGCTCACGTCGGTGAATACCATTCTGCAACCTGAGGACTACCTCATTTTGAAGGGCCTAGCCTTGCAAACCCTGGTCTATGGGTCCGATCCGCCGACGCGACCCTGTGACGACATGGACATTTTGGTTCGGCAGCAGGATCGAGCATCCGTTCATAAAAAACTGGCCGCCGCGGGTTTTCGGGCCGATGGCCACAAGAGTCCCGACATCTTTCTCAATAACAAAATTGGCATCAACATGCAACGCGGCACGGAGGCCGTCGACCTGCAGTGGGGCCTGTACATGGGGATGTTGGACCCTGGTTTCGAAGACCGGCTCTTCGCGCGCAAAGTTGCCGTGACCGTCTCTGGTTTCGCGGCATTCACGCTCTCCCCCACCGACCACATGCTGCACACGCTCATGCATGGTGCTGCACGCAATGAGGTCTCGCCCATCCGGTGGGTTCTGGATGCGTCGCTTCTTATCGCGGAGACGACAATCGATTGGGAGCTCTTCGTCAGCGAGGTTCGTTCCCTCGGCTGGGCTCGCCCCGTGACACGTCAATTACGCGTGCTTCGCGAGAAATATCACGTAGCGGTGCCGTCGCAGGTTCTGGATGCACTCTCGTCGCTGCGCAGCCCTCGGGCAATAACGTTGCTCGACATTTCCAAGAACACATCGAGCATTTTTCTGAGTCGACTTCTGATGCTCACCGTGCAGCAGCCACTTATCGTGAGGCAATTGGGCCTTCACGACGCGGTTCCTCGAAATGCTGTCCCTCTTCGGGCTCGCGCGTTATCGCTGTACCTGCGGGGAGCGCGGCAAGAGCTTCATGAACAGGGGCTGAAAGGTTTCTTTAAAATGAGCACTCACAAATAGCCCCGGGCTAAACTTTTTTACATGGATGAGAACGAAATTCGCGAGATTGCCAAGAAGCAACTCAAGAAACAGGCAGATTTCAAGGGGTACCTCTGGATTTGGTTGGCTGTCACTGTCATGCTCACCATCATCTGGGCGCTGACCAGCTTTGGAACGTACTACTGGCCGATCTGGGCCATCTTCGGCATGGGTATTGGAGCGCTCTTTACCGGGATTGACGCGTATGCTCGCAATCCAAGAATTATGAGCGAAGCCGCTATCGACGCTGAGGTGCACCGCCTGAAGGGCACGAAGCCAGCGACACCACAGGCGCCGTAAGGCTTTCTCGGTCCCGTCAGAGCGTCACCATCGATCGGGAAGATTTAGGCTTTGTCGGCCGAGGAATCTTCGTCGTCGCCCACTCCATCAGCCCACGGGTTGATGCGAGGCGCTGATTCTTCGTCGTGGATTTCGCGAGGCTTGACGTAGGGGTCGGCGTCGCCGGCATAAACCGCGTTTTTCGCCATGCCCTCGACCGCTGAGTCCTGCTCGCGCGCCTTCTCCAGCAAGTCGTTGATGCTCTGGGCATTCTCTGGCAACGCGTCGAGCATGAACTCGATGACGGGGGTCAGACGAATGTTGAGATTACGCCCCACTTCACCCCGGATGCGCCCGGTGTTGGCTTTGAGGGCCGCCTGCGTCTCGGCCCGCTCTTCGTCACTGCCGTAAACGGTGTAAAAAATTGTGGCGTGCTGAAGGTCGCCGGTGCAGCGAACATCCGTAATCGTGACAAAGCCGAGGCGAGTGTCTTTGACGACACCGCGCTCGAGAGCTTCGGCCACGATGACCTTGATGCGTTCACCGAGCTTGCGTGCTCTGGCGTGATCGACCATGTTGGTGCCTATCTGTTGTCTCTGGTGAAAAGTGGAGCAAGAAAGGGGTCATGCTGCGGGTTGCGCGGCGTGACCCCTTTCTTACAAGGTTTAGACGCGGGGCTTTTCTTTCATCTCGATCGTCTCGATCTCGTCGCCGAGCATGATGTCGTTGTACTTACCCAGGCCGATACCACACTCGAAGTCCGTGCGGACCTCGGTGGCGTCATCCTTGAAGCGACGAAGCGACTCGATGGCAAGACCATCGGCGATAACGATGCCCTCGCGAATAACGCGGGCCTTCGAGTTTCGCGTGATGGTTCCGCTGCGAACGATACAACCGGCAACGTTTCCGAACTTGCTCGAGCGGAAGATCTCTCGAACCTCGGCAACACCCGACTGGATCTCTTCGAATTCAGGCTTGAGCATGCCCTTGAGGGAGTGCTCAATGTCTTCGAGGGCACCATAGATGACCGAGTAGAACCGGATGTCGACACCCTCACGCGCAGCACGTTCACGTGCTTTGACGTCGGGGCGAACGTTGAATCCGATGATGACGGCGTTGTCGACCGTAGCGAGGTTGACGTCGCTCTCGGTGACCGCACCCACACCACGGTGGATGATGCGCAGCTGCACGGAGTCGTCGACCTCGATCTTGAGGAGCGACTCTTCGAGGGCTTCAACAGCACCCGAAACGTCACCCTTGATGATGAGGTTGAGCGACTCGACCTTGCCCTCTTCGAGAGCACGCGTGAAGTCTTCAAGCGAGATACGCTTGCGACCCTTCGCCAGCAGAGCGTTACGTTCGGCAGCTTCACGCTTCTCAGCGATCTGACGAGCCGTGCGGTCTTCTGCCGTAACGAGGAAGGTGTCGCCGGCGCGAGGAACGCTCGAGAGACCCTGAACCTGGACGGGACGAGAAGGAGTGGCTTCCTTGACGGGGTCACCGTTCTCATCCATCATGGCGCGAACGCGGCCATAAGCCGTACCCGCAACGATGGCGTCACCAACGCGGAGGGTTCCCGACTCAATGAGTACGGTTGCCACGGCGCCACGGCCCTTATCGAGGCGAGCCTCGATAGCGATACCGCGTGCGGCCTTGTTGGGGTTCGCGCGCAGGTCGAGGCCAGCGTCTGCGGTGAGCAGAACGGCATCGAGCAGAGCGTCAACGTTCAAACCGGTGAGGGCCGAAACGTCGACGAACATGACGTCTCCTCCGTACTCTTCGGCAACGAGGCCGAATTCGGTGAGCTGCTGACGAACCTTGGCCGGGTTGGCGTCGGGCTTGTCAACCTTGTTGACGGCCACAACGATGGGCACCCCAGCGGCTTGCGCGTGGTTGAGTGCCTCAATGGTCTGAGGCATGATGCCGTCGTCTGCTGCCACCACAAGGATCGCGATGTCAGTTGCCTGCGCACCACGGGCACGCATGGCGGTAAACGCCTCGTGGCCCGGTGTGTCAATGAAGGTGATGGCGCGTTCGATACCCTCGTGCATGGTGTGAACCTGGTACGCACCAATGTGCTGCGTGATTCCACCGGCTTCGCCCGCAACAACATTCGTTTTACGGATGCTGTCGAGCAGGCGCGTCTTTCCATGGTCAACGTGACCCATGACGGTGACGACGGGGGGACGAATCTCGAGATCTTCGTCGGTCTCGTCTTCAAGCTCCTGCTCGAGGTCGATGTCGAAGGCTTCGAGAAGCTCCTTGTCTTCCTCTTCGGGGCTGACAACAAGAATTCTGAATCCCAGTTCTTCACCGAGAACCTGGAACGTGGCCTCATCGAGAGACTCCGTGGCCGTTGCCATCTCACCGAGGTGGAAGAGAACGGTTACCAGGTTGCCGGGGCTGGCGTTGATCTTGTCGGCGAAGTCAGAGATCGAGGCGCCACGACGAAGACGGATGACCGTCGTGCCATCGCCACGGGGAACGCTAACGCCACCAAGCGAAGGGGCTTCGCGCAGCTCGAACTCGGCCCTTTTGGTCCGCTTCGACTTACGTGCCTTGCTCTTGCCGCCTCCGCGACCAAACGCACCAGCGGTTCCACCACCGGGGCCACGGCCGCGGCCGCCTGCACCACCAGCGGGGGGACGGTTGGGGCCAAAGCCGGGACGAGCTGCTCCACCTGGAGCACCGGGTGCACCAGCACCAGCGCCGGCAAAGCCGGGACGAGCGCCGCCGGCGCCACCGGGACGCTGGAAGCTTGTTCCGGCACCGCCGGGACGACCGGGACCGCCGGGACGACCACCGGGGCCACCTGCGCCACCGGGACGAGGCATGCTGCCACCGGGACGAGGAGCCATGGGGCGAGGAATGTTGCTGGGACCGGGGGTTCCGGCGGGACGGGTGCCCATGCCCTGCGCCGAAGCGACGGGGTTGTTGCCGGGACGAGGTGCACCGGCGGGACGCGTACCCATGCCCTGCGCCGAAGCGAAGGGGTTATTGCCGGGACGCGTGGAGCCGGGAGCCTTGGGAGCTGCACCATCGGTGGGAGCGCCAGCATCGGCGGGAGCCGCTGGAGCAGCAGACGAAGCCGAGGTGGGTGCTGCCGACGGAGCGGGTGCTGGAGTCGAGGGAGTCGATCCAGCTGTGCTGGGAGCCGGTGCCTGTGCGGACGGCACAGAGGCGGGTGCTTCGGCAGCGGCAGGAGCGGACGGCGCGGCAGGAGCCGCGGGGCCCGGTGTCGCGCTGGATGCGGGAGCAGCAGGGGCTGATGGAGCCGCCGGCGCGCTGGCGGCCGTCGTGGTCGGAGCCGGAGCCTGAGCAGACGGAACCGAAGCGGGCGCCGAAGCTTTCGCTCCAGCGGCATCCCCAACAGCATCCTTAGCAGTCGCGGGCTTGTTGCCCTCAGCCTCAAGGGCGGCACGTAGCTTGCGCGCTACGGGAGGTTCAATAGTGGACGAAGGTCCTTTGACGAACTCGCCGAGGTCTTTCAACTTCGCGAGAGCATGCTTGCTATCGATGCCATATTCAGCAGCGATTTCGTGTACGCGTGGTTTGGCAGCCACAATTCTCCTGTCTTAGGGTCTGAGCCCTAATTACAGGACCAGACCATTACAAACGGACGGAACTCATTTCGAGTCACTCATTAGTTGTCCATTAGCCGTTCAGCCTTTGTTTGGTTGGTGTCAGGCTCGCCGACGGCGAACCCCTGGGTCGCCAGCGAGCTGACGATTTCGTGAGTATTGGTGATTTCGGTTCGAAGCGCGCGCCCGAAAGCTCGGCGCTTCACCGCCTGGTTCACACACTCATTGTGTGGATGGACCCATGCACCCCGGCCTGAAGCCACCGCAGAAAAATCTACGACGGCAATGCCCTCCGTGGCGACAATCCGCACGAGTGCGGACTTATCAGCCCGTTGACGGCAGCCGATGCACGTTCTAACCGGTTCCATGTTACCCCACTTAGCCGCTCCCAAAGATGGGAGGCGGCAAACTTGTCGACGACGCCCGTCGCCAGGACTCCCTGTTAGTCGTCGCCCTCAAGGATCGAGTCGGGCTGGATGTCGATCTTGGCGCCGGTGAGCTTGGCCGCAAGGCGGGCATTTTGGCCCTCCTTACCGATGGCCAGCGACAGCTGGTAATCGGGAACCAGAGCGCGAACAGCCTTGGTCTCCTTGTCGAGAACGTAGGAGCTCGTCACCTTTGCGGGAGAAAGGGCGCTGGCCACGAAGGTTGCCAAATCCGGCGAGTAATCGACGATGTCGACCTTTTCGTCGTTCAGCTCTTCGGTGACGGCACGAACGCGACGGCCGAGCTCGCCAATGCAGGCGCCCTTGGCGTTGATGGCGGGGTCCGTGGCGCGAACGGCAATCTTGGTGCGGTGTCCTGCCTCGCGAGCGAGAGCGACGATTTCGACCAAACCGTTGGCGATTTCGGGAACCTCAAGCACGAACAACTTGCGAACGAGCTGCGGGTGCGTGCGCGAAACGGTAACCATGGGGCCCTTGAGACCACGAGCGACGGCCGTCACATACACACGGATGCGTGCGCCGTGCACGTACTCTTCGCCAGGAACCTGCTCCTCGGGAGGCATGATGGCCTCGACGGAACCCAAGTCAATGTGAATCATGCGGGGGTTGGGGCCCTGCTGAATCACACCAGCAACAATGTCGCCTTCACGGCCCTTGAACTCGCCCAAAACAGCGTCATCGGCGATATCGCGCAGACGCTGGAAGATAACCTGCTTGGCGGCGGCGGCGGCGATGCGACCAAAGTCTTCACCGTCGGCGATGGACTCACCAATGATGTGGCCCTCGTCGTCCTTTTCGGGAACAAAGATGGTGACAATGCCGGTCTTGCGGTCCAGCTCGACGCGAGCGTCAGGAAGCTCAATCGCCGGGCGAACCTCGGGAACAACTTTGGCTCCCGGAGCACCCTTGGGCTGACGAATCGGCTTGGGCAGTGGCTCGTTTTGAACCATGTGCTTCTGATAGGCGATAAGAATGGCCTGCTCGATGATTTCGACGAGCTCGTCAAAGGGGATGCCCTTCTCAGTTTCCATGAGTTTGAGAACTCTGAGATCGATGTCCACGACGGGCCTCCTATATTCGCACCAGTTACCGCTTGCCTCCCGGCGAACGAAGTTTCAGTTTAGCTCAGGTGGCCGAGTACCTCTGCCACGGGGACCGAAACACGCTCACCCGTGCGGCGATTCCATAGTTCGACAACACCGTCGGCCAAACCCTTGCCCACAATGATGATCTTGGGAACACCAATGAGTTCAGCGTCGCCGAACTTCACTCCGGGAGAAGCCTTAGGCCGGTCGTCATACAGCACCTCGTAACGAGCTGCCTCGAGGTCGGCCACAATTTTCTCGGCCGCCTCGTACACCGCTTCGTCTTTGCCGGTCGCAATGACATGGATGTCGAAGGGCGCAACGTTTTCGGGCCAAATGAGGCCCTTCTCGTCGTTATTCGTCTCAGCGATAACGGCCAGGATGCGGGTGACCCCAATTCCATAGGAACCCATCGTCACGGTGGCCAACTTGCCGTTCTCGTCGAGAACCTTGAGCCCCAACGCCTCGGCGTACTTGCGACCCAGCTGGAAGACGTGACCGATTTCCATTCCGCGGGCAATCTCCACGGGACCAGAACCATCGGGGGCGGGGTCACCTGCGCGAACATCCGATGCCTCGATGACACCATCGGCGATGAAGTCGCGACCGGCGGTGACGTTCAGAGCGTGACGCTCGTGCAGGTTGGCGCCGGTAATCCAGGCGGTTCCCTCGACAACGCGAGGATCCACGAAGAAGCGAATCTTGGAGGTTGCCTCGGCGCCGAGAACCGGGCCGGCAGCCGACCAGGGGCCGATGTAGCCCTTGACGAGAGCCTTGTTTTTCGCGAAATCTTCCTCTGTGGCCGCCTCTACAGCGGCGGGCGAGAAGGCGATCTCGATGCGGGAGAGTTCCACTTCACGGTCACCGGGAAGACCCACGGCGATGAGCTCGCGCGTGCCATCGAGGTGGGTGAGCGCCAAGACAACGTTCTTCAACGTGTCGGCAGCGGTCCAGGCCCGGCCAGCAGGATGGGGGTGGTTGGCATTCACGAAGTCCACCAGCGAGGCGATGGTCGGGGTGTTCGGCGACTCGAATACCTCGGCGGCGGCAAGGCCATCCAGAGGAATGCTCGCGGGCACGACGGTACGGAAGGCCTCAACGTTTGCGGCGTAACCCGAAGCGTTCCGAACGAAAGAGTCTTCGCCCACCTCGGTCGGGTGCAAGAACTCCTCTGAGCGCGAACCGCCCATGGCGCCAGCATCCGCCGTGACGATGACATAGTTCAGCCCCAGGCGAGAGAAGATGCGCTCGTAGGCATCACGTTGTGCCTGGTAGCTGATGGCCAGGCCCTCATCCGACACATCGAACGAATACGCGTCTTTCATCGTAAACTCGCGGCCGCGCAGCAGCCCCGCGCGGGGGCGTGCTTCGTCGCGGTACTTATCTTGGATCTGGTACAGGCAGACAGGGAGGTCCTTGTAGCTGGTGTACATGTCCTTCACCAGCAGCGTGAAGACCTCTTCGTGGGTGGGAGCCAAAAGATAGTCCGCATCCTTGCGGTCCTTGAGGCGGAAAATGCCACTTCCGTACTCTTCCCACCGGCCGGTGACCTCGTAGGGCTCCTTGGGGAGCAGCGCAGGGAAATGGACTTCTTGAGCCCCGGCAACCGTCATTTCTTCCCGGATGATCGCCTCGACCTTGGCCTTCACTCGCAAACCGAGCGGCAACCAGGCGAAAATGCCCGGGGCCTGGCGGCGGATATAGCCAGCACGCAACAAAAGCCGGTGGCTGGTGACCTCGGCTTCAGCCGGGTCTTCGCGGAGGGTACGCAGGAATAGGTGTGAGAGTCGTGTTGGCACGACCCCCATTTTATGTCGTGGGAGCGGGCGTCCGCCGCCAGCAGACCAGAATCACGGCCAGAGTCACCGCCATAACCAGCGACATTGCAACCACATTGAGCATGCCGTAGCCCACGGCCGCCAAAATAACACCGGCTAAAGCGCCTCCCCCGGCCCCCGCCAAACTCATCACCGTGTCGGAGAACCCCTGCACGGTGGTGCGATCTTGAGGCGCCACTGATTCCGTGAGCAACGCGGACCCGGCGACCGTGGAGGCCGACCAGCCAAGACCCAGCAGCACGAGGGCAACGGTGACCGCGGCCACCGAATCGGGCGCGCTGAAGTTGACGATGAGTGATGCGAGCAAGATTGTTTGGCCGATCAAAATAACGGTCGCTCGGCCCCACCGGTCGGCGAGCCACCCAAACACGGGCGAGAACCCATACATTCCGGCCGTATGGAGGCTGATGGTCAGGCCAATCAGGGGAATGATGACACCGTGCAACGCGAGGTGAACCGGTGTCATGGCCATCACGGCGACCATGGTGGCGTGACTGAAAGCCAAGGTGAAGACGGCCACGGCTGCCTTCGGCGTTGACGCCAGAATGCGTACAGCAGCTCCGAAGCCGCGCTTGGCGGCCGGTTGAGTGACACCGGTGGCGCTTTGCCGGGCTCGGGCGAGGAACAACGGATCCGGACGAAGAGCGCTCAGGTACAAAATCGCCGCACAGAGTTGGGCCACGGCCGCGAGGGCAAAGGCACCTGTCAGTGGCGGAAGTCCCAGGCTCTCTCCGACAGCATCCCCGGGCCCGACAAGGTTGGGCCCTGCGACGACACCGATGGTGGTCGCCCAGACGACAAGGGAAAGATCCCGGGCACGCCTGCTGGGATCGGCTAAATCAGCGGCCGCGAAACGGGTTTGCAGATTGACGGCGCTTCCGGCTCCGAGCACGAGCATGCTGATGAGGAGGACGGGAAAGTTACGATCAGCGGCTGCAACGACAACGGAGATAGCGCCGACCAGAGCAATGGTCGCCCCGAGAGAGAGGGCAAATCGTCGTCCAAAACGGCCAGCGAAACGGGCAAGGGGAATGGCGAAGACAGCAGCGCCGAGTGTCGACATTGTGGCCGAGAGGCCGGCGTAGGCGGGCGAGCCGCCAATATCCGCTGCCAAAAGGGATCCGAGCGAAAACGCAGCGCCCATCCCGAGACCACCAAGAACTTGACCACTGGCCAACACCCGAAGGGTTCGTCGCTGAAGGGCGGGGTAATCGAGAATGATGCTCACGAACTGAAGGTTATACCCCTCAGGGTTTTGGCAGGATCAACCCTGACAAACCCTCGAATCGGCAACCGCGGCCAGGATGACCAGATGAACGGACGTAATTTAGGCCGTGATGACCTGAACGGTTCCGACCTCACTGGTGGGCATCTCGGCGGCGAGGCGGTTGGCCTCTTCGATGAGGGTGGCCACAATTTCACTTTCGGGCACGGTCTTGACGACCTCGCCGCGAACAAAGATTTGACCCTTGCCGTTACCCGAGGCAACACCGAGATCGGCGTCACGAGCTTCACCGGGGCCGTTGACAACGCAGCCCATAACAGCAACACGGAGGGGCACGGTCATGCCTTCGAGACCGGCAGTCACGTCGTTGGCGAGCTTGTACACGTCAACTTGGGCGCGTCCACAGCTGGGGCACGACACGATTTCAAGCTTGCGCTCGCGCAGGTTCAGCGACTGCAAAATCTGCAGACCAACCTTGATTTCTTCGGCGGGAGGGGCAGAAAGAGAGACACGAATGGTGTCGCCAATGCCCTCGCCCAGCAAAATACCAAATGCCGTCGAGGACTTAATCGTTCCTTGGAATGACGGGCCCGCCTCGGTCACACCAAGGTGCAATGGCCAGTCGCCACGCTCAGCCAACAGGCGATACGCCTTGACCATGATGACGGGGTCATTGTGCTTGACCGAAATCTTGAAGTCATGAAAATCGTGTTCTTCGAAGAGGCTTGCCTCCCAGACGGCACTCTCGACGAGAGCCTCCGGGGTTGCTTTGCCGTACTTCTCCATGAGGCGGGGATCGAGCGAACCGGCATTCACGCCGATGCGGATGCTCACACCAGCAGCCTTGGCACGCTTGGCAATCTCGCCTACCTGGTCATCAAACTTGCGAATGTTTCCGGGGTTCACCCGAACCGCGGCACACCCGGCATCGATGGCAGCGTAAACGTACGCGGGCTGGAAGTGAATATCGGCGATAACCGGAATCTGGCTCTTCTTCGCAATGATGGGAAGAACTTCAGCATCGTCACGACTCGGCACCGCAACGCGAACGATGTCGCAACCAGATGCCGTCAGTTCGGCAATCTGCTGCAGTGTCGAGTTGATGTCGGTTGTCGGAGTGGTGCACATGGACTGCACACTGACTTGAGCATCACCACCGACGAGAACCTTGCCAACTTTGATTTGGCGAGATTTGCGGCGGGGAGCGAGGATTTCTGGTTTTTTGGGCATTCCCAAATTAATAGCGGGCACGAGCAATAGCCTACGACGCCGAAGCTGAAAGTATGTCCACAGAAGCGCAGGTGTGACGCTTCCTATCCAAAGAAGTTCACTGGCTTGAAGATGTCCGCATAGATGAGGAGAGCCGTCATGCCCATGAAGAGCACTCCGACGACGAGAGTCAGTGGCATGAGCTTCGCGGTGTCGAAGGGGCCCGGATCGGCTTTCTGACGAAGGCGTGCCCACCCGCGGCGGATGGCCTCCCAGAGGGCACCGGCGATGTGTCCGCCATCAAGGGGAAGAAGCGGAACGAGGTTGAAGACGAAGAGGGCGATGTTCAACGAGGCTAAGACCCCGATGAGGGAGGCTACTTTGCTTTGAACGGGGATGGCATCAGTGCTGGCAATCTCACCGGCGACTCGACCAACACCCACGACGCTGATGGGACCGTTAGCTTCGCGCTCACCACTCCCAAATGCGGCATTTGCCACGCCGCCGAGACGCTCGGGCAAGTTCGCAATGACATTCGCCACTCCAGCGATGTTCTCGCCCATCGCGGGCAAGACGGCAGTGATGGGTTGTGGGACGAAATCAGGCTTGGGGCCGATACCGACGAAACCAACGGTACTCACGGCCTGCTTGCCATCGGCGCCAAGAACGGGTGCGCCGGCAGCGGTGTATTCGAGCCGCTCGGTGGCCACGGGCGTAATGGTGAGTGCCGTCTCAACTCCGCCACGCAAGACAACGACGGCAACGGGCTTTCCGGCAGATTCACGGATGATGGCGGTGGTCTGATTCCAGTCTGACAACGCCTGACCGTCGAAGGACACCAAGGTGTCACCGGGGAGGATGCCTGCGGCCGCGCCCGGAGAGACGGGGTCGCCCGGGGCGCAGGCTGTCTGGGTCGAGGTGGCCGCAAGAACGCATTGCGAAACCGAGGAGACGGTATTTGTGGACTGAATTTGCCCAAAGCCCATGAGAAGAACCGCAAAAAGAACGAACGCGATCACGAGGTTCATGAAGGGGCCACCGAGCATGATGATGACGCGCTTGTAAACGGGCAGGTGGTAGAAAGCCCGATCGGGGGCAGTATCCGTCATGCTCTCATCGCTGGCTTCGCGCGCATCTTGAACGAGTTTTCCGAAGAGTCGTCGAGATTTTGACGCGGATGCTTCGGGGTTCTTGCCGGGAGGGAACATGCCCGACATCGAAATATAACCGCCGAGAGGAATGGCCTTCACGCCATACTCCGTCTCGCCCTTGGTGCGAGAGAAGAGGGTTGGTCCAAAGCCAATCATGTACTGCCGAACGCGTACGCCAAAAAGCTTCGCCGGAATGAGGTGCCCCATCTCATGCAAAGCAATTGAGATAGCCAAACCAATAACAAAAATTACGACGCCTAAGACGAAGAGCCACACGTTTTCCACGTTGTTCAGATTACTGTCCAACTCTGACAATCTGCCTCAAACGAAGCCGGCCGATAACCGCAACGAAAAAGAAAGACTCCGACCCATAATGACAATCGGTGAAGTTGGTGACCGGGGGTCGTTTAGCGGCCGATGACCTCTTGAGCTCGCGCTCGCGCCCAACGTTCCGCCTCCAAAACGCCTTCACGAGTAAGCACGGATGTTTGCGGATCGTGCTCGCCGACGACGCGTTGGATCGTCTCGATGATGTCGAGGTACCCAATCGTGCCGGCGTGGAAGGCGATGACCGCTTCCTCGTTGGCCGCGTTGAAAACGGCGGGGAACGTGAGCCCGGCAACGCCGACCTCTTTCGCCAAGCGAACCGCCGGAAATGCCACCTCATCCAGTGGCTCGAATGTCCACTGCTGCGCCGTCGTCCAATCCAGCGGAACCCCGACGTTGGCGACACGATGGGGCCAATCCAAGCCGAGCGAGATGGGCAACCTCATGTCGGGGGGTGACGCTTGCGCGATCGTGGATCCGTCAATGAATTCGACCATGGAATGCACGATGGATTGCGGATGCACGGTGACGGCAATGCGCTCGAACGGAATGTCGAAAAGCAGGTGCGCCTCAATAACCTCAAGACCCTTATTCACCAGCGTCGAGGAATTTGTGGTGACGACGAGCCCCATGTCCCACGTGGGATGCGCGAGAGCCTCCCGCGGCGTCACGTTTGTCAGCGATTCACGGGTGCGGCCGCGAAATGGACCCCCGGATGCCGTGAGTACCAGACGCGAAACCTCGGCATGGGTGCCCGACACGAGGCACTGCGCAATAGCGGAATGTTCGGAGTCGACCGGAACGATTTGTCCGGGAGCAGCCAGCGCGGTGACAAGCGAACCGCCCACAATGAGGCTCTCTTTGTTCGCCAACGCCAGCGTCTTTCCAGTCTCGAGGGCCGCAAGGGTGGCGCCAAGTCCGACCGACCCGGTGATGCCGTTCAGGACCACGTCAGCATCCGTGTCACGAACGAGCTGTTCGGCTTCGTCATGCCCCACTGCCGTGGCGGAAACCCCGAACTCGGCGGCCTGACGGGCGAGCTCATCGCGATTGGAGCCAACCCCGAGGCCAACGACGTCAAACCGGTCGCGATTGGCGCGAATAACGTCGAGGGCCTGGGTACCGATGGACCCAGTGGAACCGAGAATAATGATGCGTCGCACGAGAGTTATCTTTGCACCAATGCGGGCACTTCCGTGGAGCGAAATGAGATCTTTCGTGTCCGGCCGCATAGTATAGAGGCATGTCTGACACGCTTACCAGCCCCGTTGTTGTAGCCCCCATTGCCGACGAACGTCGCGTTGTAACCGCGATTCCCGGTCCGCTCTCTGTTGCCATGCACGAGCGCCGCAAACAGGTTGTTCCTCCCGGCGTTGGTGCTGCGCTTCCCGTCTACATTGACCGTGCGCACGGATCGATTTTGGTTGACATCGATGGCAACCACTTCATCGACCTAGCCGCTGGCATCGGCGTCAACACCATTGGGAACACAAACGATGCCGTCGTCGCCGCCATCGCCGCGCAGGCGGCCCACGTCATTCACACGTGCTTCACCGTTACCCCCTATGAGGGGTACATCCGCGTGGCGGAAAATCTCGTCAAGCACTCCCCCGGCACACACGCCAAGCGCGTCATGCTTGCGAACTCGGGCGCCGAAGCAGTGGAAAACGCGGTCAAGATTGCCCGCAAGTTCACCGGCAAGAACGGTGTCGGTGTTCTCGACCACGCGTATCACGGCCGCACCAACCTCACCATGGCCATGAACTTCAAGAACGCGCCTTATGGCACGGGCTTTGGCCCCCTCGGAGCCTCCGTGTTCCGCGCCCCCAGTTCCAACCCGTACCACGATGGCCTGACCGGCGAACAAGCCGCCAAGCGCACCATCTCCTACTGGGAGAAGACCGTTGGCGCTGCGGACCTCGCCTGCATTTTTGTTGAGCCCATTCAAGGTGAGGGTGGCTTCATGGTTCCCGCCGACGGTTACCTCACCGCGCTCCAGGAATGGTGCACGGCCAACAACGTTGTCTTCATCGCCGATGAAGTTCAGTCCGGCGTTGCCCGCACCGGTTTCTACTTCGCCAGCGAATCATTCGGTCTCGTGCCTGACATGATGACCGTCGCCAAGGGAATGGGTGGTGGCATGCCTATCGCCGGTGTCATTGGTCGCGCCGACATCATGGATGCCACGCACGTCGGTGGCCTCGGCGGCACTTTCGGGGGAAACCCCGTCTCGTGCGCCGCTTCCATCGCCGTCTTCGAGGAAATCGAAAAGGACAACCTCATCGGCGAAGCTCAGCGCGTCGAAAAGGTTCTCAAGGGCGGTCTCATCGCCATGCAGGCCAAGCGCTCGGTCATCGGTGACGTTCGCGGCAAGGGCGCGATGATTGCCATCGAGCTCGTTCACCCCGGCACGAAAGAGCCCTACGCCGAGGCTGTCACCCACGTGGTGAACTACGCGGCAGAGCAAGGTGTTCTGATTCTGAGCGCTGGCACGTACGGCAACGTTCTTCGATTCCTGCCCAGTGTCAAGATTAGTGACGCCCTCATCCTTGACGCTCTCTCGGTCATCGATGATGCGCTCGCGGCTCTCTAGCTAGCGCTCATCACGCCCGTGGCCGAAACAGCATCCGTCGACGAGTCTGTCGAATTAGCGGTCTACGAGCGAAGCGGCTTCATTGAGTCGCGCCATGCCGGAAGTGCCGTCGTTCTCGACGGGCTGACAGCTGAACCCTTGCTGCGGCTGGGCAACCCCGACGCGCCCGTTTTTCCTCGTTCTGCCATGAAGCCTTTTCAAGCTATTGCTGTGATGGCGTCGGGGGTCGAACTTGCGGGCGAACAGGCGGCAATCGCTACCGGAAGCCACACGGGTTCGGCCAGCCATGCTGCCCTGGTTCGCCAGTTGCTGGAGCGAGCCAGGCTCAATTCCGATGCTCTGGAATGCCCCGCCGACTGGCCCACCGATAAGAGCATGCGTAACGAACTTGTTCTGGCCAGCATGGGCGCCGACCCGGTCTACATGAACTGCTCCGGCAAGCACGCCGCCATGCTGCTGGCCTGCGTGCAGAACGACTGGCCGACCGCGGGTTATCTCGACCCGGGGCATCCGTTGCAAAAGCGCGTTCTCGATATCGTGGAACGCTTCACGGGAGAAAAGGTTGTCGCCACCGGAATCGATGGCTGCGGAGCGCCCGTTCACGCCATGTCGCTTGTGGCCCTCGCGCGCGGTATTCGTGGCCTGAGCACTGCGTCGGTCGATTCGCCCTTCGCGATGCTGCGCAGCGCCGCCTCCTTGCGAGCAGCCGTCCTGGCCAATCCGCGGGCCGCCGGTGGGGACGGCGAACCCGATACCGTCATCATCGAAAAGATGGGTCTCTTTGCCAAGATTGGCGCCGAGGGCGTCATGGTTCTCTCCACCTGGGACGGCACAACCGTTGCCCTCAAAATTCTGGATGGCAATCTCCGTGCCGCCGCCATCGTCGGGCTGCAGCTCTTGGTGCGCGTCGGCGCCATTGCCCAAGCTCAAGTTGACGCGGTTGCCCCCCACCTCGGCCTCACTGTTTTAGGCGGCGGAAAACCCGTCGGAGTCATCCGCGCCACCATCTAGCGCCACCCGACTCCTGAGCCAACCCCTGAGCCAACCCCTGAGCCAACCGTCTCAGCTGTCCATTAGCTGATCGGTGCCGCCAGCTTTTTGGCCTTGCGGGATGCGAACACCTGCGACACAATCACAATCGCTAAGGCTAGGAAGAATACCGCCGAGGCAATAACGTTTGCCTGAGCCGGGATCCCTCTCGCCGCCGAGATATAGACAAACTTGGGGAACGTGTAGACGCTTCCCGAGTTGAAGTACGTAATGATGAAATCGTCGAAGCTGAGCGCGAAGGACAGCAGGGCTGCCGCCATAATTCCCGGCAGAAGCAACGGGAACGTGATGCGCCAGAAAACCTGTGCTGGGGAACCATAGAGATCACGGCCGGCTTCTTCTAGTGCAGGATCCAGGCTCGAGACACGCGCCTTGACCGTGACCACCACAAAGCTCAGGCAGAACAGGGTGTGGGCGATGATGATCGTGACCATTCCCTTTTCCACTCCGGCGGTCAAGAATTGAGACGCCAATCCGGCTCCCATGACAACTTCGGGGGTTGCCATCGGCAAGAACAGCAGCAGCGTGACCGGGCCGCGGAATCGGAAGCGGTACCGAACCAACGCAATGGCCATGGCCGTTCCAATGGCTGTCGCCAAAGCCGTCGCCACCACGCCGATGATGATGCTGTTCACAAACGAATCGCAGACACCCTGAGCGTTGCAGACCGTCGTCCAGTTCTCGAACGTAAACCCGCGCCAGACAATGTTGGACTTATCTGAGGCGTTGAACGAGAACACAAAGGTGTAGCCGATGGGAATCAACAAAAAGACGAGTGCGAGCACCGTGTAGATGGGCAGAAGTGCCTTGCCAAAGGAGAATCTCATTAGATCAGGTCCTCGGTTCCGCTACGTTTCACATAAATCGCGACAATGACCAGAATGACGGCCATCAACATAATCGACAGCGCCGCCGCCGCCGGATATTGCAGGATGACCAAGAAGTTCGATTGAATCGCGTTACCGACCATCTGCGTTCCTGGCCCACCCAAGAAGTCTCCCGAAGCGTTGATGTAGTCACCGGATGCGGGAATGAAGGTCAGCAACGTTCCCGACACGATTCCGGGCATCGACAGCGGCAACGTGACCTTGAAAAACGTCGTGCTGGGCCTGGCGTAGAGGTCGCCACTGGCCTCCAGATAACGCGTGTCGAGGCGCTCCAACGTCGTGTAGATGGGCAACGTCATGAACGGGATGAAGTTGTAGGTGAGACCGAAGATGACGGCAAATGGGGTGCCCGTGAAGTGCGCATCCGGCCCCAGAATCGACAGGGCCTTGAGCGTCTCCATGGTCCAGCTGTCATCGCTGAAAATCTGCTTCCACGCGAGGGTCCTCAGGAGGAAGGAAATGAAGAAGGGTGCAATGACGAGGATGAGCGCAACAGCTTGAACCACAGGCCATTTGCGCGCCCACACCCCAATGAAATAGGCGATGGGATAGCTGACAAGCAGCGCCGCGACTGTCGCGATCAGGGCGTATCCGAAGGAACGCAGGAACGTATCGCCGTACTCATTGACGACGGAAACGTAGTTTTCCCAGCGGAACGCATAGACGAACTCCCCCATGTCGCCGTAGAGCGCAGGCGCTTGAAGAGAGGTGAGAATCAGGGCGATGAGCGGGGTAAGAAAGAAGAGAGCGAGATAGGCGAGACCCGGTGCCAGCAGAACGAGCGCAACTTTTGAGCTCTTTCGGGGCGCCGCATCAACTGCCTGCGCCGAACTGGCGAAAGCCGCAAATGCCACGGTTATGCCCCCTCGAGCTCCGCGAACAGCGCCTTGCGCTGAGCGACGGCAATGCTCGCGGTGCTGTCGTCCGGCACGAACTTTCCAGCCTCTTCCGGGTGGTCCTCAAGACCGAATCCGCGCTCGATGTTCCAGGACACGGAGACGGAGGCACCCTCGTGGACGACGGGGCCAAAAACCATGTTTTGCGCGAAAACCACAATGTCTCCCACGTTGGGGAACGACACAATGTACTGGGTGCTGACGCCGCTAGAGGAGACATCCTTGACCGTTCCGCCATTCAGAACGTTGCGGGTCGCGTCGTGAGCGGGGGCTTCGGTGTGCAGAGTCAGTTTTTCGGGACGAACACCGAGCGTGACTTTGCCGGTATGGCGTGCAGCACGAGATCGCGGAACGACAATGCGATTTCCGCCAATCTCTAGCGAGAGGGAGTCCGCGGGGCCGGCGGAGACCTCCCCCGTGAAAAGGTTGGATTGGCCGAGGAAACTGGCGACGAATGCCGTTCGAGGCATTTCGTACAGCTCCTGCGGAGCGCCCATTTGCTCAATGTGGCCCTTGTTCATGACGGCCACCGTGTCGGCCATGGTCATGGCTTCCTCTTGGTCGTGCGTGACGTGCAAGAAGGTCAGTCCCACCTCAGTTTGGATGGCCTTCAGCTCAAGTTGCATCTGACGGCGAAGCTTCAAGTCGAGTGCACCGAGGGGCTCGTCGAGCAGGAGCAATGCGGGGCGATTGACAATGGCACGCGCGAGCGCAACACGCTGCTGCTGGCCACCGGAAAGCTGCTGAGGCTTGCGGTTGGAAACGTGATCCAACTCAACCAAAAGCAAGGCTTCATGAGCCTTGGCCACCGCATCCTTGATGCCACGACGATGCAACCCAAATGCCACGTTTTCGAGCACCGTCATGTGCGGAAAGAGTGCATAGCTTTGAAAAACAGTGTTGACGGGGCGCTGGTAGGGCTTGGTGTTGGTGACGTCTTTACCGCCGACCAAGATCTTGCCTTCCGTGGGGTCTTCGAGCCCGGCAACGAGCCGCAGAGTCGTCGTCTTGCCGCAGCCGCTGGGGCCGAGCAACGCAAAGAACGACCCGGCGGGAATGTAGAGGTCGAGATTCTCGATGGCGGTAAAACCGGGGAAGCGCTTGGTGATGCCCACCAGTTCAAGGTCGGCACCACTCTCGGCAAATGTGCCCGTTGCCACCTAGGCGACCTTGGCCTTCTCGAAGGCAATCGAGTAGGCGGAGTCCTCTTCGGGGGTGAGCTGACGGAAGGCGTGCGAGCGAGCGAGGGTTGCCGCATCGGGGAAGATGAGGGGGTTCGCCGCCAGAGCGGGGTCAATCTTCATCATCTCTTCTTGAGCACCCACGACAGGGGTGATGTAGTTCACGTAGGCCGCAACCTGCGCCGCAACAGCCGGGTCGTAGTAGTAGTTAATGAGTTCCTCGGCGTTGGCCTTGTGTGCAGAGCCCATGGGGATCATGAAGTTGTCACTCCACAGGTATCCACCCTTTTCTGGGACGGCAAATCCGTACTTGTCCGACTGGGCTTCGGTGTTCATGATGAACAGGTCGCCCGACCAGACCATGGCAGCCGTAATGTTGCCACTCGCGAATTCTTCGCTGTAGTTGTTGCCGGTGAAGGCACGAACCTGACCATCAGCGACCTGCTTCGAGACGACCTCGAGAGCAGCGTCGAACTGATCCTGACCCCAGTCTCCGTCGATGTTGACCCCTTGACTCTGCATGATGAGACCAATCGTGTCGGTCCACGCATTGAGCAGAGTGATCTTTCCTTTGAGCAAGGGATCCCACAGTTCTTCGACAGACGTCATGCCGCCGGGGAAATCTGCGTTGTTCCACCCCAGGCCAGTGAGGCCTGACTGCCAGGGGATGGAGTACATGCGTCCTGGGTCATAGGTGATGTTCGCGAGCCCTGGTGACAGGTTCGCTGCGACATTGGGCATGGCCGCCATGTCGATGGGCTGAGCAACACCGCGACGCACCATGCGGGCTGCAAAGTAGTCGGTGAGGGTCATCAAGTCATACCCGATGTCTTGCCCCAGTTCGAGTTGATCCTTCACAACGGCGTAGAACTCTTCGTTGGAGGAGATGGCCTCTTGGTAGTCCACCGTGATGCCCGATTGTGCTTCGAACGCCACGAGAGTGGGATAAGCGCCCGCATCGTCAACGTCAATGTAGAGAGGCCAGTTTGCCCAGCGCAGTGTCTTGTCGGCGGCAGAGGTGTCGGCGGCGGGAGTGATGGTGGCGCTGGCCCCGGGGGCACACGCAGCGAGCCCGGCAACGACGGCGCCCGCTCCAGCGGAAGCAAGAAGAGTGCGTCTCGTGACCTTCGAACTCATCGCGTGTTTGATCAGAGCTTGAACTCGAGGATCTTTTGGCATGTCGCGTTCGGTCATAATCTGAGTGCTCCCCTGATGTGGCCGAGAGCATCACTGCCTCCGACGGTACGTGTCCTGATACTGGCACACATGACCGTGTCCATGCAGGCCGAATGTGCAAATGCGCATGAAAGTTACACAAAATTTACGAAATCCGTACCAAAATGGTCATAAAGCATTCCTTTTCGTCAGTCTCCCCCGGTATGGTGTTGTCGACGGGGTTATCCAAAGCCGCCGCGCAGCCAAGGAGAATCATGAAGGTCGCAGTCCCCACCGAAATCAAGAACAATGAGTTTCGCGTTGCGATAACACCGGCTGGCGTGCACGATCTGGTTGCCAACGGTCACGAGGTTCTCGTTCAGGCGGGGGCCGGTCTGGGCTCTTCCATCACGGATGCCGAATACGTCACGGCGGGTGCCACCATCCTCGCGGACGCCGCGTCCGTCTGGGCTGCCGCTGACGTTCTCCTCAAGGTCAAGGAGCCTGTCGCGAGCGAGTACCAATACTTTCGCGAGGGACTCGTGCTCTTCACCTATCTACACCTGGCCGCTGAACCTGCGTTGACGCATGCTCTCGTTGCCGCCAAGGTCACGGCTATTGCCTACGAGACGGTTCAGCTTCCCACCCGTGCGCTTCCTTTGCTGGCGCCCATGAGTGAGGTTGCCGGCCGTTTGGCCCCCATCGTGGGTGCGGCCGCAATGCTCAAGCCCAACGGCGGACCCGGACTTCTCGTTCCCGGCGTTCCCGGAACTCACCCCGCCAAGGTCGTCGTTCTCGGTGGCGGCGTTGCCGGCACCAACTCCGTTCAGATTGCCGTTGGAATGGGTGCCGACGTGACCGTTCTCGACACGAACCTCTTCCGCCTGCGCGAGCTCGATGCCCTCTACGAAGGTCGCATCAAGACAATCGCGTCCAACTCCTTTGAAATTGAGAAGGCACTGCTGACGGCCGACCTGGTTATCGGATCCGTTTTGATTCCCGGAGCTAAAGCCCCCAAGCTCGTGAGCAACGACCTCGTCTCGCGCATGAAGCCCGGCAGCGTCCTCGTGGACATCGCTGTGGATCAGGGAGGTTGCTTTGCCGACACCCATGCCACGACGCATGCCGATCCCACGTTCACCGTGCACAATTCGCTCTTCTATTGCGTAGCGAACATGCCCGGCGCCGTGCCCAACACATCGACGTATGCGCTGACCAACGCCACGCTCCCCTACGTTCGCGCTGTGGCAAACCACGGCTGGAAGAAGGCGCTTGCCGCGGACCCCGCCCTCAAGCTGGGACTGAACACCCACGAGGGTTCGGTCGTTAACCCCGCCGTCGCCGCGGCTGTCGGAGTGGAGTGCCGCGACCTAGAGTCGGTTTTCGCCTAGCTAGCGTCAATCAGGTTGAGCATCGTCAGCACGGAACCCCCGTCGGAGACGTGTTCGGAGAGTGCGGCGTTGAAGACGGCATTCTCAGATGCGTGAAGGTGCGCCTGAAAGGCTGCAGCATCCCGGTATTCCTCGTAGACGAGAAAAAGTGTCGGGTCGGTTTGGCTTGACGAGGCGGCAAAGAAGCGATTGCCCTCCTCGGCACGAACCTGAGTCGTGTAGCCGGAGAGGAGATTCGCGACGCGGGATTCATGACCGGGAAGACTTCTGATCTCTGCGGTGAGCGCCACGACGGATTCGGTTGACGCGTTCTTTTCTTGATCCTGCACGAGGAGGACTCCTGTTCGCTCTTGGTTCTTCTCGATAACGAAGGCCGGTGACCTTACAAGATTTCAGGTTATGAGAACCTCTGCGGAACGTCAATTTCGTTCGCAAATGCGGCACTAGGTCAGTCTCACCCGACTCATGGCGCCCTCGGGAGTCACGCTGACAGCGAGGCCTCGTTGCGTGTGTGGCAAAACATCGCGCGAACGCCGAACGGCGCGAACCTCCGCTGGCGAACAATCATCGAAGATAAACGTCGCGTGGGGCCTGAGCTTGGCAAGCAATGAGTACTGTGACTGCCAATCCTCGACATCCCCGATAAAAACCTGCGCTGAATCTTCGGACGTTATCTGGAGAGGCTGGCTCTCAAGGCGGCCCACATCGGTGAAGTGCACGGCGGCAGTGGCTGCGGCCGAGAGCTCGGCCAATCGAAGCCTCGGCCGCGGGCTGACGACGACGAACGGTTGGCCAGGGTGCCACAGAACTTTTGACACACTCGCAGAGGCTAAAGCTCCCTGTGGGGGTCGTTCCCCGAGGGCAAGCTGCACGGCATGGTTCTGCCACGTAGCCCTTCCCGCCGCCGGCCCAAGTGTCAGAGTTGATTTCATGAGGGCCATCCAGGCGGTGGCGTAGAGCGCCCCACCGTGCGAGGCAATGACGAGGTAAATGCCACGGCTCGGTCCCGTTCGCAACAAGGCCATCAACGCTTCGACAAAGGCATCGCGGTGCTCAAGCGTGAACGTCGCGAGAAGCGCCTCTATGTCATCGATCAGCACGAGAGTGCCATCGGGAATGACGGTCGTCAAGGCATCCCAGGCTCCCTCCGCATCGTGGGCGCCCAGGGGTTTCGTGATCAATGCCTGATCAGCCAGGAGACTCAACGTTCGAGAGCGTCCCGAGCCTTGATCACCGGTTAGCAGCAGGTGCCCATCGCGCGCAGGAACATAGTGAGCGACGGATTGCCGCTGGTCCTCCGGTTCGTCGAGCAAGCCGAGCAACAGAGGTGCGGGAACGCAGTGGTCACTCACGGCGACCTCCGAGGACAGCGAGGGTAGTGGAG
>CANEXL010000007.1 GCA_947443745.1 Microbacteriaceae bacterium | reverse complement strand
TCCATGCTCGAGTCGAAGGTGGGGTGCGACACGTTCTTGATCGTCATCTCGAGAACGAGAGTGCCACCGCGGGGTGAGGGTGTGGGCACCGTCGACACATTCACACCGCCGATGTAGAGAACGCCGCCCAAATTGAAGGGGTCGGGGCCGAGCGCCGCAGCCGCGGCAGCGTCATCGGTTTGTGTCGTCTGCGTCGAAGACGAGACAGCGCCGTCGCCGTTACCCGTCGCGCCAGAGGTCACCGTAGAGGAGATGAGAGACGAACCCGGACCGGCTCCGGCAAGGCGGCGATCCGCCGTGATCGCAAACTGACTGACAGTCTTTGTGTAGGGCTGTCCCGCCGCGTCTGTTGCCTTGACTTCAAGGGAATGCGTTCCCGCGTCGAGGGTGGTCGGCAATGTAATGGTGACCTTGAAAGTACCCGTACCGTCGGCAAAACCGCTCGCTACGAGCACTGGCGTGGAACGCAGATAGAGCTCGAAATACGAGTACGGCTGAAGCCCCGAGACGACGACCTCGACTTGGGCCGCATCAGCGGCAGCTCCCACGGGGATGATGGCGCCGACCGTTGGCTCAGGCGGCACGACGATTACCGGCACGATGACATCGATACCTACTGGCGTCGGAGTAACTTCAACCGCCCGTGACGACTGTGGGCTCAGAAAACTCCCGAGGGCAATGGCGAGAACAACGCCCGCGCCCATCATGATTGACGAGGCACCGAACGTCACAAAAGGACGGCGCATCTTCGTCACGATTCGGGTGTTTCCTCTCGAGCGCGAAGGCGCGCCTCAGCTTCGGTGTATTCCAACCACTGCTGAGAGCGTCGCTCGTTGTTGGCACGCGAGTAACGAATGTAGAAGTGCACGAATCCTGCGGCAACGAGAAGAATCAGCAACGCCCACGGCATTGCCCATGTTGATGCCTCGCGGGTCGCGGTGGGCATGGCGCCCGGACTTGGGGCATTTTTATCAATTGTGCCGGCGAGGGAAATTGAGGCGTTCATCCAGATCCATTGCCACACTCCGGGAACGGCCACCGTGATCACGTGTGAGCCATCGGGGAGGATTTCGGGCATCGTTGACGTGGTGACGCCCGAGAGTGGCATGCCGAAGAGGCCCGTGACGGAAGACACCGTATTCGCACTGAGCGCTACGTTTCCCGTGTTCTTAACGGTGTACGTCAAAATGACCTGCCCGTTGAACGGGTTCAGATCCGGCTGGTAGGTCGCGGAGAGACCGCCAACCGTGAGTGCGGGCTGGAGCTCCCCCGACACTCGGACATACAGTCTGGAGGCCACCCGACGTTCAAGCTTGACTTGGCCATCCGGGCTCACGACAGAAGCGATGATTCCACCCACGTGATCGCCCGGTCGTGCATCAGCGGGGATAGTCAAGGTAAGAGGAATTACTTTCGAGCTCTGCGGTGCCAACGTGATGACTTGGCGCGGAGCACCATCCAGAGAAATCCAGGTACCGACGCCTGTAGGGGCAACGTTTCCGTCGAGGAGCGAAAACGTTCCGTCATCCGCGTTATATGCGTCCGTGGCGTAGACCGTAACATCCTGGGGCAAAGTTCCTGTGTTTTCGATGTAATACGAGTCTGTAATTGACTGACCGGGATCTCCGCCGAAGGTGAATCGTGTTCGGGTCGAATCCGAGTGATCGCCGTCTGCCGGAGCACCTGAAAAACTTTGAGAGTCATCCGCGTGGGCGAGGCCCGGTGACAACGTTGCCAAGAGAACGGAGGCCATCGCCGTCACGACGAACACGGCCACAAGCCGAGAAAAAAGGTGACGGAAGGAACGGGTTCTGGAGGGAACAAGAAGCATGACTAAATTTACTCAAATTGATATGGCTGAGAGTGGTCGCGAATCTGAACGCAGGGTAAATCACGGGTTAAATTGCAAATTCAAAGGCCCTCGAGATGGGGACTACTTCAGCGGCTCGAGCGTCCAGGTCCCACCGGGTTGAACCGTCATTGCCCGGTAGTACGCCGCCGTCACATCAAGGTTGTTATTCGTCGTGCAGGCGACCCCAAGGCTAAACGTTCCGCCGGTCTTGTGAACGGCCTGGCCAGCCCCCGATCCCATGCGATCGGGAGTCAACGGCGCCAACAGCACACTCATCTGGTCGGCACCATACCCAAGAAACTCCCACATTGTCCACGCCGCGGGAGTGCGCTCGTTCCCGGCCGTGGCCACAAAGGACGCCACGTTCGTCGAGCCGGCGGGACACTGAATAAGCGCCTCTCCATTCGTCTTGCTCAGAGATGCGCTGGCATCGTCATTCCATGCCCACTCGTGTCCATCCTCCGCCAGCACGGTGTTCGTGTCGAAGACGAACAGCGACGCATCCGAAGGCACATTGGGCTTTTGGTTGGCAAACGTCATTGCTGCGATTGTTCCGCCGACAGCTACCGCAACCAGAACTAGGCCGGCAATCGCGAGGAGAAAAATGTTCCGACGAGTCATTGTGACGACTTTCTCATTCTGTGTTCTAGAGGTGAATCAAGAATAGGGGGACGGCACGAATGCCGTCCCCCTCTGGTGCATTGTGCGGGGTTCTACTTCGAGGTGAGCGTGAGCGTCATCGTCGAGGTGTAGGTTCCAGCGGGCTTGTCCTGAGGAGCAACGAACGTCAGTGCACCGTTGAGAACGGTGTTACCAACGGTGTTTGCTGCCAGTCCGGTTGCGATAACCGCTGGGTACACAGCGGTGCCTGCGGTCAGCGTTGAGCCGGCCGAGGTTCCGGCAGCCGTTGCACTCACGACAGCAGGAACGAGACCAAGCTGGCTCTTGCTGATCGTGTTCGTCGAGAACGAGAAGTCGCTGACCGAAGCGGTCAGGTTCCATCCCGGACGCGAGTGAACGCGTGCATCGTTGACCGTGATGTTGGGCAGTACACCCGTCGAGGTCGAGAAGTTGCTCACCAATGTAGCGGCACCGAAGGTAACCGACGCGTTGGCAGGAACCGCAAGGCTCAGCGTTCCATCAACAGCGTTGACGACAGTGGCGTTCATTCCGACAGATCCCGTTGTTGCAGAGACCGTGAGGGTTGCTGCGTCAGAGTAAATGAAGCTGGATCCGTTGTCGTTGGAGACAGCGGCACGGTAGAGGTCACCGTTGTCAGCGTCAATTGTCACGCCCGTTACAACGAGGGTTCCCGTTGTTGCGGAGGGAACGTCAGCCCACGTGGAGGTAGCCGTGGACTCGGCCTTCTGCCACTTGATGTTGGTTCCTGCAGCAGGATCCGTTCCCCCAAAAGCAGCCGTGAACGTAACATCTGAACCGCCAGCAACAGTCTGCGACTGAGGCTGAGTCGTGACGCGGAACTGGTTGGTCAAGACGGTGTCCGTCGTCGAGTAGGCACCCGATGTAGCCGTGACTGTGACGGTGCGGTAGTACGCAGCCTCAACGGTCAGACCGTTGTTGCTGGTGCAGGCCAGACCGAGGTAGTAGCTACCACCGGCGTTCTTCACACCGGCAGGAGCGCCGAGGTTGAAGGACGAAGGTGCCAAGTTGACGTTGAGCAGGTCCTTGGAAGCAACACGGCTACCCAGACTCTTGGATGCATCCCACGTGCTCGGCGTCGTTGCAGCGTTTGACTTCGAGGCGAGTGTAATGAAGGCGTACGAGCCGGTCGAGTTCGCGTTACACGTGAACACACCGTTCTGGTTCGCAGCAGAAGACGAAGCGATGGCGTCATCGCTCCAGCCGAAGGAGGTGCTGTTTGTCGTAGCGGCACCGTTGGTGTCGTAGACGTAGACCGCACCAGCGGAGCCGTTGCCCTGGGTGACAGCCGAAGCTGCCCCCGCGGCGACGAGAACTGTGGCAATGGTGACAGCACCAATGGCAGCAGCGCGCATCTTTTTCTTGGAAATCATTTCTTATGAAACCTTTCGAATGAGGAAATTACAAAAATGTGAAAAAGGGTGGCTGGAATTAGCCGGAGATGCGAACTGATGTCGTCGACAGAGGAGGCAGGAAGCCGTACTTGAGCTTCACGGAGCCGGCCTTTGCAGCCGATGACGTCGAGGTGTTTGTCAGGCTGGTGCTCTTGGTGGGGTCAACGAGGTCAGCGAGGTTTGCGTCGTACGCGCCGTTACCGGACGTGATGCGCAGGTACTGAGCAACGATGTAGGTGTCGCGACCGAAGTTGACGCCGTTCGTCGTGGTGTTGTAGAAGGTGGCGTTAGGAGCCATCGAAGCGCCGGAACCGGTTACGGCAGGGACAGTTTCGATGGAACCCATGACCGTGGTGGCCTGGTACTTGGCGTAGCTGCCGCCGTTGTGCATTGCGATCCAACGCGAAGCAGACATGGGCATGATGGTGTTGATGGGAAGAGTCGACGCGTCGTGCTCCTGACCGTAGGAAACGTAGGTACCAGCGGTGGCGGCCGTGATAATGGTTGCCGTGCTGGCACCGATCATTCCAGCCCAGTCCTTACCCGTACCAGAGCCAACCTGAGGCGTGAGGGCCTTGATGCGAGTAATTCCGTCTGTTGCATAGACAGGAGTTACACCCTCAAAGATCTGCTTCAGCTGAGCAACCGTCAAGTCACCGAGGCCGGCAGCCGAACCCGAGTCGTAGACGTAGGAGATCGCGTCGCGACCGAAGGGAATTTGAACGAGAACACCAGCAGCGTCAACGGTTCCCGAGCTGGAGGCGCGAGAAAGGTCAACGGTTCCCGCAATGGTGCCCGTAGGAAGCTTGGGGTAAGCCGTGGTTCCACCGGTGCCGTTGGGGTACAGCTGGGCGGAAGCCTGGAAGTTTGTCGTTCCGTCGATCGAAGCGAGCATGGCCTTGCGTCCATCGCCAGAACCATTGGGGCGACCGAAGCGGATGCCCGAGGTCTTGGTAATGATGTAAGGAGTTCCGGAAGCATCGAACGAACCCGAAGCGGCGTTGTTGACCAACGAACGAACGGGAGAGCCGGTGATGGACGTTCCCTGGATGAGGGCGCCAACGACGTCCTCGAGGGTGTCCGATCCTACGATGGCGTAGGACTCAGCAACGGGGTCAGCGTGAGCAGGTACGGCAAGAGCGAAGCCAGAAATGGCTACGCCCACGGTTGCACATAGCGCAATGACTTTCTTGGAGATCACGGTGTTACCTTTCGATTTTTGTTTGTTGAACACTTCCGGCGGAAGTGGTTTTTCTGGAAAGAAGCCACGAACTCGCGTTCGTGTGTGCGTCTTCCAAACTGTTGGGGGCATCATGTTCGACGCCGGAAACGGCCGTAGAGGGGCACTGCGCCGGCGGCCGCAAAGCCTGATAGCAGTCCGGCTGGAACGGCAGCCGAAACCGGACCGAGGATCGGATCGGCGGGCGTCGGTTTGCCCGCAAGGGCCCCCGCGGCCGCCCCCGTCGCCGTCGGGTTGGGGTTCGGCGCGTTCACATCCTCAGATGTCATCGTCGAGGAGCGTGGCGTCACGAAACCATTTGAAGCGCCGGCAATGACGGTGGTTCCCGCGACCAAGCTAAGAGGGCTGACGCCCTGTTCAATCGCATTGGCGGAAACCATGGCTTGGTCAACCCAGGTTTGCGGGATCGACGCAAACCCGTCGGGGAGCTGCCCCGTTCCAACTCCGGGAACTTGACCCGCCTGCACGGCGTAACGAATGAAGTTCGCGTATGTCGCCCGAAGCGTGGCATCCGTTTGAAGCGGATTGACCGCCGCAAAGACCGGCATGGTCAACGGGTACGCATTCGACGCCGCGGCTGCAGGAGCGCTCGCGAAGTCGAAACCAAATACCGCGGCACTGCCGGTCGTTGGCGTCATTGCTACCGCCGCCGCTGTCATTGTCGTCGCCGTGGGTGCTACGAAATTGCCCGCGGGATTGCGAAGTGACGCGGTGACGTTGCTGTAACGCGCAGCAGCCTCCGTTGTGGTGACCGCAAGAACCTTCTGAGTGCCGACCAAATTGCGAACTGTTTTGTCATATGTCTTCTTGACGGTGTTCCACGTTCCCAGCACCTGCCCGTCTCCACGCAGAGCGTCGTAGGCTCCGGTTGCAAAGCTCGGAGTGTAGGGGCGATATGTCAGCAGGTTGATTGAGTCGTTGCCCTGGCTCAGATCCGCCGGCAAGGAGTTTGCCGTAGTGATGGGATCTGCCTTAGGGAACGTAACGGTCGGAAGTGTCAAAGCCGGCGACCATGAGCTGTCGACCGTGGCGAAGAATGGATTGACCGTCATGCCCCATTCGTCAGGCTTTCCTGCGAGAAAGTCTCGGCCTTCTTGGTCCGAGAGGGCATATTTCCACAATTGGAAAGCCTCATCAGATTGACCGTTGGGCACGAGAAGGTCGGCCAAGGAAATAGACGCCAAGTACTGATAGTTCCATTCGTCACTCGACTGTATGGAGAGGAAATCAGGATCCTTCATCAAAGATTGCGCGTTCTTCCCTGGGTCCGCCGGATCCACGTAGCCAATGTGAGTCCTGCTTGCCCCCGCTGGGAGGGACAGCCAATAGGAGTTCGTGAGCAGTTTGGCAATGAGTCGCGGGGTGAGATTCATGGAGGTAAATGCAGTGGTGTTCTTGGCAATGTAACCCGCAGGTGTCGGATGACCGGTGTAGATGTCGGGCACCGCATAGCGATCGATCGAAAACGAAATTGCGAGGCCCGAGAGCGCCACGGGCGCGTACTGAACCGGATCTTTTCCGGATGTCTGAAGTGGGCGACTCGTCAGAGCGAGGGGAGACGGAACAGTGCCACTTGCCTTCGTGAGAGCGGCGGCCTCATTTCCCGTGCTAACCACAAATGTCGAGCCGGTGGTCCCCAAGCACAGGTTCGGTTGCCATGACGCAATAGCACCTTCGATGAGCGCGCTGCCCGAGAGCTGCTTTTCGGTTCCCCCAATGGCACACCGCTGAGCCGTCGGTTTGAAATCAAGTTTGAACGCAATGTTGTGCTTCCACGCGTCCCACCAGAGCCCGGATTTCGTAATTTCTGCAGACCCCGAGTCATGGGTGCCTCGCGGAATGATGACAAGCCAACAGGGTTGGGGCACCGATAATCCGCTCCCCGCATCCGTAACGAGAGCACCACACCCCAAACCTGGGGACTGAGACGCTGTTTGAATTTCGAACTTAGTGGCACCATTTCCGTCGGCCCCGGTGCCGGCCCACGGAATTTCGTTCGTCGTGTATTTCGTGAAGAACTGATTCGACGAGAGGTTCACTCCGACGAGGCTCTGACTCTCTCCGCCAACATTGGCTGTGGTCGGCACCGTCAAGGCCCCACCCAGGACCGGTGTCTTGCCAGATTGCTGAATGGTGGCGTCTAGCGGGGTGCCCGGCGCCGAATACTCCTCGTACGCGTTGCGCACGCCTATTCCACCGTCTACAGCGGGGTCAGGGAGGACCGAGGCAACCGTGCCTGCATTAGCGGCAGCTCGAAACGGAATGCCGGTGACGGGAGAGAGGCCACGCTCGCACGGCTTGGAATAGTCAGCATCGACGCCGGTTGTGTTCGGGTAGTCGTGGGGATCCACTACAGGGTTGAGGCGCACCGTGTCGCCGTCCACTTCGCCCAGAGGGCACTCGACCGCACCACTACGAGTCGCACCAACGCTGGAACCAAAACCGCCATACTGGCACGTTGTGCGATCGGGGTGACCTGGGTTCAGCGGGTCCTCACCCCAGCACTGGGCGATTTGCAAGAAGTTTGCACCCCCAGTGCTCGAAGAGGGTGTTGATGACGCCTTGCCGCCGGTCCAACTGACCTGAATCGCTTGCGACAGCAAACCCTGGGTCTGTGAAACCGTCACGGCGAGATCTGGCAGTGGGGCGTCCGCGCCACCGTTCATGTCATTCGCGGCGGCGGTGAGTGTCACGCTACTGGAGTCGACCGCCTGAGCGGAGGACGTGGTGGCCATCGATACCGCTAAACCGGTGGTGACGCTCACGAGAAGACCGACAATGATGCCGGTTGCACTCGCACTGAGGATCAGTGGGTTTTGACGATGACGACGACGTAGCAGCACAGCAGCCTCTCAGAAAATCCCCACTTCTTAGTGGGCATGTTCTGAGAATAAAAGTGCTGGGTGTCTGCTAGATGAACGAAAGGAGAATGGTTTAGGCATTCAAAATGTCGTTTTAGAGATTACGGTTTTAGGGCTTCTTTTTGCCGAGAACACGTTGCATTTGCGGTGCCACAAAGGGCGGCACGATTGCAGCGAGAACGACGAAAAGCCCTGCTGCGAGCATAATATTCTGGGGGGCACCCCATGAATCTTGAGCAAGCGTAAAGGGTGAGGCCGAGACCGCGCCGCCGCCGCTCGTGCCGCCAGAAACGGGGTTACCGTACTCGTCAACGGCACCTCCTGCGGCGCTCGAAGAACCAGATGTTCCCCCGCCGGTGCCACTTCCCGATCCGCCGGACGCACTGCCACCATTACCCGAGCCTGACACGGCCGTTTCTGTTCCCGCCGCGCCGCCGGTACCGGTGGTGCACTGGTTCGGCCCCTTTTTGTCACATTCCGCGGGCTGAGCAGCAGTCTGGGCCAGGAGGTTATTGTTGGGGTCTTCGCCCGGTTTGAATGTCGGGTTGTTACAACTTGTGGGATCAAAAGCCGGTACTACCGTGCCCGGGATACGAGCTACCTGGGCAAAACCGGCGATCACCAAGTTCATGGGCAGCGGAGAATACCCAAGATCGGAGGCCTGCTGCTGACCTTCACACAACATGTACTTCGCGAAGGTAGAGAGGGTCTTGCCCTTACCTGTGGTGAAGACACCACCGACAGCTGTGGGAATGATCATGTACGAGTAGCTCGACATGGGATACGTGCGGGGGTCGGCGTTGTTGTAGACGCCATCCAGAATCTGGGTCAGGTCGGGTGCAATCTGGGCCTTCAAGAGGGCCACCGCAACCGAGTTGGAGGTCGGCTCAACGTAGTAGCCGGCGGCGTTCAAAACCTTGACAACAGGAAAACCGGCCTGCATAGCGTAGGAGTACTCGACGTAGGTGATGGCACCCTCGCCATAGTTCTGGCTAACATAACCGGCGACGCCCGAGGAGCCGCTCTGGTACTTAAAGTTGGGCAGCGTTGGGTACTGCGACGTCATGCCGGTCGTCCAAATGGAGGGGTACTGCTTCGACATCCACAGGGTGAACTGAGCGGTTGAACCTGAGCCATCGGAACGCACAACGGGTGTGATTCCCTTGTCGGGCATGGCAAGACCGGGGTTATCGGCAGCAATGGCCGCATCGTTCCAGTTCGTGATTGTGCCCTTGAAAATCTTGGCGATGGTGTCGCCACTGAGACGAAGGTTGGAGACCTGCTGGCCACCGATTTTGAGGTTGTACATGAGAGAGGTTCCACCGGCAACGATGGGCATGTACGCGTAACCGCGGGGTGGCACTTCGGGAGGTGAACCATCTTCGGGGTTGGCCTGAAATGGAATCTCACTGACGGCGTAGTCAACGGTGCCGGCGATGTAGTCGCGACGACCGGCGGATGAACCCGTACCGGAGTAGTTAACGGTCATGCCGTAGTTGGAGGCAACGTTCTTGCGCCACTGGTCAAGAGCGTTCTGTGACCAGGTCGAACCGGTACCGGTGATGGGGTCGTACGTCTCGGCCTGAGCGGCGGTGGCACCAGAGAATGCCATGGCGCCGGCGAGAAATACTCCCAAGGTCAGGCTCACCAATCGACGGCCGCGGGGAATCAACGAAAACGAGCGTGGCGAACTCACGAGAGTGTCTCCTTGGGGGCAGTGGTGGAAGAAGCGGAGCCTGCGGTGGCCTGGGCAAGCTCGAGAGCACGCTCCCGACGGGCTGCAGAAATGGTGAGACGCACTGCGTCGCGCCCCGAACGGGCGACGACAGCTCGTTGCTGACGAACGGACAGCTGGCCGGGGCCACGGCCGCCGAAGACGCGCGCGAGCGCGAACAGGGTCAGCACGAGCAGCAGAAGGACGGCAGCGGTGCCGAACCCGCGGGCAATCATGTTGGGTTCAGGCGAACGCACGAAGGCGAAGACCTGAAGGGGAAGGGAAATCATGGGGCCGTCGAACGGGTTCAGGTTCATGACGGCGGTTACACCCGAGGTGAGAAGAACAGGCGAGGTTTCGCCAATGCCGCGGGCTGTACCGAGAATGACCGCAGTGACGAGGCCCGAACGGGCGGTGGGCAGAACCACGTGCCACACCGTGCGCCACTTGGTGGAACCAAGGGCGTAAGAAGCCTCACGCAGGTTGCCGGCGACGAGGCGCAGCACGACATCCGATGCCCGAATGATGATGGGGAGCATCATCACCATGATGGCCATGGCGGCGGCAAACCCGGAGCGTTGGTGCGTGATGAGGGTAATGATCGCGGCGTAGACAAAGAGGCCGGCGACGATGGAGGGCAGCGCCGTCATCGCGTCGGAGATGGTGCGCACGAATCGGGCGAACTTGCCACCGATTTCGTTGAGGAAGACGGCCGTCGTGATGCCCAGGGGAACAGCCAGCGAGAGTGCCATGCCGATCTGCATGAGCGTTCCCATAATGGCATGCGAAATACCACCGACCGTGAGCGGATCGAGAGGGCCCGCCAGCTGCATGGTGTCGAAGAAGAAGTTCGCGTGAGGGAGGGCTTCTTGACCTCGAATGAGCGTGTAAATGACCACGAAGAGTAGTGCGCCAATCAGAATGACCGCCGCGGAGTAAAGCAGCGAAATCATGATGCGGTCTTTAACCTCTTGGCCGTCGGCCTTGAGCGAGACGAGAACGGCGTAAAAGCCAAGGAACCCGATGAAAGCGATGACCGCCCAGCCGACTTGCCCCGTCAACGGAGCGAACCAGCCGAACAGCAGGATGGCGACGGAGATGCCCGCGGCCGCAGCACCGAAGACGTTGAAACGTTCCTCAAGGGGAGTGCCATGAATGTGGCGGCGAGCAGCCGTTTCGACGCCCTCTGAATTGGGAATGAAGGTTCGGGCACGCAAGTTGACGGTGCCGTCATCGCGCAGGCTCTCCACAAAGGCGGTTGCTGGTGGGGCAAGCGGGTCGATGGTCAAGGGCACCACGATGGGGTTCGCCGTGGGCGCGGCCAACGACGACGTTTGGGCATCGGGAGTTCCCGGGGTTCCAGGGATTGCCGCTTCAGGAATGAGGGTCATGGTTAGCCGCTCTCCGCTCCGGAGCGCGAACGCGCCACGATGGAAGACGCCGTGAAGTTAATCGCCAGCGTAATAAGGAAGAGAACGAGGCCAGCAGCCATGAGGGCCGAGAGGCCGAACTGACTCGACTCGCCATAACGCAGAGCGATCAGAGAGGAAACCGAGTTGGTACCGGTCTTCAGCAGCTCCCAGTTGATCACGAAGATGGGCGAAATAATCATGTACACCGCGATGGTCTCACCCAGCGCGCGGCCCAGGCCGAGCATGACGCCACCGATGATGCCACCCTTACCAAAGGGCAACACGACAGTCTGAATCATTCCCCAGCGAGTCGACCCCAGAGCGAGGGCACCTTCGCGCTCCCCCATAGGTGTCTGCGAGAAAGCCTCGCGCATCACAGAAGTCTGGGTAGGCACGACCATCAGGCCGACAACGATGCCGGCAATGAAAGCGGATGAGGTGAAGGCACTGGCCTCCGTCGCCAGTTCACCGGCCGCGTTGGTGACGCGAAAAATAGGAATCCAGCCGAAGTTGGTCGAGATCCACTGCGAAACCGGAATGACGTTGGCTTGAAGATAAAAGACACCCCACAAACCAAAAATGACGCTGGGCACAGCCGCCATCAGGTCAACCAGCGTGATGAGCGCCGTTTTGACCTTGGGCGTGACAATTTCAGAGATAAGGAGCGCTGCTCCGAGGGAGAGCGGCACGGAGACGCACAAGGCAATGATGGCGATGGTGATTGTGCCGAAGAGAACCGCGGCGATTCCGAATTTCTGAGTTTCTGGCGACCACTCTTGCTCCGTCAGAAAGGAGAATCCAGCAACGCCGAGCGCATCCGTTGCTCGCAGGGTAAGAAAGATTCCGACGGCGAGCATGATGCCCACCGTGGCCATGCCGGCACCGTACGAGACATTGCGAAAAACCGAGTCAGAGCGCGACGGCTTGGAAACCAAGCTGCGCCGACCCGCAACGGGTTCGTGGCTCTCCTGCTTCTCAGAGCCTCTTTCGGCCTCGAGCACAGGGGTACGCGAATTCGCCATGAGGGTATCCTCAATCGACTGAAAACGGCTTTCTTCGGACAAATTTTTCCCTTGCTCAACTCAATATTGTGCTAGCTCAAAGTGAACGAGAGGTAGCGTGCGCATTGATGAGAGATGGATTGTCGATTGTGCTTTTAGTTTGTCAGGGAGCAGGCGGAGGCGTCGTCGAGGTCACCGGCGTTGGTGCGACGCTCGGACTCGGGGATGCTGTTGCGGAGGGCGAACCTGGCGGTGCCATGACGACCGTCACCGAGCCTCCCAGCAGAAGCGATGCCCCCGCGCTGGGGGAAGACTCCATAACCCGGCCCGGCTGGGGGCCTTGCCCAGAGTTTGTTGTGATGACGACCGTGAACCCTGCGGCGTGCAAGAGGCTGATCGCTTCGGCTTGAGTGAACCCAATGAGGGTGGGCACCCGGTTCAGTCCGGAGGCGATCGTGAGGCTCACGCCGGATCCCTGTCGAACGAGTTCACCGGCGCCGGGCGTGATGGCAATCACCGTATCTGCCGCCAGCACAGAGTCAGCAACGCGTTCTTCGGCGATGGTGAGCCCCGCGCGGGCAATGAGAATGCGAGCAGCCGCAACCTGGGATCCCTCAAGAACAGGCATGTTCACCATGCCGGGGCCATCAAATGACGGAGTCTGGGAGGGGGAAGCTGGCGGAGCGGGGGTTCCCGTGTCGCCGACAGGAACGGCCGATGTACTGGCCCCCGCCGTCATGACGCTCACACCCACGATGGCGGCGAGCACGGTCGGAACAACCACAAGCCAGAACGAGCGTGAGGAACGGCGGCGGCCGGATGCTGCAGCGGAGATTCGCCCGGAATTGATGGCGGCTCCGCCTGCCATGTGCCGGGAGTCAACACCAAATGAGGAACCTGGTGAGAGGAGCGCCGTACGGTTGCCATCTTCAGAGACACTCGTGCGGGGCAGCACGCGGGTGCGGCCGTCGTTGCTCGCCCCCTCTAGTTCGAGCCCCGCAATACCAATGTCTGCCGTGATCTCGGCGGAGCGTTGAAGCGCAATCGCAGCCGCCTGAATGGAGGTGCGAAACTCGGCGGCCGTTCCATACCGGCTGACGGGTGCCTTGAGCATGGCCCGCACCACGATGCGGTCGATGGCCCCCGACACCTCTGGCCGAACCACCGAGGGTACGGGTGGAGGCAAGACCGCGTGCGAATGCAATGTTTCCTCATGCGTGTGCGCAGGGAATGGTGGTTGCCCGGTGAGCGCAAAGTAGAGAACGCATCCGACCTGGTAGAAATCGCCACGCGAGTCGACCCCGTTACCACGAGCTTGTTCGGGCGAAATGTAGTTGGCGCTGCCAATGACACCGGGCTTCTCCCCCGGAACTCCCGAAGCAGCACCCTTCAAGACATGCGTACCGAGGGCGGATTCTCCCGCTTCACCGACGAGACCAAAATCGATGAGACGCACCCCGGCGGCGGTGAGGAATCCCCGAGCATCCGCCTCGACCATGATGTTATTGGGCGTCACATCGCGGTGCACCAGGCCCGCATCGTGAATGGCCGACAGTGCCGCCAAAACACCGTCAGCGACCTCTAGGGCCTCGGCCGGAGAGGGAAGACTGACGGTTTCGACAAACTCAGCCAAACTCATGCCGGGCGCAAACTCCATGGCGATCCACGCCCGGTTCTGCTTGCGAGGGTCGTGAATGCCGAATTCGAGCACTCCCGAAAGGTTGGGGTGCGTGACGCCAGCAGTAATGCGCGCCTCTTCGAGAAAGGCAGCCCGAAGAGCCGCTGTCTGCGAGAACTGTGGGTGCAAGATCTTCAGCGCGACCCCCACGCCCGTGGTGACATCCGTCGCAGCATACACCGATGCGGATGCACCGCTTCCGAGTAGGCCCCCCAGCCTGTAACGATCCGAAATCAATCCTTCGGAGTTTTTCCCCACTTATCCCACCCGCTCGCTATATGTATTGGCCATGTTCAGAACTCCGTCGACATACGAGTCAACGTGGTTGTAGGCAAAGATTGCGGTACGCCAGCCCTCAAGCCCCGACAGGTCACCGTAATGACACAGATAACGGGCGGTGCTCAGGGCGGCATCGTCGATTTGCTGCGGATCGTTGATCCCGTCCGCGTTACCATCGGCCCCCCACCGCTCCCACGTCGAGGGAATGAATTGCAGAGGCCCGACCGCGCGGTCAAAAAGATTGTTGCCGTCGTACTGACCACCATCGGTGTCGGTGACGGTGGCGTAGGTCGTGCCATCCAGTAGCGGCCCATAGATGGGCGGTGTTGTGACTCCGTTGGCGGTGATGGAGGAGCCGGCATGCGTGCCGTGACCAGATTCCACGTTGCCAATGGCCGCAAGAGTCGTCCAGTTGAGATGACAGGATGCCTGCTCGGCGTTCACCGCCACCGTCGCTCCGGCATATCCGATGAGAGCGCGCAGGGGAATGCCCGAGGCGGCCGACGCGGTCGCAGCCCACTCGGGCGAGACCTTTTGCGCGTTGCCGCCAGGTAAAGCGGCAAGTTCGGCCGAGGGAGCACCATCGACGGCTGGCGCAAAATTGGGGGAGAGGACCACGGGCGAACCAGTGATTCTCGACTGCGAAAAGGTGCCGTTGCGGGCATCGGGCTCATGGGCGGCGAAAAATCCCACGAACACCCAGATTGCGCAGCCGAAGAACACGGCCAGCATGGCCCAGAGTCCGAGGCGCGCGAGGGTATGAGTGTTCACTCTGTGACTCTGAAGCACGCGGATGACCGGGAGTTGACGCCCAGCTAGACGGCAGGTGTACTAAAACCCTAACTGCAGGTGAATTAATGGCCGAGAGATGATTGGCTAGTGGCCTGTAGCTAGCCGGCAGCGCGGCGGCGGCGCAAGACGGCATCGAGGTCGAGCTGGCCGGTCTGGTCTTGGCTGCCGGCGTCAACGAGCCCCATGCTGGCGAAACGGCTGGGTGTTTGTGCCACTGCGGGAACGATGGCCGCAGGCACCACAGTGGCGGGAACGGCTTGTCGCGCTGCCGGAAGCTGGGCCCGAATATCGCTCATGCCCACGCGAGCGGCGGGTTCCGACACGCGAATCGACGTACTGACACCCCCGGCTGTTCGGAGGCGCTCGATAAGAGCCTCTTCGGCACCAGATAGACGCAAGCGTTCGGCGGCAGCCTGCGAGGCAATAACCGCCGCAGCGATGGATCCCTGCGAGAGGTGCATGGGTCGAGGCAATGCCGTCGGAGTCCAGCTGCGCGAATCAACGGTGGCGGAAATGGGAGCATGATCAGCAAAAGCTTGGCTGACGAATCCTTGGGCGCTGGCCTGACGCGCCCCGGCGCTCACTGCTCCCGACAGCTCGTTTTGAACAATGATGGCGACGGCAAAAGCAACACACGAAACGGCCAGGAGCTGCCAACCCTGATTGGTGAGCATGAATGAGGTGCCGGTCGCGATTCCGATAACGGATGCCAACAACACAGCACTCGCCACCAGTCGCTGACCTCGACGACGGGCCTTGGCGCGAACACCGGAATCGTCATACCCAATGGCCTTGGCTGTCGCGGCACGCAGCTGAACGCGCGCGTGGTTCTCGGCATCGCGCAGAAGACGCTTCTGCTCAGCGACGGCGCGAGCAGATGCCTCAACGCGCATCTCCGAGGGAAGTTCACTGGTCTCGGCGAGCGCCCGAATCGTTTGCTGCATGCGAACGGCGTTGCGTTCCGTGGCGTCAAAAGTGTGACGACGCAGCCAGGTGGGAATCAGGTAGACAATCCACAGCGCTGCGGCAATGGCAAAAACCAGTCCGCCGCCAAGAAAGTCACCACTCATGTCTCAAAGGTACGAGAGTTGTCCCCCAATGCGCTTTAAGCCTGCGGGTGTGTTGACTCGATCCTGAATCGAAGGAAAAACCTAGCGAATGTCGAGACCCACGGTTGCGGCCACAATGTCAGCCGCCGGAATGCGCGTTGCCCCCGCTGGAACGGAGCCGCTCAGCCAGCGCTCAAGGATTCCCTCGGGAACATCCTCCCGCGTCAGTGCAAACGCAAAGTGGTCGCGCCAGTCGCCATTGATATGAATGTAGCGGCGACGCAAGCCTTCATACCGAAATCCCAATTTCTCCACCACGCGCAGCGATGCAGCGTTTTCGGGGCGGATGCAGATCTCCATGCGGTGCAAATTCAACCGGCGAAAACAGTAGTCGGTGGCCAGCGCCACTGCGGTGGGCGTGACCCCATGGCCCGCAGCGCGCTCAGAAACCCAGTACCCCAGCTGCGCCGACGACAGCGACCCCATCACAATGCTCGACACATTGAGCTGTCCCACGAATTCGCCATCAAACTCAACAGCAAAAGGAAGCGCTCCCCCAAAACGAGCGGCGTTCAATAACGATCGGATGCTCGCCTTCGTATCAAAGGAGATAAAACTTTGCGGAGTAGTCGCCTCCCACTTGCGCAGCCACGCCCGATTGAACATGAGCTCACGTTCAAGCTGCTTGGCATCGCGGGGGCGGATAGCCCGAATCGAGACGCGGCCACTGGCCAGATCGGGAATATTCGCGGTCACAGTAATAAGGCTACTTGTCTGAGGCGGATTTTCCCGCCGACGCTGGCGACGCTATTGAGGCCGATTCAAGCGAGGCCGCGTAGTCGATGAGCCAGGCCGAGAAGTCGGGGCCGAGGTCTTTACGATGAGACGCAATCTGCACGACGGCCTGTAGGTAGGACAGGCGGTCACCGGTGTCATAGCGACGCCCCGTGAAGACGATTCCATAGACGCCACCCGCGATGTTGGGATTCTCAGCCAGAACGGTCAACGCATCCGTCAGTTGAATCTCACCACCGCGCCCGGGCTCGGTCGTCGCCAAAATATCAAAGACTTCAGGTTGCAAAATGTAGCGCCCGATAATGGCGTAGTTGGAGGGCTGGTCGCCCAGATCGGGCTTCTCGACCAGACCCGTGATGCGCACGACACCCTCTTTTTCGGTGGCTTCGATTGAAGCGACACCATAACTGGAGACAAGCTCATCGGGCACCTCCATGAGGGCGACAATGGTGGCACCGCGCTCTTGGTGCTCGACGATCATCTGAGAGAGAAGGTCAAATTCCTCATCAATGATGTCGTCACCCAGCAGCAGAGCGAATGACTCGCGCCCCACGTGCATCGCGGCCTTTGACACCGCATGGCCGAGACCCAGAGGGTCGCCCTGACGCACGTAGTGAATGTCGGCCAGATCAGTGGAGTGCGTCACCTTGGTGAGGCGTGAGGCGTCACCCTTGCGTCGCAGCGTTGCTTCCAGCTCAAAAGCCCGGTCAAAGTGGTTCTCAAGCGCGTTCTTGTTGCGCCCGGTGATCATCAAAATGTCGACGAGACCCGCCTTGACGGCCTCTTCCACTACATACTGGATGGCCGGCTTATCGACCACCGGTAGCATCTCCTTAGGGAGCGCCTTTGTGGCCGGCAAGAACCTCGTTCCAAGACCAGCGGCGGGAATAACGGCTTTTGTCAGTGGGTGAACCATGCTCGGAGTCTAGCCAACCAACCTCAGGGTTTCAGAAAGTGCGAGACGCGCGGGCAATTAGACTGGAGTTATGCCTGAAGACGTGGTGGACGTAAAGAGAGCCCTCCGGGCCGAAATTCGTGAGCGCCGCCGGGCAATGCCCCAGCTCGTGCGGGATGAAACCACGGCACTCATCACGGAGCACCTGAAGAACCTCGTTGCCGCCCGAGGAATCAAGAGCCTCTCCTGTTATCTGGCCGGCCCCACCGAGCCCGAGACCCGCCCGTTCATGACCTGGGCGATCGAGCAGGGAATCCGCATTCTGTTGCCGGTTTCCCGCGATGACGGCCTGCTGGATTGGGCCGTGGCCAACGACACCGACGAAGAAATCGAAGGTCTCCACGGCCTGCCCGAGCCCACCGGTGAGCTTCTGGGCCCGATAGCCATCAACGATGTCGACCTCATCATTACTCCCGCCTCCTCCGTTGATAAAGAGGGCACCCGCATGGGCTGGGGTCGCGGTTACTTCGACAAGACCCTCGGCTCCATGGATAAGCGCCCACCCGTCTATGCCGTCATTTTTGACGACGAGCTGGTGGACGAGCTCCCTCGCGAAATTCACGACCAGCCCGTCGATGGTGTCATCACCCCGTCGGCCCTCATCACCTTCTAGTTTTTCCTGCAGAACTCGCACCTTCCTCAACAAACGTCCGGAGATTTACCGTGCCAACCTATTCCTACCGCTGCACCGAATGTGACAATGCGTTCGACATCCAGCAGGCACTGAGCGAAGACTCCCTCACCGTGTGCCCCGTGTGCAGTGGCAAGCTTCGCAAGATTTTCGCCATGGTCGGCGTGACATTCAACGGATCGGGTTTCTACCGCACCGACTCCCGCTCGGAATCAGGCTCGTCAGGCAAGCCGACGAAGCCTGCAAAGTCGAGCTCCAGCTCGTCTACTTCCTCGAGCAGCCCAAGCTCGGCTTCGTCGACCACATCGGCACCGTCAACATCGTCGAGTTCCTCAGGTTCCGCCAGCTCCAGCTAAAGCGGCTCCCGGCATCACGGCCCTAGCCCCAGTGAGGCGGCTTGTCGCGCTTGAGCTGTTCGTCGTTACTGTTAGATCCGCTCCCCGAGTTCTTGTCGGATGTGCGCTCGCCCCAATTCTCAGGCCGATCACGCTCCGGAACCTCCGTGTCGGAGCTTGCGGGGTTCTCCGTTGAGCCCGGCTGCGTCCACTGCACCCGCCGCGAAACGCGAGACTTCTTTTTCACCCCAGAAAAGGGCATTGGCTCGGGAGTCGTGTCCTTAGGCATGAGCGGCGGCGCGCATGGGCAGCACAATCGGGCCGGTCGACACGTCGTCTTCGGTTGAGGCACCGATCAGGCTCGCAATGCGACCCGCAACGGCCTCGGGGTCGGCAAACAGCTCGAAGCTGTGCACGCGCAGGTAGTGCCAGCCCAGGCGGCGCAGCATTTCGGGGCGCAAACGCAGTGACTCGCGCAGGCTTCCCCGCGCCAGCAGGGCATCAGTTTCGACCGCTACGGCACGGCCCTTAAACGAGGCGGCCAGGGCAATTTCTCCGCCGTGGTTGAGCGAGACGGTCATCCCGCGCGCCGTCAGACGCTCGGCAAGGTCAATCAGCATGGGCTCAGCGTCGGTGTCATCGCGCACCACCGACAGCTCGCGGTCTGTCTCCGAAAGAACCTCGGCTAGGGCTCGCATGCCACCGCTCAGACGACTCTCTTCGATATCGCCGGGGCGGAAGCAGGACACGATTTCCATGGAGCGACGCGCGCGCGTCATGCCCACCGCCAACAGGCGATCGCCGCCGGGCTTGGCGAGCGCCCCAAAGTCAGAGAGCAGGCGACCATGTGGCGTGCGACCGTACCCGATTGAGAAGATGACCCGGTCACGGCTTTGCGCCACGGCCTGCTCGAGTGTCATCACGGCAAACGGTTCGGCGCGCTCGGCCAGAATGAACTCGGCGAGATCGCTGCGGCGGGCAAACGCCGACAACACCGACTGCTCCACCCGAACAGCGTGCTTGGGGCTGGCGGTGATGACCATGAGCGATTCGGTGGGACGCTCGGCAGCGTGGGCGAGCACGAGCTCGACAACCTTCGCCACCTCGGCATCCACGCTTTCAATGGCGCCCGACACGGGATCCGGCATTCCGGTGCCGTCGGCGATGTAGCGCAGGCGCAGACTCGAGTGTCCAAGGAAGGTGCCCGCCCACGGCAGCGACGTAATCTTTCCGCCATAGAAACGACGGTTCACGACATCGGCGAGATCTTCGCCACCGGCGCGGTAGCTCTGCGTGAGAGTGCGCACGGTCAAGACCTCGGAGAGCTTGGCGAGGGCCGAGCGGGAATGCCACGCGTCCGCATCCGCCACGGGAGCGCGCAGCATGCCGTTACTGTCTTCGCCCAGACCCGTCTCGAAGCGTGACGGCGTTTGGGTTACCGGATCCCCGAACACGACGATGGCCGAACCTCGACGAATCGAGCCCGCGTTCTCGGCGATGGTGGTGGCGCCAGCATCCAACAGGAAGACGGCATCGAAGGAGACATCCTTGGGGATGAGGTGGGTCTCGTACGGCGAGCATGCCCAAATCGGCGAGATGGCACGCGAGAGTCTCGGGGCAATTCTGAACAACTCGGCGGGAGTGATCTGGTCCTCACGAAGGGCGCGGCGCAAGCGGTCGGCTTCATCGGGCCAGTCGACCAGTCCAATTTTCCACAGCTCGGCCAGACGCGCGGCCAGCAGCTGGCCGTTAGCCGAGGCGTGCGCCTCATCGACCATGCGGAAGTCTGACTCCAAGCGATCCAAGATGGCGGTGTTAGCGCTCAGAAGCGCTTTGTCCTCGACCAGCATGCCCTCGAGCACCGACTGCCACCAGGCGAGCTCGAGCTCGTTGGCAACGTTCGCCTCGGGTATGTGACGCGCCGAGAGGTCCGCGAGCAGCACGTCCAAATCGAGCTCACGAAGGTACGCCAGAAGCGTCGTGCGCTCCTGCAAGTTGGCCAAAACCTCAGACTCAGCGGCGAGGGAGGCGATCTTATTCGCCAGCGACACGATGTCGAGTTGCACGAGCGAGTCTCGCGAGCCGGTGGTCCCCAGCGGCATATCGAGCTGGGTCAAATCGCTCATCACGCGCTGGTACGCGGTCTGCAAATCGCCCACACCCACGGGCACCTCGGGCACCGCGCCGGCGACAACATACCGCTGCCACATCACGCGTTGCTGCTGAATACGCGTGAGCGACTCATTCATGTCCGAAACATTCGCCCCGGGACGTACATATTCCTCGGCCAACTTGCGTAGGCGGCGTCGGTTGGGTCCCGACATATCGCTTCCCCGTCGCCCGGCCGTCGCCGTAATGAGCTCCGTGAGTGGACGGTCATATACCGCGGGCAAGAACTTGTCGAGCGTTTCGCGAATGTCGACCAGCAACCGGATGTAGATTCCCAGCTCGATCATGTTCTCAAACGGACGCATCCGGGTGCGGCCAAAGACTTCGTCAGCGCGTTCGAGCAGGCGCGGCAATTCGGACTGGTGCATGCGCTTGGCCAGCTCGTGGGTGGCCGTTGCCTCCTCCGTCGTGGAAAAGTTCACGCCGTACCAAGGGGAATCATCGGGGCCGTAGCGGAACTCTCCGAGCGCCGCCGCGTGAATCAAACTCTGGGCAGCCTCCGTGCGGCCACCGGCCAGTCCCTCGATGGCGCGGCGCGGAAGCCGGGCCGTTGTGGAGGGAGCCGTAGACAGCAAGCTCAACCGTGACAACTCCTCGAGCGCCTCAAGAGCCGTCACGCCAAGAACGTCGTCTCGACGACTCAGAGCGCCGCGGTAATCCACCAGCACCTTGCGCAAGCGCATGAGAGCGTCATCGACGTCGGTCACGTTGGGGCGCGTAGCCTTCTCGTTGCGCAAGATCGCGCTGATCAAGTCCTTGCGCAGCGTGCGCGGAGACACAGTCAGGCCGTCGAGCCCCACCTGTTCGAGACGCTGCAGAATGGAATCCAGGCTCGAGCGGCGGGCGCCGACAATGAGCACGCGCTTGTGCTGAGCTGTGAGAGCGCCGAGCGCGTTCACGATGGTCTGCGTTCCCCCTGTTCCCGGCAGTGTCTTCACGACCATGCTGTTGCCGGCCAGAATTTCGGCGACGACTTGTTCCTGCTCGGCATCCGCATCGAGCAGCAAGGTATCGGTCGCGGGAGGGCGCTCGTCTTGCCCCGTCGCAATCACATCGATGAAACCGTTATTCAGGGTGGAGCGCGCCGAAATATTACCCGCCAAAGCATCGAGCACCGTGTGCTCGAGCTGGCGCACATCCGCCACCATGCTCGCCGACACGTCGGCGAAGGTCGACACCACGAGTCGCGGTTCCACGCCAAAACCCGAAACGTGCTGAGTGAGGCCGAGGAGACGATCAATGACCGGCTGAGGTTTGAACGTGCCGTTATCGTTCGCCAAGGCAACGAACGCATCCGTGTCCAGCGAAATCTGAAATTGGCTTTCGAGAGCCCGAACGAGCTGCGGGTTTACGAACGGGCGGCCGTTGAGCTTGACCTCAAAATCTTTGCCGTAGCGGCGCAGCGACATTGGGCGGAGCAACACGGGACCACAATAACGGAGGCCGCCAAACTCCCACGTCGCGAGACCAATAGCGAGGTACACCGATTCAATGCCGCGCATCGACCGGAGTTCGACGCTTTTGGCCGCAATGGCCGTAGCCGCGAGCCGGGCATTACGAAGTGCAAAATCTTCACGGATGAGGTTGGACAGCAACGTGGACTGGCCCGAGATGAACTGAGGAAGGCCACCAGGATGCATGGCGGTGAGGTCAATGCGGGTGCGCGGCGTGTCGACAAATTGGATGAGCGGCGACGTCCCGCCCACCAGCGCGAGCTCATCGCGCCACTGCTGCCAGGTCGGGGCGGCGACGTTCATGCCGGTAAACGCTGCCGACGGTGACCCAGAGGCAGCGCCCGCGGCAGAACCAGCGGCGGAACCACCGGCAGAACCAGCGGCGAAGGTTGCGGAAGTGATAGACACCGTGGTGACCCGTTCTGTTGGCCCCGAGTCGAGGCGGATGGGGTCGTCGTTCATTCTGGCCATCTCGTCTTCGGAAGACGAGCCGCCAGTTTCGGCCGACGAGTTTTCGTCGTCGGAGTTTTGATCAAGACGCCACACAAAAAAACTCTATGCTCCGTCGGCACCGATTGCCCGGATTGACGCGGGGAACCAGCAGATTCTCTTCAACCTCAAACCTCCGGCCCGCGGAAGCCGCCGCCGCCGATGAGACCACTGCGTTCTTCCCCTCAGCCGCGCTGCAGTTCGTAGATCGCGCAGGTATTCTCGGCAATCACCTGCACCACTCGAAACCCGAGAGCTTCGAGCTCTGAAAGCGCCCACCGCGAGCTGTGATCGGCCTCGATCACCCAAATACGGTTGACACCGTCGATGTATTGGGCGGCATCTTTGATTGGGTGCTGGGTATCCCACAGCCACGACGTGGTCGCGTAGGGCTTGCTGAGGAGAACATCCGTGACATTGGTAAAACCGTCAGGGTACACGTGAAGCGCCAGCCGCGGAAGCCTCGACGGGCGAACGGTGGGATCGAACATGACGGCGTCCCCCGGCTGGCTCACCATGCCGATCGTCGTGGACACCTCCGCAAAATCGGTGCCGTTATTTTTGGCGTACGGAGTGCGCTGGCCAATGTAAGTCATCACGGATGCCGCGACGAGGGCCACGACGAGGGTGACCGCAACGGTCACAGCAAGCCGCGGTCGATACCGGATGCGTGTCAGGCTCACCACCGCAAAACTCAGCAGCAAGGCCAACGCTGGCGTGACAAATGAAAGGTACCGCAGGGCGTACAGCGGGGTGACAATGGTCAGCAACAACATGAGGATCTGCGGAATGAGCAGCCAGCTGAGGCCCACCAGCACGATGGGGGGCAAAGAGCGAACATCCCGGTGACGACCGCGATCTTTGTCGCGCAGCGCCCAGAAGATGCCGAACGCGATGATGCCCCACGCAATGATGGCAAAACCGAGGTTGCCCATCCACTGGTCGACGAGAATCTGCCACACACCGACCCGAGGGCGCGTGGCCAAAAATGCCACCTGCTGGCGTTGGCCGATGACCTCCAGCACAAACGGTGCAATCACAAGCAATGCGGCGGTGCCGGCGACAACCCACGCTCGAAGCGTGGAACGCGAGCTTCGCAGCAGCAACACCATGATCATGTGGGCCACGGCGAGAAACGCCAGGTACAAGAAGAGACTGATGCCGAAGGCGAGCCCCAGAGCGTAGAGAGCCCAGCCGAAGTTGGTCAGAACACGGTCCCGCCGACCGTGGTGTGGTTGGGCGCGTCGAATCAGAATGACCAGAAGCAGAGTAAGCCAGACAGCAATGGCGGCGGAAAGCGCGTAGGACCGCGCCTCGGTGCCCATGTAGGTCGTGCGCGGAATGATCATGAAGAGCAAACCGGCCACAACACCCAGTCGCAACCCACCGAGACGATTGGACAGCAAGACGAGTCCGGCTGTCGCGAGCCCCACAGCCACGGCGCTCGGGAACCTCACCGAAAATGCGGAGGAACCGAAGAGCTCAATCCAAAAGTGAAGTAACACGTAATAGACGCCATGCACGGCGTCCACGCGGGCCAACATGGGCCATAGTGTCGCCAGGGGGCGTTCAGCTGACATCACGCTGGCCGCTTCGTCACCCCACAGTGAGGCAATGCCCGATCCGGATGCTGCGACAACCATGGCGAGAACGCCCAAAATAACGGATGCCCATCCCGCCCCAACACGGTGAGCAACCCGGTGAGCTAGCCCGGATACAGTCAAGCTGAATGAACGGTGAGCGGGCACGCGCATACTTCTTTCATTCATGACGCATTGGTGCCCTTGGAGGGATTCGAACCCCCAACCGTTTCCTTAGGACGGAACTGCTCTTCCATTGAGCTACAAAGGCGTACGGTCAAAGTCTACTTACGCGGCGGGGGCGAGGAACGCTTCCCAAGCCTCGTCGCGGCGCTCAATGCCCACGGCGAACCATGATGGGCCCGAGGGCATGCGCGGCGTGACGAGCAAACGCCAGCCCATTTCACCCGGCGTGCGGTCACCCTTAATGTTGTTACACCTGAAACAGCAGGCCACGAGGTTTTCCCACGATTCGGCGCCACCACGAGATTTTGGCGTGACATGGTCAATGGTGTTGGCCGGCTTTGCGCAGTACGCGCAATGCTGTGAATCCCGCCGCAAAACGCCGCGTCGGGTGAGCGGCACGCGACGCGCAAACGGAATCCGCACATAACGGGTGAGCACGATGACCGTGGGGCGATCGTAGTGCCCCGTTGTCGCTTCAATCGGATGCTCAGAGTCGGCCTTGATCACGGTGGCCTTGTTGTTCATGACGAGCATGAGAGCTCGGCGGAATGACACCACTGCTAGTGGTTCAAAACCTGCGTTGAGTACGAGTGTTCGCACGGGCCAAAAGCCCCCTTCGATTTGTCCTACGTGGCGCGCAGGGAACGGTGTCGAATGGTCGCAACGCGTGATTTCTCACGATGCTTGTGTATCAGGCTAGCCCCAGTTTGTGAACGGTTGGTAACGGCACGCCAAACCGCGGCCCGCAACGAACGAACCCGCGGCCCGCAACGAACGAACCCGCTACCCTCACGAAACGGAGGAGAACGGGTTCAGACGATCGCGCAAAGAGTGTTAGCCGACGCGAACGAAGGCTTGGTATTCGGCTGGGTTGGACGCCACCGAGGTGAGGTACGACATGTACCCGATGCCACCTTGAACGGCGAGGCCGGGGGCAGCATAGATAGCAACGTGACCGCCGCGCATCATGATGTCGCCGGGCTGAACCTGGCTGGGGTCGTAGAACGTCGTTCCGTAGCCGCCGAAGCCCATGGGGCCCAGGTCGCCGACCTGATACCCGAGAAGGCGCAAGGCGGACTCTACGAGCATGGTGCAGTCACCAGACATCCCCACGAGGGAAAGGGCCGCCGAGAGGAGAGCCGAGTTTGAGGCGATGCCCGAAACGTCAACACTTGCTCCGCGCGCTGTCGGCGCTCCGTAACCATTGTCGACAGCAACCGGAGCGGCTGCGGTTGCAGAGAACGAGTCCCGAGCCGTCGATGCTTCGGTACCGGCCGCCACGTACAGGCTCTGCGTGGTTCCCTTGGGAGCAACGAAGGTGGTGTGGTCCACGGCGCCATCAGCGGGGTTGAACGCATAAGCGGGGAGTGCAAACGTGCCGATGATTCCCACGGCAACCGTCATGACGACAGCTCCCGAGGCCCGACGACGACGTTCAACGCGCTTAGCGTTCACCACGCGAGAAGCATTACGGGGAGCCGCTTGGGGGGCTTCGTTCTTGGTGACGCTGGGGCGGCTCACGGCCACGGCCGTTGACACGCGGGCGACGCTCGCTTTTTCGGCGCGAGAAGAAGTGAATGCGGCGCGAGCCGACTTGCCAAACGATGAACGTTCGGCCTTTTTACGCTCAGCACGGGAACCGTAGTGAATCGCATCAGAACTATTTTGTGAAGAAACTTCTGGTGAAGTCTCGTTACCTATTTCGGCCAAAGCTTGAACCTCCGGCGCCTCAACAAGCTAGGTAGCTGCCCCACCACGATGCGGAATCCGCTTCGTTTCTCTCGCCAAGAGGTGGGGGTTGAGACGTCTGGGCGGGAGTCCGACAAACCGTTATGTGGTTTATCAGCGCTTTCGACCATACGCGACAAACCTGTGAAAGTCATATTCGCCGCACCTTTTTATCACGAAAAGGTAACGCGACATTTACTACAGCTTGGGCTCGACGAAGATGTGAACCGCTACATCTAGTGGTAAATCAAGGGTTTCCGTCGATTCAACAACCGAAACGAGCACCCTATCCACGGTGCGGGAAAGTGTGACCGACACGCCGGGCAAGACCCCCGCTGACCGGAAGTTTGCGAGAAGCTCTGGGTCATATTGCACGGGTTCCCCCAGACGGCGAATGATTCCCGCCGCCGTCGCGCCGGACTCGGCGACAAGATCAGTGGCAGCCGAGACGCCGGCCATAAACGACTCTGCCGCGGGTAAGCCCAACTCATCGAGACCCGGAATGGGGTTGCCGTATGGAGATTCAGTGGGGTTGCCCAGAAGAAAAAGAATACGACGTTCGACTTGCTCGCTCATGACGTGCTCCCAGCGGCAGGCTTCGTCGTGAACGAATTCCCACTCCAGGCCGATGATGTCGCTCAGGAGCCGTTCAGCGAGGCGGTGCTTACGCATAACGTGCACGGCCTTCGTTCGACCATCTTCCGTTAGCTCCAGATGGCGATCGCCCGAAACCAAGACCAAGCCGTCGCGTTCCATGCGGCCGACGGTTTGCGAAACAGTCGGTCCAGACTGCCCGAGGCGCTCAGAAATACGAGCTCGGAGAGGAACGATGTTCTCTTCCTCAAGTTCCAAGATCGTGCGGAGGTACATCTCCGTGGTGTCGATCAGGTCTGCCATGTCGTTATTCCCTGTTGGTTGGCCGTAGCGCAAGCTTAGCGCCGGGAGACCCCGCAATTTGAAGGGATGCGGCGACCCTAGAATTGTTGCATGGCCGATATCACCATCCCCGCAGACCTCCTTCCCCTCGACGGACGCTTTGGCTGCGGCCCCTCCAAGGTGCGGCCCGAGCAGGTGGCAGCGCTTTCTGCCGCGGCCTCGTCACTGCTGGGAACATCACACCGCCAAGCCCCTGTAAAGAACATGGTCGGCCGCGTGCGCAGTGGCCTTTCCGAACTTTTCGCTCTCCCCGAGGGCTACGAAGTGTTGCTCGGCAACGGCGGGTCGACGGCCTTCTGGGACTCCGCCGCATTCTCTCTTATAGAGAAGCAGAGCCAGAACCTCGTTTTCGGTGAATTTGGCCAGAAGTTTGCCAGTGCCGCCGGGGCACCTTTTCTCACGCCTCCGATCGTCATCGATGCTCCCGCCGGGTCACGCAGCGAGTTCGTGATCACTGAAGGTGTCGACGTCTACGCCTGGCCGCACAACGAAACATCCACGGGCGTCATGGCTCCGGTCACGCGTGTGCATGGCGATGCAGGCGCTCTGACCGTCATCGACGCCACGAGTGCCGCCGGCGGTGTCAACTTTGATGTCAGTGAGTCGGATGTCTACTACTTCGCTCCCCAAAAGAACTTTGCCTCCGACGGAGGCCTCTGGTTCGCGCTCTTCTCCCCCGCTGCTATCGAACGTGTGGAACGCATCGCTGCCAGCGGCCGCTACATTCCCGAGTTCCTGAGCCTGAAGAACGCCATCGACAACTCGCGTCTCGAGCAAACGCTCAATACCCCAGCCCTGTCCACGCTCATCATGATGGAAAACCAGGTGCAGTGGATGAACGACCAGGGCGGTCTTGCCTGGGCTGATGCGCGCACCAAGGAATCATCCTCGGCCCTCTACGACTGGGCAGCATCCGTGGATTACGCCACTCCGTTTGTGGCCAACCCTGATCACCGATCTCAAGTGGTGGTCACCATCGACTTCAGCGATGACATCGACGCGGCGCGCGTCGCCAAGGTTCTTCGGGCCAACGGCATCGTCGACACTGATCCGTATCGCAAGCTCGGGCGCAACCAGTTGCGCGTGGCGACGTTTACCGCGATTGACCCCAGCGACGTGCGGGCCCTCATCGCCTCCATCGAGTACGTGGTTGGAAAGCTCTAATTCCTGACGATACGGAGCCTCAAGAGAACGACCCCCGCAAGGGCTGGACTCTAGCTTCCTTGTTCGGCCGCAATGTGATTGTCGGCGCGCTCGTCGTTCTCGTCGTCGCGGTTGTCTTCGTCTTCGTCAACGTCGCCATCATGAGCGTCGTCCTCGGAAAGTAGCTCTTCTTCGAAGTCGACACCATCGATGTCGAGATCTAGAACGTCATCCGCGTGCTCGTCGTCATCATCATCATCATCATCATCATCATCATCGTCGTCATCATCGTCGTCTTCGTCATCGTCGTCGTCATCGTCGTCATCATCGTCGTCGTCGTCGTGATCGTGATCGTCGATTTCATCGTCGGCAACAACCACGAGGTCGGCGGGAGCCCCTTCGAGCTCAATGCCAGCTTCTGCAGCCGCCTTCTGCGCTTCCAAGAAATCGGCGAGGCGAAGCGACCACGGCACCCAGTCGGGGGCGACGAGCGCCTCTTCGGTGGGGAGAAGGTCGGCTTCCATCGCGGTGGGCTCATCGCCGTCAACACGGCCAACGGACACATTCCACTGCCAGCCGGGGTACCCCGGAAGAAGGCAGGCGTAAATGAGGTTGAGAGCACCGTCTTCGTTTTCGGTGCGACCAATCGCGTCACCGATACTGTCTTCACTCGTTATTTCGCGGAGGGCCGCCAGAGCAACATTGTTCTCCGCTTCGGTGACGCCAGCGAAGGGAGCCTTACGCATCGAGTTCATCGGCTACGCGGCGCAAAACCGCCGCTACCTTGCGGCTATGAGCCGAATCGGGGTAATGGCCGCGCTTGAGCGATTCACCAATGCCATCGAGCAGGCTCACGAGATCTTCGACAATGATGGCCATGTCATCGGCCGGCTTGCGGTTGAGTTTGGCCATGCTGGTGGGCTCGTCGAGAACGCGCACGGACATTGCCTGAGCGCCACGCTTTCCTTCAGCAACACCAAATTCGAGGCGCGAGCCGGGGCGAACTTTGACACCATCAGGCAGCGCGGAGGCATGCAGGAAGACTTCCTGGCCATCATCGGTTGAGATGAAGCCGAAGCCTTTGTCGTCATCGTAAAACTTGACTTTGCCGGTTGGCATTTTTCCTCCTGATGTTCCGAACCAAGTGCCAGTTTACCGGGACGTAACCAGACACGCGTATCCTAAAGAGTATGGCCAACGAAGAAACCCCGGAAGCGTCCCGACCAGAACGCATTCTTGCAACCATGGTTGCAGTCACCGTAGGACTCTCCGTCCTGAGCTTTTTTGCGGTCATGTTGGCCGGTCCCATTGGCTACAGCCTCACTTCGCCATTCGGTAATTTCGTTGTAGCTTTCCCATTGGTCGGCCTTCCCATCGGGTTCCTCCTTCTCCTCAGCCTGCTTATCGTGAACGGTCTTCGTCGCAAGCGCAGCTCGCCCACGGAAGCTAGCTAACTCGGCGTTTCTCGCCTGATTTGCGGACTGTGTCATCTTCTCTCGCTCTTTCCAAGCACCTTCGTGAACTCTCTGATGAGCGCTTGCAGGTGGTCCTCGCCGAACGAATTGTGTCGGCCACCGGTATCCGTGATTTCTTTGATTTAGCGGATGCCCTGCTCGCCCCCATCGCCATTGACGCTGCTGTGGCGCGCATGCCACGCCCCCTCCTGGCTTCCCTCACGTCTGCCCACCCCAGTGCGGAGGCGAAAGCATTTGCCGTGGAGCAACTCCTCGCGCTGGAGACGCCGCAGGGCATTGAGATTTTTCCTGAGGTTCTTGCCCGCGTGACCCACCAGGGTGTCGACATCGACTTCGCGGCCATCCCTCTTGTTGAGGCGATCCTCGCGTCGTCACCGGAGCGGTCCCTTCGTGAACGCGTCGCCCTCGAACGCGGCCTCGGCACCTCTATTGCTCTTGAAGAGCTCGCCCGCGCTGTGAGCGAAGATCCTCTGCGTGAGCTTGCCCGCGGAGGCCTCAGCGCCGCCGATGCAACGCGTCTCGCCGAACGGATGCCCTCCGGAGACATGGTTCCCAAAGAACTTCTCAGCTTGGCCGCCCGTGCCTCCCTCGTCGAACGACGTGGGGGATGGTGGCTTGCTGCCGATACGATCTCTGCCTGGATTGCCGAAGAAGCTGCCGGCCGCTGGCTCGCCTTGACCCACGCCTGGGTTGACTCGCTGAGCCCTGCTGAGCGTTGGGTCCTCGCGGAACGTTCCGATTGGGGAACGTCTCTCACCGGTTTTGTCGAATGGGCATACCCCATCAGTTCCACGTGGCTCGAAGCTTCCATCGCCGAAAGCATTCGTCTCGCCGAGTTGCTCGGGCTCAGTGCCGATGGCCACCGCACCGCCTTGGGAGCGCTCGTGCTCGCTGGCGAATGGGAACAAGCCGAATCATTGGCCCTCGAAGCAGTGCCACCTTACGCCGACCTCGTCTACGTTCAACACGATCTCACCATCGTTGCCCCCGGCCCCCTTCGCCCCTCGGCAGAATCGGCCCTGCGCCAGCTCTGCATCGTCGAATCTCGTGGCGTCGCTTCGACTTATCGACTGACGGCGGCGGGTATCACGGCGGCGCTCGAAGCCGGTGGCACCGCCACCAGCATCCTGACTCTGTTGACCGAGCTCTCAGCCGTGGAACTTCCGCAGCCTGTGACGTATCTCATCGGAGATGTCGCTGACCGATTTGGCTCCATCCGGGTTCGTGCCCACGAGGCCGAATCTATTATCAACTGCGACGATCCCATGGTCTTGCGCACCCTCGCGGCCGATCAGTCGCTCACGGCGCTGACCTTGCTGCGCGACGCGGAGGGCGTTCTGCATTCCCGCCGCGATCCCGCTTCGGTCGTCGGCGCTCTGGTCGACGCCCGCTATCCCGCGGTCTTGATCAACGCTTCCGGTGCCATTGTGTCGGTGCCCAAGCGCACGCGTTCCATCGACATGCGTGCCGAGCACACGAATCCACACATCGCTGTCATCGACCGTCTGCGCGGCGCACGCGAAGAGACCGGTAACGACGCTGCCCAGTGGATCGCACGCCAACTTGACCTGGCCGTTCGCGACCGGTCCATCATCATCGTCACGGTGGGGCTGCCAGACGGCTCCTCTCGTGATTTCACCATTGAGCCTCGGGGACTCTCTAACGGGCGCTTGCGCGCACTCGACCGGGCAACCGAAGTCGAGCGCACGCTTCCCGTGGGAAGCATCACGGCGCTGCGACAAGCGGAGTAAATTAGTCAGATGTCCGACGGCCCCCTGATTGTCCAAAGCGACCGCTCTGTCTTGTTGGAGGTCGCGCATCCGCAAGCTGCAGATGCACGCCACGACTTGGCCGTGTTCGCAGAACTCGAGCGCGCTCCCGAGCACATTCACACCTATCGCATCACGCGTTTAGGCCTGTGGAATGCCCGCGCCGCCGGGCACACCGCCGACGAAATTCTTGGAACGCTGGAGACATATTCCAAGTACGCCGTTCCTGCCAGCGTCTCCATCGACATCTCCGAAACGATCGCGCGTTATGGCCGCCTTACCATTGAGCGCGATGCCGACGGCGTGCTCATCGTGCGCGGCACCGACAAGAATGTGCTCACCGAGGTCTCCCGGTCAAAGAAAGTTTCTTCACTTTTGGTGGGGCTTCGTGAAGACGGCACCTACGAGGTCGCCGCGTGGGCTCGCGGGCAACTCAAGCAAGAACTCTTGAAGCTCGGCTGGCCCGCAGAAGACAACGCCGGCTACAAGCCTGGCGCTCCGCACGAAATCACGCTCAACACCGAGAAGTGGAACCTTCGCCACTACCAAGAGAAAGCGATCAATAACTTTCTTGACGGCGGATCCGGTGTGGTCGTCCTCCCCTGTGGTGCTGGCAAGACTCTGGTGGGTGCCGGTGCGATGGCGGCAACCAAGACCAACACTCTCATCTTGGTTACCAACACGGTCTCGGCCCGGCAGTGGCGTGATGAGTTGCTGAAGCGCACCTCGCTCACCGCCGAAGAAATTGGCGAATACTCGGGGCAGAATAAAGAAATTCGACCCGTAACGATTGCGACCTATCAAATTCTGACAGCCAAGCGCAGTGGCGAGTTTGCTCACCTTGCGTTGCTCGATGCCCTCGACTGGGGACTGGTAATTTACGACGAGGTGCACCTGCTGCCCGCCCCAGTTTTCAAGCTCACCGCCGAGTTGCAGGCACGTCGTCGCCTCGGTTTGACCGCAACCCTCGTTCGCGAAGATGGCCGCGAATCGGATGTCTTCTCCCTCATCGGCCCGAAGCGCTTCGACGCTCCCTGGAAAGAAATCGAGCAGGAGGGGTTCATCTCCCCTGCCGAGTGCAAAGAGATCCGCATCGATCTCGAGCCCGACGAGCGCATGACCTATGCGGCCTCCAGCGATGCAGAACGATATCGCTTGGCGGCCACCAGCCCCAGCAAGCTTGCCGTGGTCAAAAAGTTGATCGCCCATCATCCCGGCGAGCGCATTCTCGTGATCGGCCAGTATCTCGATCAGCTGGCCGTGCTCGGCGCCGCTCTGGGCGTGCCCGAGATTACAGGGGCCACGCCCATCGACGAGCGTGAGCGGCTCTTCCAGGCCTTCCGAGACGGCAGCGAGCCTGTCATCGTGGTCAGCAAGGTCGCGAACTTCTCGGTCGACTTGCCCGAAGCCAGCGTGGCCATCCAGGTGTCGGGAGCGTTCGGCTCGCGCCAGGAGGAAGCCCAGCGCCTTGGTCGCCTCCTTCGCCCCAAGACCTCAGGCTTCACGGCAACGTTCTACACGCTCGTTGCCCGCGACACGGTAGATCAAGATTTTGCCCAGAACCGTCAGCGCTTTTTGGCTGAGCAGGGCTACGCCTATGAAATCGTCGACGCGCACACTCTGGTCTAACGCACTCCCCTAATGCAACGCGCTCCCCTGATGCACTGCGTTCCTCCGGTCTCATGGACTCCCCTGAGGCACTGCGTTCCTCTGAGCGCCGTGGCTTTTGCACCGAGCAATCTCCCAGCTAGCTCCCAGCAAACACGCAGATAATGGAGTCATGGACAGCCCACGCATACTCATTGTTGATGACGAACCGAACATCCGTGACCTTCTCACGACCAGCCTGCGCTTCGCCGGTTTTGTCGTTCAGGCCGTCGGAAACGGCGCCGCCGCGATTTCTGCCGTTTTGGCAGAAGAGCCCGACCTCATCGTTCTCGATGTGATGCTCCCCGATATGAACGGCTTCAGCGTTACCAAGCGCTTGCGCACCGCTGGCTACACTGCCCCCATCCTTTTCCTCACGGCAAAAGATGACACGCAAGACAAGATCACCGGCCTCACCGTCGGTGGTGATGACTACGTGACGAAGCCCTTTAGCCTCGATGAAATCGTGGCTCGCATCAAAGCCATTCTGCGTCGCACGATGGCCGCCGAAGAAGAGGCCCTCATCCGTGCCGGTGAAATCTCGATGGATCAAGACACGCACGAGGTTCTCGTCGGCGACACCACCATTGATCTCAGCCCCACCGAGTTCAAACTATTGCGCTACCTCATGCTGAACCCCAATCGCGTTCTCAGCAAAGCGCAAATTCTCGACCACGTGTGGGAATATGACTTCAACGGAGATGCCGGAATCGTAGAGTCCTACGTTTCCTACCTACGTCGCAAACTCGATCAGTTCTCCACGGAGCCGCTGATTCAGACCAAGCGCGGCTTCGGCTACATGCTGAAGGTTTCCAAGTAGTTAGTTCTTTTTTCCCTGACCGATTGCCCTCATGACCGAGACCCTCTCCGAACGCTGGAACTCCATCTCACTGCGCACCAAAGTGACGGGGGTAACGGTGTTGTTGCTGACCATTGGCCTGTTGGTCTCCGGTATCGGCACGATGGCAATGCTCAAGCCGGCCCTCATCGGGCAGCTCGATAGCGAGCTTCAGTCGGTTCAGCAAGACCTCACGAGTGTTCTGGATGTCAGCGGAACTAACACGCTGCAAAGCGCGCCGACGGACTTTTATTACGCCGTGTACAGCGCCGAAGGAAAACTTCTCCAACACAACTGGACCGACAAGGCTGACACCATTCGGCCGGTTGCTGTCGAGGGGCTCACGCTCAATCAGGCGCTTTCTTTGGGCGGCTCCATCTTCAATCTGCGATCCGGCAATGATCGCACGTTGTTCCATGCCATCGCCGTTCCGGTCACTTTTCAGGATTCCATGGGAACCATGGGCACCGTTGTCGTCGCTCTCTCGACGGGCAATGTCGACCGACTGATGACCACCTACCTGTCCATCTTTCTTGGCTTCGGAATCGGTGTGGTCATCGTGGGCGCCCTCCTGACGCGTTTCCTGGTCACCAGCGCTTTCGAACCATTGCGCGAGGTGGAACAAACGGCCGCCGCCATTGCAGGTGGTGATTTCAGCCAGCGTCTGCCGAGTTCGACCCCCGTCAACACGGAGGTGGGACGACTCAATCGTTCGCTGAACACGATGCTGGGGCGCATTGACCGCGCCTTCACCGACCGCGCCCGCACAATCGACCAAATGCGTCGCTTCGTCGGCGATGCCAGCCACGAGTTGCGCACGCCCTTGGTTTCCGTTCGCGGCTACGCCGAGCTTTACCGCATGGGCGCCTTGCAGACCCCAGAAGATATTGGTCAGGCAATGGAGCGCATCGAAAAAGAGGCCATCCGCATGGGCGGACTCGTCGAGGACCTTCTCGAACTCGCGCGGCAAGATGAGACCCGCCCCTTGGAACTGAACGTTTTTGACCTGCACGACATCGCCGGCGATGCCGCTCTCGACGCCCAGGCTATCGACGCAGAACGCATCGTGACTGTCACGGGAGAATCCGTGCTGGTCTCCGGTGAAGAGAACAAGATTCGCCAGGTCATCACCAACCTGATGGGTAACGCCATGCGCTTCACGGATGCGGGTTCCCCGCTCGAGCTCAACGTGAGCGAGGATCTCGAAAAGCACGAGGCCATCATCGAAATCGTGGACCACGGCGAGGGAATCCCTCCACAAATCCGCGACAAAATTTTTGAACGCTTCTGGCGAGCCGACAACTCGCGCACCCGCGAGACGGGAGGCAGCGGCCTCGGCCTTGCGATTGTGGCGTCGATTATTACCGCCCATCAGGGATCGGTCGATGTGCTGGAAACCCCCGGAGGCGGCGCAACATTCCAGGTGCGGCTTCCCGCGCTCCCCGAAGAAGAAGACACGAACACTCAGTCCATCCCGACCCAAGACAGCCCCAAACGAATCAAGGGCCCCTTGGTCAGTCCGCGACTCCCTCGGATCGTCAGGCGGCGGCCTGAGTCCTCGTAAGAGCGCTCCCAGCCTTTGCCTGTCCGCTTCTCCTCCACAGCCGGCACAGTAAACCGCGTTTCCCCCGCAATCCCCGCCGCCCAAACCGCGAAGATCGCCAACCCTAGAGTTCAACTCCAACAACGAGGAGAACTCCATGGCAATTTTTCGGGTAGATAGCGACGCTGTGGCGTCGACGACGCAGGCAGTGCAGGCGTCCATAGGGCGCATCCAGGGCGAGGTTGCGGGTTTGCACGCCCAACTAACCAATTTGCAGTCATCGTGGCAGGGAACGGCTTCTGATGCGTTTCAGGGCGTTGTAGGCCAGTGGCACCTCACTGCCCGCCGTGTGGAAGAGAGTCTGGCCGCCATAAACCAAGCCCTCACCGTGGCAGCGAATCAGTATGTCGAAATTGAGGCAGCCAACATGCGGATGTTCCGCCCCTAGTTCCAACGCTCCCGTCACCGCAACGCCAAACAAACTCGTCCCCCAACGAGAAATGCTCCCCACCCAAAGCTTGGGTTCTAACGGTCGTTGCAACACTCAGTAATTCTGGGAGTTGCAACGACCGTGTCTCATTTAACCGATCTACCTCGGATCAAGCGCCGATACACGCTTGATGAAAAAGCTTCGTTC
>CANEXL010000006.1 GCA_947443745.1 Microbacteriaceae bacterium | reverse complement strand
CGCGGGCGCTGGCAACGTTTTGGTTGGCTCAAGACGAGTGCCGAACCCATCGCCCATGACACCGACGTGCTGTACGTGCACGGGTACTCGGACTACTTCTTTCAGTCGCATCTCGCCGAGTACTGGCGCGAGCTCGGGGCCAGCTTCTTCGCGCTGGATCTGCGCAAGTATGGACGCAGTATCCGGGCGCATCAAACGCCGGGGTACATCGACAGCCTTGCGACCTATGACGAGGACATTGAGGCGGCTCTGGCCGAAATTGGTCACGGAGAAGGCGAGAAGCCACATCGCAAGCTCGTGCTCATGGGGCACTCCACCGGGGGCCTTATCCTGAGCTTGTGGGCGGACCGAAACCCTGGCCGAGCATCCGCGCTCATTTTGAACAGTCCGTGGCTCGAGTACCAACTCACGGGTGCCGTGAGAACCGTGGCGGCTCCGGTCGTCGGATTCCAGGCTCGCGTGAACCCGAAAGCGCCGATGGCAAACATCGATCAGGGGCACTACTTTCGCACCATTTCTTCGACGCGAGATGGTGAATGGGACGTCAACCCCGACTGGCGTCCCGAGCACGGGTTCCGCGTGCACACCGGGTGGCTCAATGCCATTTTGGCGGGCCACGCCCGGATTGCCGCCGGGCTCGACATCGATGCCCCCATCTTCACGATGCTGTCGACCAAGAGTCTGCTCACTCCGCGCTGGAGTAAAGAAATGAAACGAGCGGATGTCGCCATTGACGTGAACATCGTTGCCGCCCGCGTGCACAATCTCGGCAAGCTGACCAGTCTTGTGCGCATCCCGAATGCCATGCACGACGTGTTCCTGTCCGAAAAACCCGTTCGCGAGCGTGCGTTCGCCGAGCTCACCCGATGGTTGAAGGCCTACCTATGACAATGCCCCCTGTGACCCCGCCCCCTGTGTTCACGCCCACCGCGCTGAAAATGGCGCCCGAAACGACAACCGTTGCCATCAGCGGGGTGACCGGTCACATCGGAGGTACGGTCTTGCGTCGCCTGGCCAACATTGGCGAACATGCTCACATCATTGGACTCGTGCGTGATGCGTCGCGGGCGCCCCAGCGCGACGGCGTCGAGTTTCGCGTGACCGACTACGCGGATGCTGACGCCTGCGAAAACGCGCTCGCCGGAGTCGACGTGTTCTTCATGGTCTCCGCGAGTGAAGCCGAGGATCGCGTCGCCCAGCACCTGAACGTCATCCAGGCTGCGGTGCGAGCCGGTGTGAAGCACATCGTGTACACCTCGTTTGTGGGCGCTGGTCCAGACGCGGTCTTTACCTTGGCCCGCGATCACGGGCTCACGGAGGACGCGATTCGGGCATCCGGCATGGACTTCACGATTCTGCGAAACAACTTCTACCTCGATGTCTTGCCCCTGTTCGCCGATGAAAACGGTGTGATCCGCGGGCCGGCCGGGGAGGGCCGTGTTGCGGCGGTGGCCCGAGCCGATGTGGCGGATGTCGCCATCGCGGTACTGCGCAAACCCGAGCTGCAGGCGGGACGCACGCTTGAACTCACGGGAGGCGAGGCGCTGACGTTTGCGGAGGTGGCGAGTCGGGCATCCGTCATCTTGGAAAAGTCGATGACCTTTGTGAACGAAACGGTGTCCGAAGCCTATGCCAGCCGCGCGCACCACAACGCCCCGCAGTGGCAAATGGACGCGTGGGTGAGTACGTACACGGCAATCGCCGCAGGAGAGCTGGAGATCGTGAACGGAACCGTTCTGATGATGACAGGGCACGATCCGCGAACCCTCGAAGACATCCTGTAATGATTGCTAGCTAGAGTGACCCCATGAGCGCATTTACGGATGAGTCACTGCTGATTGAGACCACCACCGGAACCGTGCGCGGCGCCCATGACGGGCAGACGCATCGGTGGCTCGGCATTCCCTACGCTGCCGACCCCATCGGCGACCTGCGCCTGCGCTCGCCGCAACCGCACCCCGCGTGGGAAGGCGTTCGCGACGCCCTCGAGTTTGGCAACGTCGCCCCTCAAGAAGCGACGAAGGTTATCCCCATCCCCACAGGTCTCAGCATCGCTGAGGACTGCCTGAGCCTCAACATTTGGGCACCGGTTCGTGAGACCGGCGACACCCGCGCGCGCCCTGTGATGGTGTGGATTCACGGTGGTGCCTACTTCATCGGTTTCTCCTCTCAGAAGGTCTACAACGGTCGCTCTCTGGTGGAGAACGGTGACGTTATCGTCGTCACCATCAACTATCGCCTCGGAGCACTCGGCTTTCTCGACTTCAGCTCCTTTGGAGATGACACGCACGTCTTCGACGCCAACCTCGGGTTGCGTGACATCATCGCCTCCCTGGAGTGGGTCAAGGCAAACATTGCCGCCTTCGGTGGTGACGCCGACGATGTCACGCTGTTTGGGGAATCTGCCGGTGGCGGATGCGTCACCGCCCTCATGACCAGCCCCAAGGCCACGGGACTGTTCCACAAGGCGATCGCCCAGAGCTCCCCGGCCTCGAGCGTCTACGGTCGCGAACGAGCTAAGGGCGTAGCCGGTGCGTATCTCGACATCATTGGCGTGCCCCATTCTGAGGCCAAAACAGCATTACGAGAAATGGATGCTCAGACCCTCGCCGCCTCCACCATGACCTTGCTCGATCACATCGCCACGACCGTTCCGGGCTCGGTTGCCTTTGCCCCCGTGGTCGATGGTGAGGTCATCACCGACTACCCGATCAACATTTTTCGGGCCGGTGGTGCCGCGCGTATTCCGCTGATGATTGGCACGAACCATGATGAAGCGGCTCTGTTCAAGATGATGAAGTCGCCGCTCATGCCCATCTCTGAGTCGGCCATTCACGAAATGTTCGATCTTGTCGCCAAGGAGAGCCCAGAGCTCGCGCATATGGAGGGCCAGATTACGGCCGCCTATAAGGCGTATCCGAAGCAAAAAGGCGCCATGGAAATCTCACGCGACGCTGGTTTTCGTATGCCGTCCATTTGGGTGGCCGAGGCACACAGCCGTGTTGCTCCAACCTTTATGTACCGGTTCGATACGTCACCGCCGCTCATGAAACTGCTGGGAATTGGCGCCTCTCACGCCACCGAACTTCCGTATGTATTTGGTAACCTCCCCAAGAAGGTGACCAAGAAAGACATCAGTTTCAGGCTCGGCGGTCTGAAAGAGGCCCGCGAGATATCGGCGCGCATGCAGGCGCACTGGTTGGCATTTGCCACCACCGGTGACCCGGCAACGGCGGAGGGCGCCTGGCCGGCCTACGACGAAGCAACCCGCACGACGCTGATCATTAACACGAAGGATGTTGTCGAGAACGACCCCGAGGGCGAGATCCGCGCCGTCTGGGGCGAGGGCGTTATCGGGTTCAAATAGGCGCGTTTATGGTTCTCGTAGCCCGGTTGGTCCTTCTCAGCGAACCGACTGAAGAACAACTTTTTGACCGAGGGCGGCCGCAAGGCGGTTTATCGTGGCCGCAGTGGGGTTGCTCAGGCCACGTTCGATTCGGCTAATTTCCGCCTGCTGCACCCCTGTTGCACGGGAAAGTTGGGGTTGACTGAGCTGGCTCGCTTTGCGTGCCTGCAAAAGTTGGGCGCCAAGTTCTTCGCGCGCGAGTCGCTCGGCTTGGAGGTCTGCGGACGTCGCGTGGTAAACAGCCCACGCTTCTTCGGACCATCCCTCTTGCACGCGAGCAAGTAAGTCGGCGAAGCCTTTTGCCATGCTGTTCTCCCTTTCTCAAATTATGTGCCGAGACACATAGGTTGTCAACTAATGCCTAGCGTTCTTTCTCCATTGCTGGTGAATCTTCCGTGCTCGCATAATCTCCTTTTGTTGCTTTTTTGCGGAGGAGTCACGTTTCTTGTTATAGCCGCTGTATATCAACACAATTTTGTTTCCATAGAACGTACAAAAAACTCGGAGCAAAACGGGACGATCCGTTCCCACGATTCCTGGGGGAGATTCTGCGCCAGGAGAACCAAGGATGGAGTCCAGAGATTTTCGAACCCGGAATTCGAAGAGCCCATCACCAAGTGGTCTGCCCCATTCCCCAGAACAAACACCAATGCCGTCAATTTGAAGAACGTTAGTTATAGCGGCCGAGAGAACAACCTGTTCATAATCCGGCAATGACAAAAAGAACCGTTCAAAAACGGAGCCCTCATACTCGATGGTCCACAGAGTCAAAATGTCGCTTCTGATATGAACTCAGGCGGGATTGAGAAAAGAGTCATTCCCTCAATCTAGGAAGACTCACCATCACTGTGGTTCACTGTGGCCGATCTGTGGACAGTGTCGGATTGGCCCTTGGTGGGAAGGGATCTGATAAATTGCGGTGGCCCGACAAGCGACTAGACGAGAACGGAGTCGACTTCTTGCTCGGCTTCGTCGGCTTCCGCCTTGTGACGCTTGAGGGCGGCCACGCTGGGCAGGAAGAGTGCAGCGATAAACGACAGCGACAAGGCGATGATGGGAACCCAGATTCCGCCAAGGAACGCGTCCCGCAAGACGGCGGGGGAGAAGTTCGTCCCCACGATGCCGAAGAAGATGACGCCGACGACGGCAACACCGAGAGCTGAACCAACCTGCTGGATCATGCCAAAGACACCCGATGCGGCACCCGCGTTCGTGGTCGCAGTGTTGGCCAGAGTGAGGTCGAGCAGGGGCACGATTTCGAGCGTGAGCCCGAGACCCGCGAGAGCCATCGGCATGATGAGGTCGGGACCTGTGAGAGCATCCCCCATTTCACGAACGATGGCCGTCATCCAGAAGAACCCCGCCACCTGAGCGATGGCGCCAATCATGATGAGCCATTTTCCCAGCAGTGGGCCCAGGGGAACGGCGACACCGCTGCCGACCAGAGCGCCAAGGCTGAAAGGCAAGGTCGCGAGTGCGGCCTCGATGGCCGAATAGCCGAGCCCAATCTGCAGGTAAAGAACGAGAACGAGAAAGAACGCACCGATGGAGGCCGAAAAGGCGAACTGCACGATGGAACCTGAGGCATACCCGCGGTTCTTAAACAGGATGGGGGGAACTAGGGCTGAGCCTTGGAGGCGGTCCCGGCGTGCCTGGTACCACACGAAGCCGGCGAGGATGAGGGGGCTGGCAATCAGCATCGCCCAAATCCATGCGGCCCAGTCTTCGCCACGGCCCTCGATGAGGCCGAAGACGCCGAGGAAAAGACCCACGGAGACGAGCACGACCCCGACAATGTCCAGGCGCAGGGCGTGAGTGGAACGCGACTCGGGAACAAAGATGAGCGCCATGATGAACAAGGCGATTCCGACGGGAATGTTGATGAGGAAGATGGAGCGCCATCCGAAATCAAGAACGTTACCCGTGACGAGAATTCCCCCGATGAGGGGTCCGGCCACTGCCGCGAGACCTGAGATGGCACCGAGAGCGCCGAAGATGGGCGCACGTTCCTTCGGCGCAAAGAGAACCTGAATGACGGAGAGAACTTGGGGAATCATCAGCGCGGCAAAAAGCCCCTGCACAACACGAGAGATGACGAGCATGTCGCCGGTAACCGCTCCGGCACACGCGGCGGAGGCAACGGTGAAGCCCGCGACGCCGATGAGGAAGAGGCGCTTCCGGCCGTAGATGTCCCCGAGGCGACCGCCCGTAATCAGCAACACGGCAAAGGCCAGCACGTAGCCGCTGATGATCCACTCGAGTTGAGAGGAAGAGGCGTTCAGGTCCTTCTGGATGGAGGGCAGGGCGACATTCACGATGGTGGTGTCGAGCAGGTCCATGAAGGACGCGACGATTAATATAATGACGACGACAACACGTTTTTGCACGCGAAAAACTTCTCTCTGATCATGGTTGCCAACGGCGGCAGGGTGCGGTGAAACTGAAGAATAAAGGGGGTTAACCCCTAGTGTACGGTTCAGCCGCTGTTTCGGCGCAGAGGAGTTCTCTCTCGTGCCCTAGCGGAATACCCTAGCGGAATGCCTTAGCGAAATGCCTTAGCGAAAGTTGACGAACTGCAGGTCGACCTCGAGGTCGGCACCTTTGAGCAACGCCATGGTGGCTTGCAGGTCATCGCGGCTCTTAGAGGTCACGCGAACTTCCTCGCCCTGAATCTGGGTCTTGACCGTCTTGGGTGCCTCGTCACGAATGAGCTTCGTTACCTTCTTAGCGTGCTCCTGATCGATGCCCTGCTTGAGCGTGGCTTCGATGCGGTATTCCTTGCCACTGGCAAAAGGCTCACCGGCGTCGAGGCTACGAAGCGAGATGCCGCGTTTGATCATCTTCTGCTCGAGAACCTCGAGAACAGCCTTGACGCGCTCTTCGGCGCTGGCCTTCATCAGGATCTTCTCGCCGCTCCAGCCGACGGAGGCGCCGACGCCCTTGAAGTCGTAGCGCGTTTCAATCTCTTTGGCCGCCTGATTGATGGCGTTATCGGCCTCCATCTTGTCGACCTTACTTACGATGTCAAACGAGGAATCAGCCATGTATCCATAATAACGAGACCGGATGCCGCAACCCAGCGCACGCCTCAAGCAAACTGTCAGCTCTTGCCGCGAGAATAGAGGGGACATGGCCTCCCGAAAAGTGCGATTCCGCCGCACGCTCATTGCGGCGGCCATTGTGGCAGGCATGGTCTGGACCGTCTCGTCGTGCACGGCAGTGAGATCGCGTTTGCCCCAACTGAGTAGCCCGTTTCCTTCGGCGGCATCGTTGCCCCCGGTGGCCTCAGGAATCTCCGACGATGCTATTCGAACGACTCCGGTGAACCTCCTCGCTGACGAAAAATGGGTCAGTGAAGCGGCCCGGTCTACGGGAATTCCCGAGCGCACTCTCTTTGCGTATGCGGGAGTCGCCATTCGCAAGTCTGTGACCGAACCGGAGTGCCACGTTTCGTGGAACACCCTTGCGGCCATCGGCTGGATTGAGTCGCATCATGGAACCATCTTTGGGGGCACGATTTTGCCTAACGGGTTTGCGAGCGAACCAATTTACGGAGTGCCGTTGACCGGCGGCGCCGTAATGGATATCCCCGACTTTGATGACGGAAACTTTGACGCTACCGCCGAGTATGACCGCGCCGTTGGCCCGATGCAGATCATTCCGCAGACCTGGGCTGCCTGGCACGCCGATGGTAACCTCGACGGCTCTGAAGACGGTCAGCAAATCGATGACGAAACGCTCGCGGCTGCGGGCTACCTGTGCTTTTCCGGTGGCGACCTAGCCACTGCCGAGGGGTGGGATGCTGCCGTCACGGCGTATAACCAAGCCCCCAAGTACATTCTCGACATTGAGGCGAAGGCGAACGAATACGCGGCAGCGGCGCCACGGCCCTAGCGAGACGTTGCTGAGGATTTTCCGTTGCGGGTCAACGACCGGTATTGTTGTCAGGCGCGCTTGATTGTGTTTAACGTGGTTGGGCGTGCGATGGCGAGTTACCCAAGCGGCCAAAGGGATCTGACTGTAAATCAGACTGCTCAGCATTCGGGGGTTCGAATCCCTCACTCGCCACGAATGAAAATAGCCCCCAACCGGGGCTATTTTTGTTGGTGTCGTTGTTGACGGGGGATTCGGGAGGAACCAACCCAGTGGGTTGGTAACGGTTCCCTCACTCGCCACCATGAAAAGAACGCCCCCTTTCGGGGCGTTTTTTCGTTGTGTCTGAATAATGTGGGGATTCGGGAGGAGTCGTGACAGCAGTCACGACGACGGCTCCCTCACTCGTCGAACATCCGATTAGCTGCCGAAGTCGGTTTCTTTGTGCGGCTGACCGTCTCGCGTGAAGGTGGTCCAGATTCCCACCTGTTTGCCCGAATCGAAGGTCCCCGATCGCATGAGGCTGCCATCCTTTCGGCAGAACTCCCAGAAGCCGTGCATTTCGCCATCCCGGTATTCGCCCTTGAAGCGCGGAAGGCCGTTGTCGTAGAACGGGTTCATGTCATTCATAAAACCATTATGTCTACGGTTCCCTCATGCGCCTCTCTCCAATTGCATCCGCCAATCGCCATCCTCTAACGACGACGGAGCCACTGCTGACGCTCGGCTTCGTCCAGCTTTTCGATGGCATACCGCAGAGCCGTTCGAGGCATCTGTGTGGTGTGGGCTTCGAGGAAGGCCCGCAAAACGGCGACATCGCGCTTACCAATTTCTCGCAGCATCCACCCCACAGCTTTGTGAATCAAGTCGTGCTTATCGGCGAGATGGAACTCCGCCATCGAGAGAGCCTCAGCGAACTCGTTGACGCGGATGAACGCAAACGTGAGCATGATGGACAGCCGTCGTTCCCACAGAGAGGGACTGCGGGCCAGGTCGTTGAGCAAGGCCACTCGATCTGGATTGCCCAGCAGAAAGCCGCCGAAGGTTGGAGCGCCGAGATCAATCAAGTCCCAGTTATTTACCCTCCCGGTGTGCACACCCGAGAGGTAGAGAGAGAAGAGTTCAGACTTTTCGACGGGCGACCGCGACCGACGGTACCGATTCACCAGCAGAATCACGCCACACAGTCGAACCTCGTGCTCGCGAGACTCCAGCAACTCCATGACGTCGGAGGGAGGCAGGTCGCGATACTGCCGTGCCACCGCACGAACCTGGGGCACGGTGACACCGATAAAAATGTCACCCTCGCCGTACTCACCGGGCCCGGTTTTGAAATAGCGCGCCGAATGACGAGCGCGCTCAGGGTCGGCGACCTCATGCAAGGCGACAATGACAGCATCGGAATTCATGTCCCCATTATGGGCCGGATGCTCGATAAAATTTTCCTATGGCATTCATCGAGGCGACAGATCTCGTCAAAACGTATTCTCCCAAGGGATCCCCGCAAGTGAGGGCCCTTGATGGTCTCAACCTTGAGGTGCAGCAGGGAAGCGTCACCGCTCTGCTGGGCCCCAATGGCGCGGGAAAGACAACGACCGTCAAAGTACTGACGACGTTGATTCAGCCTGATTCGGGATCCGCCTTCATCAATGGCGTCGACGTCGTGGCAGAGCCGCAAGCGATCCGCCGCATGATTGGAGCCAGTGGGCAATATGCCGCGGTGGATCAAAACCTGACCGGCTTTGAGAATCTCGTGATGGTCGGCAAGCTTTACCACTTAGGAACTCGGGTTGCGCGCCAGCGTGCGACCGAACTCATCGAACTCTTCGACCTTGTGGAGTCCCAGAACCGAACGGTCAAGGGGTATTCCGGCGGCATGCGTCGTCGCATTGACCTCGCTGGAGCGCTCGTCATTCGGCCCCCGGTACTTTTTTTGGATGAACCCACAACAGGGCTGGACCCCCGGAGTCGCTTAGGACTGTGGGAGGTCATTGAACAGTTGGTGGCGGATGGCACGACCGTTCTGCTCACGACCCAATACTTAGAAGAAGCCGACCGCCTCGCTGATTCCATCTCCGTGATTGACAACGGTCGGGTGATTGCCAAAGGAACCGCCGATGAGCTCAAGGCTTCCATCGGGGGTCTTCGGGTCGCCGTGACGCTCGTTGATGAGTCGCAAAGCGAGGCGGCGCGCACGCTTCTGACGCGATTTGGGTCCGGAGAAACCGCCGTTCTGAACGGCCGTACGTTGGTCGTTCCGGTTCAGGATGGACCGCACGCCCTTGCCGCTATCGTCAGTGCCGCTGCAGCAGAAGGCATCGGTCTTCATGATGCCGGCATGCGCCGCCCCACCCTCGACGACGTGTTCTTGCAACTTACCGGTCGCACTGCCGAGGCCGACGAAACCGAAACGGAGGGCGCAGCATGACAACGACCATGAGTACGACCACGGCCACTACCCTGCGTCCCATTCCCGGTAACGCCGTGACGCGTTTTCTGAGCGACGGATGGGTGACAACCTGGCGAAATCTGATGAAGATCATCCGGGTGCCGGAGATTCTTCTGTTCAGCCTCATTCAGCCCGTCATGTTTGTTCTGCTGTTTACCTATGTTTTTGGGGCCGCAATCGACATCCCGGGTGATGGTTACACCTCGTTCTTGATGGCGGGAATCTTTGCGCAAACAGTGGTGTTCGGGTCGACGTACTCTGGTTCGGCGATGGCGCAAGATCTCAAAGACGGCATCATTGACCGTTTTCGCACCCTGCCCATGAGCGGCGCTGCGGTGTTGGTCGGTCGAACCAATGGCGACCTCGTCATCAATACCCTGTCAATGCTGGTGATGATGGGGACCGGATTGCTCGTGGGCTGGAGAGTCAATTCCTCCCCGCTGGAGTTCCTGGCCGGCGTCGGCCTCCTGTTGCTGTTCTCTTACGCTTTCTCGTGGGTGATGGCATTCTTGGGGATGTCGGTGAAGAGTCCCGAGATCATTAACAACGCCTCGTTTCTGGTTCTTTTCCCGTTGACCTTCATCTCCAACGCGTTCGTGCCCAGCGAAAACCTCCCGACCCCGTTGAGAATATTTGCGGAATGGAATCCGGTGTCAGCACTCGTGCAGTCTGCCCGGGAACTGTTCGGCAATGTCCCCCCGGGAGCAGTCGTGGGGGATGCCTGGCCCGCACAAAACCCCATCGCCACTGTGCTGATCGGGGTCACGGTGCTGTTGGCTGTCTTCGTGCCCTTATGCATCCGAAAATTCGCCACTATTTCTCGGTGACGGAGCCATTCTCGACATGCCAGTGCCGGTCAAGCCGCACCGTCTCGAGCATTCGCCGGTCATGGGTGACGAGCAAGAGGGTGCCGGCATAGGCGTCGAGGGCCTCTTCGAGTTGTTCGATGGCCGCGAGGTCGAGGTGGTTCGTGGGCTCATCCAGCACGAGCACGTTGACGCCGCGAGCCTGCAACAAGGCAAGGCCGGCACGGGTGCGTTCGCCGGGGGACAGATCATCAACCGGGCGCAGAACGTGGTCGGCTTTGAGGCCAAATTTGGCGAGCAAGGTGCGCACCTCTCCCGAGGTGAGCTCGGGCACCTGGTCTTCGAAGCTATCAGCGAGGCCACGACTACCGGCCAGCACGGCTCGGGCTTGGTCGATCTCTCCGATGGCAATACTGCTGCCTAGACTCGCTTGGCCGGAATCCGGTTTTTGGCGACCAAGCAGAGCGCGCAATAGAGTGCTCTTGCCGGCGCCGTTCGGGCCCGTTATGCCGATTCGTTCGCCGGCATTGACCTGTAGCGAGACGGGGCCAAGCGTGAAATCACCTAGGTGGAAGACAGCGGCCGAAAGGGTCGTGACGACGGCGCTGGAGCGCGGTGCCGTTCCAATGGTGAACTCGAGTTGCCACTCCTTGCGGGGCTCCTCAACCTCGTCGAGGCGGGCGATCCGGCTCTCCATCTGCCGCACCTTCTGGGCCTGCTTCTCGCTGGACTCGCTGGACGCCTTGCGCCGAATCTTGTCGTTGTCGGGGGCCTTTTTCAGGGCGTTGCGCACGCCCTGGCTTGACCACTCTCGTTGTGTTTGGGCACGTCCGATGAGATCGGCCTTCTTGTCGGCGAACTCCTCGTAGTTCTCGCGCGCGTGACGCTTGGCGACCGCGCGCTCTTCGAGAAAGGATTCGTAGCCTCCACCAAAGAGTCGGTTGGAGCCCTGGGCCAGGTCAAGTTCTAGCACCTTCGTGACTGAGCGGGCCAGAAACTCGCGGTCGTGGCTGACGAGAACGACACCGCCGCGCAGGCCGCGCACGAAGCTCTCGAGGCGTTCGAGCCCATCAAGGTCGAGGTCATTGGTGGGTTCGTCGAGGAGCACAATATCGAAGCGTGAAAGCAGTAGGGCTGCGAGGCCAACGCGGGCGGCCTGACCACCCGAGAGGGAGGTCATCAGAGAATCTGCCGAAAGGTGCGAGCGTGCCGTAGCCGCATTCGGTGCCGAACCCTCAAGAGACAGCCCAAGGTTCGCCAAAACCGCTGGGAGGCGATCCTCAAGATCGGCGGCGCCGCACGCCATCCAGCGGTCGAAGGCTGCCGAGTAGATGTCCGAGGGATCGGCCTGACCGGCAGCCATGGGCTCGGCCGCGCCCAAAGCGATCGCGGCCACATCCATAGCTTCGGTTGCAGCGGTACAGCCCGTTCGGCGGCCGATGTAGCCCGCAACGGTTTCGCCTTCCAAGCGCTCGTGTTCCTGGGGAAGAAAGCCCACAAAGGCATCGGTTGGCGCCAGATGTACGGTGCCATTTTGAGGCTGGTCCAGGCCAGCGAGAACTCGGAGGAGAGTGGATTTGCCGGCACCGTTGACGCCGACAACCCCGATAACATCGCCGGGTGCGACGGTCAGATTCAGAGCATCAAACAGGGTTCGATGCGCGTGCCCTCCGGTGAGGTTCTGAGCGACAAGGGTTGCAGTCATTCCTTAATTTTGCCCTAGCCAACGACTGAAAAAAGCCCCGGGAGTGACATTGTTTTCGATGACCGTTGGCGACGAGCATTGGCAACGAGCGTTCGCGCGTTAGTGAGGCAACACGACATCCAGCGAACCGATTGCGGCGCGCACGGTCTCAAGATTTGCCACCCAGCCCTTTTTCATCGCCTCGCGCTCGCCGAGAATGATGCCGTAGCGCTGACCGCGATATTGAGCAATGCGCCGTTGCCACTCACGCTTTGACAGGTCGGCGAGGGGGGTGATATCGACGACAGTGAGATCGGAACCCGCAAAAATTGCGGTGTGCATGCTGCTTCCGGTTTCCCCTACCACCACGCGAGCGCCGCGAAAGTGCGAGATCTGGTCTTTCCACGAATGATCTTCCGGGTAGAAGATTGTGAAACCAAAATTCTCCATCATTTCGGCAACCTCGTCGCTGTTCGCCATTCCCGTTCGGTGTGTTGAGGGTCCAGCTTTGCGAGCAACAAACAATTTTTCCGGCACGGCAAAAAGGCTGGACTCAAAATCAAATTGCGTCAGCACGTGGTCGAATCGTTCGGCATTGATGCCGGGGTTGAGCACGATTTGGTTGGTAACCAGGAGGCGGGAGACTCTGACAGCGCCAATTCCCGACGGCCCGCCTGCCGGGGCAATATGGATTGCCTTGTCTTCTGAGAGACCAGCGAGGGTGTGATGGGGAGTGCTATCCCACGGCGTTAGGGGAACGAGGGCGGGGATATCGCCAAAGAGCTGGCGCATGCGCACAACCCGAGGCATGACGTGGAGCAGCCAGTGACCATAGACGTAACCCGCGTTCATCCCCGCAAAAATCACGGTTTCATCGACCCGAATTGCGTCGGATTTAAGCGCTGCTTGGTCATGAATCACGTCGTTCTTTATGGCCCATCCTGTTCCGATGAGCTGAGTGCCGTCGGCCGTGTAGATGTGGTTGTCTGAGGTGACGAGTGCGTCCTCGATTGCATAGACCCATTCATCGAGAATTGCCGGGTTTCTTTTGGCGTCGAACGTGTTGTCGATTCTGTGGCTGCGCCAGTGGCCCCCAGCGAAAGAATAATAACCAGAGAGGGTGCCGATATCGCGACGCGTGGTGTGATGAATCTCGAGCGTGACGCCGTTAGGTAGGGGGGTCGCGTTTCCGTCGCTCCAAATGCTGCCCAAATTAAAAATCATGGCGCGCCACCAGCTCTCAACCAGAAGTTCTCAGCCCGCGGGGTGCACGTTTCTTGCCGGCGACCGAGATCAGGAGACACGCTGCACGAGACTTTCCAGCGCCAAACCGACGACTTCTGGGTCCGCCATCCATCCCTGCTCTTGGGCCGCTCTTTGGCTGGAGATGACCCCCAAGTTGAGCCCGCGATACGAAGTGATGAGCCTCTGAATGTCATTCGTGCGGGCAACCTGCGAAGGAGAAATTTCGACCACCATTTGGCCGGGGGGGCTAAAGATAGACGGATGCAAACCGGTTCCTGCCTCGCCGGCGACAATGCGGGCACCGGCAAAGAGAGCGACTTTTTCTTCGAGGGAATGGTCCTCGGCAACAATGGTCGTGAAGCCAAGGTTCGCGGCAATCGCGGCAATCTGATCAGTGTTCTTCATCGAATTTCGCGTGTTGGCTTTGCGTGCGACGAAAAGATGTCGCGGAGAATCCTGAATCTTTCGGATGCCGGCAAACTGCGTTTGGACTTCGTCAAACCGGGCACCGCTTATCCCGCTGGCGAGGACCACCTGGTTCGTCAACAGAAGCTCGCGGACCCGAATGGCGGTTACTTCTCCAGCGCCCCCAGCATCCGGTTGGGTGATTCGTTTTTCGGGCAAGACGCCGGCGGTTCTCCAAGGTTCCTGCAATGAGGTGTGTGAGGGCGGAGCGATGATGGGCACATCACCAAAGAGTTGTCGAAGCCGGACGGCGCGGGGCATCACCTGAAGGAGCCACTGTTCTCCCATGCGACCATTTTTGGTGCCGGCGAACGCAACCCGGTCGTCCAGAACAGCGGCATGAGCTCTCAACATCGAAAAGTCGTGCTCCAGACCCTGCCCGAACGGCCAACCCCCACTGTTTTCTAGCCGCGTTCCGTCTTCGGTGTAGACGACGTGATCGGACGTCACGACAGCGTTCCTCACCGCAAAAACCCACTCATCCTGCAACGGACGTTTCTTTGCTTCGCCTGAGGGGTAGCTTAAATGCTCCAACCATCGACCCGAGGCAAAGCTAAAGAATCGCGCCGGTGTCTCGGTGCGAATGCTGGCGGGGGTGTGCCTCTCGACGTGGACGCCCCGGGGCAGTTCTCCAATGGCGCCACGAATCACCTTGTTTAAGTTAAGCGTCGGCGTCATACCGAGAATTCTTGGTTAGCGCTCTTCCCTCGGCAAGACGCTTTTCAAGGTTCTTTTGCCAGCGACCCCACTGACCAGCCAGCGGCGAGTCTTCGACGTATGTGAGTAATCTCCGGTTCGAACCATCGAACGCCGACAAAATGATGAACGCATCTCGAGGCGGCAAGCGCCATGGCTTTTCTGCGGCGTTTCCTTCGGCTGATGCGTGAATCTCTGTGCTCTGAGATGCGTTTTGGAGCGTCTTGAATTGAGCCGTGAGATTCGCCATGACGGTGACGTTGTTTTCGACGAGAGCCCGAGAATATTGCCTCTTCAGAGAGACGAACTCCAGCAATTGCTGGGCTGTCGGCGAGCGATTCGGGCGACTCTGTTCGAATTTTGGAATTCTCGGAAGTTTCACGTCGTGGCCGAGACCGGCGCTAAACGTGGTTACAACCAGGTGAGGGTTTGTCGACGACGAAAGATACGGAAGGACGACCAGCTTGTGCTCGTCTGCGATTGGCAACCAGCGGTCGAGTTGGAGGGCATAGTCGAAACGCGAGACGGCGGACTTGTTCGCCATGAACTCAGCGACATCGAGACTGGTGACTTGATTGTCAATTTTGGCCTTCAACATTTGGGTCAGCCCCGACGCAATCGCCTCGTCTTGCAACCGCGCAACCATGACGAAAGTGATGTCGGAGAAGTATTTACTCAGCGGCCGCGTCAGGGTCGACGGGTTGGGCATTGTCATCAGAGTCTCCGAGATGAACACAACCGTTGCATCTTCGCCACCGGCTACCCGCGCATGCTCAACAATGTTCTTAAATGCTTGATCCACCTCGGGAATAAAGTCACCGAAATTCTCAGCCTCGTGATCGGTCACTGTTTGCCAAAATTTAAGCATCGAGTGCTTTTGCTGACCGAACCAGAGGTCGCCCTCCGGATAAATGATGTTCGAGGGGAGTTTCTTTCGCGTGTTGGCGAGGTGAAAATAACGCGAAAGGGCTGTCGATCCCGTCTTTGTCGGGCCGATGTGAATGACTGCTTTCATGAAGGGTCCTTGTGACATAAGGGGATTTTGGCCATGGTAACTGTCTATTTCGAAGGAAGAGGCAGACCACGCGAGTGCCCCCGCACGTCTAAACCTTAAGCTATTGTAAATGAATCTCATTTAGAGGGTTTTTTCCCTTGGCGGATCCTTCCCCCCGCCTCCAGCCCAAGGACCATGTTTATGCGCGTGTTTGCTCAAGCTGATGGCCTTACGCGCCTTGAGCTTGATCGTGCTTTTCGGCTGGCGCCTCGTCTCGAAGTGACGTGGCGAATGTTTGGAGAATCAGGAAGCCCGCAGGTTGTCAAGAACTTTCGCGTTGCCGGTCAGAACGTTCTCATCCGCCCGATAGACACCGTTGACTGGGACTCACCAGTCACGATCACCGTGACCCAAAGGCCGAGGTTTCTTGGCCGGGTGGTTGTGTCGAAAATCGTCGCCAGCATTTTGTCTCCTCGCCCGTTTGACGGCGGCCTGCTCTGGGGCGAATGCGTCAATCCCACTTCCAAGATATCGCGGCTCACACTCCGGTGGCGCTGGAATACACCTCCGGCTCTTGGCGACGAGCATAAGGTGATGCTGTTGTCTCTTCGCGACGCGTCGGGAGTTGTGCTTGCGGAAGCGCCCGTCGCTTCTGGTCAAGATTCCGCCACGCTCAGACTGAGGGTCTCCCGACCGGCCGCCACGTCACAAACGATTTATGTTCAGTTTCTCGAACGATCCAGCACCGGACAAGACTCCAGCTTGGCAGAGGCCGAGCTCGAAATCCCCGGCAGAATTTCATGACGAAGAAAACCCTCACTCGTGCGGTCGTGCACATTGGCCCGCAGAAGACGGGCACCTCACATTTGGCGCGCTACCTCACGCTGGCCAGTGAGAAACTGGCACAACAGGGTGTCCTGTATCCGTCGGGCGACCTCTGGTTTGACGAAACCCGTCGCATTGTGAAGCATCATCAGCTGCAATCCGGGCCATTTGACTCCAATCGTCAGCTCGTCGACACGATGACAAAGCTGGGCGAGATTGCCCGCGCGAAGGCGGCGCAGAATTCTCTGTTCGTCTCGACGACAATTTTCGTGGCCGAGACGTCGTCGGCTACCCTGCACACTCCGCGCGATCTTGGAGATTTCCTTCTACAATATTTCGATGAGGTTCTCGTCGTCTTTTTTGCCCGTCGCCAAGATAAGGCAATGGCTTCATTGATTGCCCAGCGCATCAAGGACTTCAATAACCCTGGCATGTCGCTGCAGTACGCCGACTATGTCGAGAGCGAAAAGGCCTTTCTCGCGAGCATTGACTATTCCGCGCTTCTCGAAAAATGGACCTTTGGAACTCAGCGATCCCGCCTCATTGTGGTTCCCTATGTCGAGAATGAACGTGATCTGATGGCGAGTGCGGTGCGGTTTCTCGACGTGCTCGGCATTGAGGCTCCGCCGGTTCCCTCGCCGGCTTTGCGGGAAAATAGGTTCAACCCCACCTTCTCTGAAGTTGGTTTGCGAGAATTGGCCAAGGTGAAAAAGCCGGCGGGCCGATTCAGCTTCGCGTCTCCCTCGGCGGAAAAGCGGCGGCACATCTTTGACGAGGTGACGAAGAAGCATCACCAGATTGCCCACGGCACGTCGGATCCCATGGGGGATGCCCCCTTCGTCCCCTGGTCGCTGTCAGCAGCGGAGAAGAAACAGGTTTTGGGAGACTTCGCGGAGTCAAATCGCAGGTTCCTCGAGATTGTGGACCAGGGCGAGTTCACGGATTTATGGGCACGCTGGCTTGCGGACGACCAGGTTGAAGAAGGCTAGGTCATGACCGCTCTAACGTTCCATGATGAGCAGGCGAGCCGGGCCGAAAGAATATCGACGTGGTTTGAGCGGGCGAGTCGTCGCCCCATCGTTCTCGACGTCACGGCGGTTTCTCGGTCGCGCAATTTTTCCGGGGTTCAACGCATGGTGGTGGGATTTGCCGTGGCGCACGCCCAAGACGTCTTGCTCGTGCGCTACGACCGGCGAAGTTCGAGCTTTCGCGCCGTGCGGCACATCGCCGCGGTGAAACCGCGCCGGCAATTTGGCTTCATTGGAACGCTGAGAAAACGCCTGCGCGCACGCTACCTCAGGCTGGCGAAGGAATGGGCCAACAGGGCTCGCGGAACGACATTCGAGGAGTATCTTCGGTCGCTAGGGACGTTGATCTATCACCTTTTTCTCTCGGATGACGTGCCCGACAAGGATGATCGCGGTTTGCGGTCGTGGCCCGAATGGCAGATGCGGAACAACCAAACCTTCGTCTTGATTGACATTCCGACAGGCAAGGATCACCGGGAGGCTCTCGCCGGGCTCTTTGAGTCTCAGGAGATCCCCACGATTGTGTATCTCCATGACCTCTTTCCGCTTTCCCACAAAACGGTTATCGCGCAAGGGGCGAGGGCCGGCATCCGAACGAATCACCTCCGGTATCTCGATATCGTCAATCAGGCCCGTCTGGTGGTCTGCAACTCCAAGTTCACCCAACGCCAGTACAGCCAGTTTCGCGGCCTTCTTGAGGAGGAGCACATTGACCAGAAGGTTCGCGTCGTCTACCCCCCGTGGCCCCGATTCCATCACGAGGTCGAAGATTTCCCGCTCTCCCGAGTGAGCGCTCTCGACGAGCTCAACGTGCTTGCCGTCGGAGCGTTGGATCGCCGCAAAAACTTTGCCGTTCTCCTCAGAGCCCTCATGATTCTCGATGAGCTCAACGTGACCGTAAATCTCGTGCTGCTCGCGCAAAACTCGACCGAGATGTCCGCGGATTTCGCTCGCGACTATGCCGCTTTGCCAAAGGAACTCCGTCGTCGCGTCACCATCATTCGCGACAAAATAAGTGACGCCGCGCTTGCAGCCCACTACTTCGCCAGCGACGTTGTCGCTGTCCCCTCCCTCGCGGAAGGTTTTGGGCTACCGGTCACCGAGGCTTTGGCCTGCGGCAGGCCCGTCGTCGCGGCCCGGAAGACTGCTCTGACGGAGCTCGGCCGTTTTCTCCCCGTGACGATGGTGGATGCCCATGACGAGAATGAGTGGGCCACGGCCTTGGTCGCCGCGCACAGCACCCGCGAGGCCGTAAGAGACCTACAACGCCCCAAGGAAATTCCGGCGGACTGGGCCGATTTTCGGTCTCGCCTTATGGCGAAAGGCCGCTACAAAATCTCCTGATCAAACTCTCCGCCGTGCAGACTCTGCGTGTTGCTGGCGAAGAAGGCGGCATCTTCGGTGTCCCGCGCCAGAGAGAGCGAAGACCGCGCCACGAGTGCCAGAATCGCAATGAGGAGGGCCGATGAAGCGGGGAGTAAGTCGTGGCGAACCATGAAGTTAATCTCGGCGAAGGCCACAAACGAAACACAGGCGATGGCGCCAACGAGCACGGGCCAGCCGACCTGAATACGCACCAGCGGACGATTGACGATCGTGGCCAAGCGGGATTCGGCGAGGCGGATGGCCTTTTCTCCGCCATTCCCCGTTGTGGAGATTCCTCGGTCTGCGGAGGCCTGCAACGCTGCGTTTGTGCGCACCGCTACCTTCTGAAAAGAGCGAATCATCACCGGTATGTAGCTCATCGCAAAGATGCTAAAAAGTGCGAGAACGGCGCCCGCCCAGTAATGACCGAGAAGGACCAAGCAGGCGACCAGAGTGATGGTCGCGATGAAGGCGGGATCACTGCGAAGAACGGCTTGGAGAGTTCGGCGTCGTAGTCCCATGACAGCCGAAATCACGCGGGCAGGGCGGGCGGCCTCTGTCCCTGCCATCCCCGCTGGCGCGCTCGCGTCAAGGTCGGTGAGGCTCCAATTCGCCAACTTTCTTAGGTTGAAGCGATCCGCGAAGACACCCACCAACTGTCCGAGGTAATGGAACAGGGTCGTGACGACGAAGATGTAGGCAAACAGGTCCCATGAGCTCGAGTGGGACAGCCATTGGCTAAGGGGTTCCGCCGCGGGAATCCCCAACCGCAGAGTGTGAAGCTCCTTGCGTGTCAAAAAGCTGACGAGCGCCAGAATGACAAGGATGATGGCCGACTGAAAGGCTCCCCTCATCACAATCTGGACCCAGAATCGTTGTCTGAGCTGCGTAATGACCTTCATAGCTCTAGGTCACCGGGTTTGTTTCGAGTGCATCGAGGGCTTTCATGAGCAGAGAATTCCTTTCGTGGGCGAAAACCGGTCACGACTTACACGGAAGTTCTCTTGAACTCAGTTTCTGTAATGATTATAGATACTCTTCGGGCTCTCACGCGTGTGGTTGACTGACGAGCATGACCCCCTTCCGCGCACCGAAGCTGACGGGCCTCATCGTCGTGCTGGTCGCAACAATGAGCCCTGGCATCCTTCTCTCGACGTTCGGCATGGCCGCAGCGGGCAGCGCGGCGTCATTGGGCGCCATCGGGGGTGGCATCGCTATCGTCTCCACAACGAGGAGGCATGCCGCCTGGGTGTCCGTGGCCATGGGGATAGCGGCGTTCCTTGCCGTCAGCACCGCATCGGTATTGTTTGTGACCGTTGGCGTTTTTGTTCTCATCGGGATCTTTGTTGGCGCCATGAATGTCAAGGGGATGTCGGCAGCATTTGTGTTTGTTCCGATTTGCGCCGGATTCGCGTTGACCCAGCCCTCCGTTCTGACGCAGAGCGCTTTTCTCAACGGTCTTTTTCTGGGACTCGTCACTCTCGGAGCATCACTGATCCCTGTGTTTCTCGTGGGCCTCGTTGCCAAGACGCTCCCCGTCAGGCCTGTCCCCGAATTCTCCCGCAACGTCGTCATTGGCTACGCCGTCAACCTCGCCCTTCTGCTGGGGATCACCAGTTTTCTTACCGTTCACTATGCCCTCAACCATCTCGGCGCGTGGCTGATTCTGACGATCGCGGTCATTGTTCAACCCTCGCTTCAGGCAACCTGGACCAAGGGGATTCAGCGAGCCGGGGGTACGCTCCTAGGATTTTTCATCGCCGTGGGCGTGGCCGGTTCCATCCCGGTTCCTGGCCTCTTCGCTCTCATTGGAAACCTGTTTATTGTGCTCGCCTTGGTGGGGAATGCGCAGAAACGCCCGTATTGGCAGTACGCGATGTTCTTGACCCCCGGCATCGTCTTGCTCGACGGAACGAACGAATCGATTCTGGCGACAGCCGATGACCGCCTGCTGGCCACGTTCATTGGTGCTCTCATCTGTCTCGTTGTGCTCATGATTGAGCGGCCCTTTTACAAGGCGGCGGCGGCGAAAGCCGGCGCCGTGAGCTACTAACGAAGCGCGGCAGGGGTGTTCGTCCAGCTCAGGACGTGCGCGGCTCCGCCGTTGATCAGTCTTCGTCAGAAACGGCGGACAAGTCGGGTGTCTTATTGAGCAGGCGCGTGAGCAGGCCGTTGAGCTGAAGGATTTCAACGGAACTGAGATCGCTCAAAATGATTTCTTCGCCCTTCAGTGAAATGGGCATCATTTTGTCGTGCATTTCGCCCCCGGCGGGCGTGAGGTAAAGGTGTCGCGAGCCGCGCTTGCCATCAGTGGAGACAACGAGGTCGCGTGCGATGAGGGTTGTCACTGCCTTGGAGACAACGGCCTTGTTCAAAATCAGAAAGTCCGAAACGTACGTTGCCGTGGCGCCGGGGCTAATCGCGAGGGCGGAGATGACACGCCAGTCGTTGGTGCCGAGATTAAATTCACGTCGAAGCAGGGACGATTCACGCCAGACAAGCGCGTTGGAGATGAGAGCCAGCAAGCGGGGCGTGAAATCATCCGTGGAGACGACGTCGCGCAGGGGCTGGAGAAGACCGCCGCTGACCGCCTCATGCTGAGGGTCTACGGGGGAGTCGTTGAGAATTGTCATGAGATAACCAAGGGGTTTAAAGTGGCCGGCGAGAACCATCGAACGATAAGCGCCCGCCGACCACACACTACGTCTTAGTGAGCTTGCGCTGCTAGCGCGGCCGCATCGATCGTAGCGATGGCACGCGTGTCCTGGAACGCACGGATACCTTCGATGCCTTGCTCGCGTCCGAAGCCGGACTCCTTCATGCCACCAAAGGGGGCGCGAAGGTCGAGACGAGCTGCTCCGTGGTCGTTGACCCAGACGTAACCGCAGGCCAGCTGAGCGCCAACGCGGTGGGCCGCTTCGGGGCTTGCGCTCCAGACGGAACCGCCGAGACCAGCCCACGTGTCGTTAGCGGCAGCAATTGCTTCTGCTTCGGTCGTGAAGGGGATGATCGGGATTACGGGGCCGAACTGCTCTTCAACGACAACCCGCAACGTGGGGTCAGGGTTGATGACCAGCGCGGGACGAACGAAGTTACCGCCGGCGAGGTCGCCCGTGGGGAGCTCAGAGAACTCGCGAACATCCGCTCCGGAATCCTTGGCTTCCTTGATCAGCTGATCAACGAACACCTTCTGCGAGGGAGCATGCAAAGGACCCATCGTGGTGTCGGCGTCGAGACCGTGACCGAGCTTGGTCTTCTCGAGGCGGGCGGTGAGGCCAGCGACGAGCTCGTCCATGCGGGAGGCGTGCACGTACACGCGCTTGGCGTTCATGCAAATCTGGCCCGTGGTGTCGAAGACAGCGGAGAAGAGGCGATCGAGGTGAGTGTCATCGATGATGGCATCCTCCAAGAAGACCGCTGCATCGTTACCACCCAGCTCAAGCGTGACGCGCGTCAGCGACGTCGACGCCATCTGCATGATGCGCTTGCCACCGTTGACGCTACCGGTGAAGCAGACCTTGGCAACGCCAGGGCCTTCAATGAGGGCTGCCATGTTGGCATCCTCACCGGTCACAATGTTCAAAACACCGGCAGGAAGCTTTTCAGCGAGGCGCTGAACGAGGCGAGCGGTCGCCAGAGGAGCCGTCAGTGGTGGCTTGACTATGGCCGTGTTGCCGGCTAGAAGGGCGTGAGGCAATGCCGCACCCAAAATGGCGATGGGCCAGTTGAAGGGAACAATAACGCTGACAACACCCAGCGACTGGTACATCACTTCGGTGTTGACGGGAATGCCAGGAACGACGGGAAGGGTCTTGCCCGTGTCGACGTCGCCGGCCAGCATCAGGGCGAGGTTCCAGCGGATTTCGAACACCAAGGCGTCGATCCAGCCTTCGAAACGAACCTTGCCGTTTTCGCGCGAGAGAATCTCGGCGTCGGCGTCGCGGTCGTCAGCGATTCCCTTGATGGCTTCGGTCATGATGGCGGCACGCTCAACAGCCGACAGGGCGGACCACGCGGGGAATGCGGTCTGGGCGGCCTTCACGGCATCGGCGACATCAGCCTTAGAAGCGGATGCGGCATAGCCGACAATCTCTCCGGCTTTACCGGGATCGACGATGGTGATCGTCTTGTCGGTATCGCGCTGAACGCCACCGATGAACAACCCGGTACGAATGGTTTCTAGTTTTTCGGTCATAAGTCCAAGCACCTCTCTGTGTCTTGTCTTGTCTTGTCTTGTGCGAACTACGCTGCTCGCATCGTGGGAACAGCATAGAACAATTGTTATTTACTTGTAAACAAGAAAGTCTTTTACTTGTAAACCACTGTGTGCTATGTTTTCAGAAATCAATCTGGTTTACATCTAAACACGAAGGTGCTACGGTACTTTCATCGGATACTGATTTAGTAGACAGATTTAGATTTTGTTCTTGAAGCCACTACGAAATGTCATCAATGAGGAGGCATGTGATGGGTCAACCAACCCTCATCGCGGGCGAAACCCGCCACACCGTTGCAGAGCTTGAAGAGCTCGCCTTTGAACTCCGGTCAAAGCTCCTCCACCTCTGCGGTACCTATGAAGGTGCCGTTCACATTGGTGGCGACCTTTCGGTAGCGGATATCCTCACGGTTTTGTACCAGTACGGCATGAACGTGGATCCCACCAACATTGCCAACCCGGCCCGCGACCGCTTCGTCTTGAGCAAAGGTCACGCGGCCGTCTGCATGTACATTGCCATGGCGATGCGCGGCTTCTTCTCCTATGAGGGAATCGTCGAAACCTACGGGCAGCTCGATAGCGCCTACGGCATGCATCCCTGCAAGGTTCAACTTCCCGGCGTCGAATGCTCCACTGGTTCGCTCGGTCACGGTCTTCCCATCGCTGTCGGCATGGCACTCAGTGCCCGCGGTCGCGGCGACACCCACCGCGTCTTCTGCGTTCTGGGCGATGGCGAAACCGGCGAAGGTTCGGTCTGGGAGGCGGCCATGGCCGCCCGGAGCAACGAGCTCGGCAACATTGTTGCGTTCGTTGACCGCAACCGTCAGCTCATGACGAGCTTCGCCGAAGAGCGCGTCGCCTTCGAGCCCTACCCCGACAAGTGGGCGGCCTTTGGCTGGAACGTCGTCATGGTCGACGGCCACGACATGGGACAACTTGTTGCCGCTGTGGATGCCCTCCCCGCATCCGATAGCAAACGCCCCACCGTCATCATCTGCGAAACCATCAAGGGCAAGGGCGTGGACTTCATGGAGAAGAACCTCGCCTGGCACGCTGGCCGCCTCGGAGCAGCCGACCTTGAAAAGGCAATGACCGCTCTGAACTCGACACGTAAGAAGGAGACGGTCTAATGGCTGAGACATTCACATTTGGAGAAATGCTCTCCGCGCGTTCCGTTATCGGAACGACCCTCGCTGAACTCGGTGAGACTCACGACAACCTGTGGGTACTGACGCCAGACATCGGCGCGACTCTGGTGGAGTTCCGTGACAAGTACCCTGAGCGTTTCGTCGACGTCGGACTTGCCGAGCAGGTCTGCGTCGGCATCGCCTCCGGTCTGGCCTACGACGGCAACATCCCCGTCGTCTCCGGCATGCTGCCCTTCTTGAGCATGCGAGCTCTCGAGCAGATTCGGAGCGACATCTGTTACCCGAACTTGCCCGTCAAGATCATTGGTACGCACGGCGGTCTCGTCGGTAACGGTGGCTCGACCCACTACGCCGTCGAAGACCTCGCGCTCATGTGTGCCCTGACGAACATGACCGTCACCTCCATCGGTGACCCCCTCATGGTGGGCGAAGTCCTTCGCCAGTCCATGGCGATGCCCGGCCCCCTCTACATCCGCTTGGCTGTAGGCAAGAGCGACAAGGTTCTCTACGAGCCCGGCCAGCACGACATTCGCATTGGAAAAGGAATCGTTGCCCGCCAGGGAACCGATGCCACGATCTTCACGCACGGAACCGTCGTTGCCCAGGCGCTCGAGGCTGCTGAAGAGCTTGCTGTCGAAGGCTTCAACGTTCGCGTCATTGACATGTTCACGCTCAAGCCCATTGATGCGGATCTCGTCGCGCAGTGTGCCGAAGAGACCGGCGGTCGGTTTGTCATCGTCGAAGACCACCTTGCCTACGGCGGTCTTGCCTCGCGCGTTGCCGACGTCGTCGCTGACCGGGGGCTGCACCTCACGGCCTTCGAGCGTCTCGGTATCCCTCAGGTTTTTGCCGGCTTCGGTGAAGACGAGCAACTCCGTGATAAGTACGGCTACGGCCTCGAGGCCACCAAGGCCGCGACCCGTCGTGTGATTGCCGCCACGGCCTGACCTGCACCATCCCGCCCCACAGCCACACCTCTTTACCTGAAGCAATGCATGACAATCAACGGAGAAACATCATGAGAACAGTCGCAGTGACGAAAGTCGGAAGCCTTCGGGACCCCGACGAGGCCACGCGCGGTCGCATTGGTGTCGTTGATTTCCCTGAGCAAGACCTTGGGCCAGAGGATGTGCGCATTCGCGTCGCCTACTCTGCGATTTGCGGCTCCGACCCCCACCTCGCGGAGGGATTCTTTGGAACGGATGTCCCCATTGGGCTCGGCCATGAGCTCTCTGGTGTCATCGAAGCCCTCGGGGCAAAAGCTACCCGCAACGGCCTGATCGTCGGTGATCGCGTTGCGGGCAACTTCCTCCGTTTCTGCGGAACCTGCACGCCGTGCCGCACGGGAACCCAGCAGTTCTGCGAGAACATCCAGGATTACAACCGCCCGGGAATGGCCGAGACGGTGACGTGGCACGAATCGCAGGTCTACAAGCTTCCGGATGATGTGAGCCTGCTCAAGGGCTGCTTGCTGGAGCCAACGTCGGTGGCGGTTCGCATTGCCGACAAGACCAACATCCGTTTGGGCGACCGTGTTGCTATCTGTGGCGGGGGCCCCATCGGCCAACTCGTCTTGCAGCTCATGAAGATGAACGGCGCCACCTCGCTCACCCTCATTGAGCCCATCGCCGAGCGTCGCGAAATGGCGTTGCGTCACGGTGCAGAGTTCGTGATTGACCCCGTTGGGGAAAACCAGGGCGAGCGCACCGATGCCATCACCAATGGTCAGGGGTACGACATCGTGATCGACGCGTCGGGATCCCCTCGGGCCGTCTCCGGTCTGCTCGATATCGCCGCCAAGGGTGCGACCGTGATTTACGGGGCCATGTACCCGCACGATTTCGAAATGCCCCTGAACCTGTCGGACTACCTGTACCTCAAGGAACTGACCGTCACGGGTGTCTTCATCTCGCCCTACACCTTCCCGCGGGCGCTGCAGATTTTGCCGCATCTGGATGTGTCGGAGCTGACCCAGTCCATCTTTGACTTGGAAGACGCCACCGAGGCATTTGACATGCACGTCAGTGGCCGCTTTCCCAAAGTCGTCATTCGCTGCAACGACATGCCCGATCTAGGAGGTTCGAAATGAACGCGGCTTTAACGACCGAAGATTCATCTCACACGATTGCTCTCGAAGCTCGGGACATCTTTAAGCACTTTGACGGCGTCCATGCCCTCAGCGGAGCGCAGCTCTCTGTCCGTAAGGGTGAGATTCACGCATTGCTCGGAGAGAACGGCGCCGGAAAGTCGACTCTCGTAAAAGTTCTCACGGGTTTGTACACTCCGGATTCGGGCACCATCGTTCAAAACGGAAGTGACGTTGAGTTTGCCAACGTTCGTGTGGCTAACCGTGCGGGCATCGTTGCGCTCTACCAAGAGCTGTCGATCATTCCTTCTATTAGCGTTGCCGAAAACATCATGTTGGGCGAGCAAACTCCCAACCGTGGTGGTCTCGTGCAATGGAAAACTCTTCGCCGTGGCGCGCAAGAACAACTTGATCGTCTCAACCAGACAATTCCGCTGGGAAAGCTTGCGGGAGAGCTGTCGCCCGTGCAGCAAACCATGGTTGCTTTTGCCCGGGCTCTTGCGACAAATGCGCAGGTTCTCATTCTGGATGAGCCAACAGCCTCGCTGACGGATACCGAAATCAAAGACTTGTTTGCCGTGCTGCGAAAGCTTCGCGATCAGGGTGTCGCCATTGTCTATGTGTCGCACCGTCTCGAAGAAGTCTTTGAGTTGTGCGATCGCCTCACCATCATGCGCAACGGTGAGACCATTATCACGAAGAATGTTGCCGACTCCAACATCGACGAGGTCATTTCGACCATGGTGGGCCGAGCGGCCGGGGAGCTGTACCCCGAGCGTGGCACCGCGACATCAACCGTTGCTCTCACCGTGGAGAAGGTTGACGGCCGCAAGGTAAAGGACATCTCGTTTACGGCCCACAAGGGTGAGGTCCTCGGAATTGGTGGCCTGGCCGGTTCTGGCCGCAGCGAGTTGCTCCGCATCCTGGCGGGGGCTCAAAAGCACACCGCGGGAACCATCACGGTCGGCGACAAGACACTGCGTCCGTCTCCCGGGGTCAGTCGCGCGCTGGAAGCCGGAATCGCTCTCGTTCCCGAGGAACGTCGCAGCCAGGGCGTCATTCTCAGTGCGACCATTCAAGACAACATTGCTCTGGCCAACATTCCCGGCGTGAGTTCGTTTGGCTTCGTTTCGGGTTCCCGCATTGTCGACATCACGCGACAAGGGATGCTGGATCTTCAGATCAAGGCTCGCGGTCAACGTCAGCCAGTCGGTGAACTCTCCGGCGGCAACCAGCAAAAAGTTGTTCTGGCAAAAATGCTGGCGCGCAAGCCCAAGGTGTTGCTCATGGATGAGCCAACCCGTGGAATTGACGTTGGAACGAAGGCGGAAATCTACCGGTTGATTCGTGAACTTGCGGCCGGCGGCACGACCGTGGTCGCCGTGAGTTCTGAGCTTCCGGAACTCATGGGAATGAGTGACCGCATCATCATCATGCACGAGGGTCAGATCTCGGGTGAAGTCCAGGCCTCCGAGGCCACCGAAGAAATTCTTCTCGCTTACTGCTACGGAAAGGCAGACTCTCATGTCAACAACTAATGCGCCGGCCAAGCCAGGCCGCTCACTGGGGAGAACCCTTCTGCAGGGAGGAACGGTCATCGCGCTCATCGCGCTCATTGCCTTCTTCTTCGCGATGCGACCGGATGTCTTTCTGAGCTTTACCAATGTGAAAAATATTCTCTTTCAAGTCTCTATCTTGGCGATTATCGCGAGCGCCCAAACGGTCGTCATGGTCGTCGGTGACTTTGATCTGTCGCTTGGGGCGACTTCCAGCCTCGCTGGTGCCGTCGCGGCTGCCTTGATGCTCGGAGGCGTACCCATGTGGACCGCCATTTCGGTTGCCGCCGGTGTGGGGTTGCTCATCGGCCTCGCGAATGGTTTTCTCATTGCCTACCTCCGGTTGTCGGCATTCGTCGCGACCTTGGCCACGATGACCTCCGTCGTTGGTTTGGCGTACCTGGTGACGGCAGGAACGACACTGTTCAGCCTCCCCGAGGGCTTCAACAACCTCGGTCAGGGCAAGTTCCTGAACGTTCCCCTCCCGGTGTACATCGCCATCGTTATTTCACTCATCATCTGGGGGACTCTGCGGTTCACGACCATTGGTCGTAGCTGGCACGCAACGGGAGGAAACCAAGAAGTTGCGCGGCTCTCCGGCGTCAACGTGCGCCGTGCCCGCCTGCTCGCCTTCACCTTGGCCGGACTTGTCTCGGCCATCGGCGGTATTCTCTTGGCCGCACGTTTGGGTAGTGCAAGCGCCGTCCAAGGCAGCGACAACATGATGTTCTCTGTGGCCGCAGTCTTCTTGGGCATGACCGTCATTCGATCGGGAATGGCTAACCTCGGCGGCACCATGGTCGGTGTCACCATCATTGGCGTCATGAGCAATGGGCTCAACATCCTGGGCGTGAACTCGTATGTCCAACAGGTGGTGACGGGTCTGATCATTATTGCGGCCGTGACACTGTCCTCCCTTAAGAATCGTGAAAGGTAGCGCAAGCGCTTCTCACGTAAAAACCGAGCGACCTCCACCCCCCCTATTCGTCGCCCGGACACCACAAAAATAAACGCAATCACAACAAAGGAGTAAGAAAATGCGTAAAAAGTTCACAGGAGTGGTGGCGATTGCTGCAATTGCCGCCATTGCCGCCATCGGACTGACGGGCTGCTCCACCACCGCCAGCACCGACACCGCCTCAGCAAAGCCTTTCAAGGTCATTGCTTTCACCTCTGGCAACCAGACACCTATCGGTGCTTGGTGGGTTAAGGCTGTTACAGCCGAAGCCGCGACCAATGGCTGGGAGCTCACCATGATTCAGGGTGACTTCGACTTCACGAAGATGAACCCTGCTGTGGAGAGCGCCATCGGCCAGGGCGCCGACGCAATCTTTGATGGCTACACTGACGTAGCTTCCATTGGTTCGATCGTCACCGCTGCCAAGGATGCAAAGATCCCCATCTTCGCGATGGACAGTGCAACAGCTGTTTCTGACGCCTTCGTCACAAACATCACCACCAACCAGCAAGGCATCGTCGACCAGACGTTGGGCGCAATCAGCGCGAAAATTGGCGGCCTCAAGGGCAAGAACATCATGGTCATCGGCCACGATCCTCACCCCGGTATCCGCATGCGCGCAGGTTTGGCTAAGGATGCTCTCATCAAAGCCGGCGCCAACATTGCCGGTGGCGATGTTCAGAAGGTCAAGTCCCCTGCAACCGGTCGTACCGAGGCTCTCGCCTTGGTCGCGGACTACCTGACAGCTCACCCCGGTGGACTGGATGCCGTCTGGGTTGGTTGGGATGACGCCGCCCTCGGTGCCCTCAAGGGTGTAACCGAGGCTGGTTCTGCCGCCGTAGTCACCGGTGTTGACGCATCGAGCGAGGCAATCGCGGGTATCGAAGCTGGCGGAAACTTCCTCGCCACCATCGACCAGCCTTGGCCTTCGATCCTGAAGATGATCGATGCAGACCTGCTTGCCTACCAGAAGGATGGCACGCTTCCTGCAAAGAGCTTCATCGCTGTTGATGCCAACCTCGTTGACATCACGAACGCTGCCACCACCACCCCTTCGGACAAGCTCTAACCGTCCGATAGTGAGTACTGCAGGGGTGGGGACAACCCTCGCCCCTGCAGTACCTCCTCACAATTCTCATTTCCACCATCCACACCACCCTCAGCAGAAAGTAATCACATGCGTTTGACAGGCAAAGTCGCCATTATCACCGGGGGCGCAAGTGGAATCGGTCTCGCGACCGTCAAAAAGTTTGTTCACGAAGGCGCCAAGGTTGTCATCGCCGATATCAACCTCGCTCAGGCTGAAGCAGCCGTCGCCGAGGTCGAAGCCATGGGCTTCCCCGGCGCGACCGCAGCCGTTCGCGTGGACGTCTCCAAGTTCTCCGACGTTGAAGCTATGGTCGCCAGCGCCGTCTCGATCTTCGGCAAGCTCGACGTTATCTTCAATAACGCCGGAATCGCCGGTGGAAAGCCTTTGCTGGATCACGACCCAGAGGTCGACTACATGCCCATGATCCGCATCGATCAAGACGGTGTCTACTACGGCATCCTCGCCGCGGGTCGACAGTTCCGCGATCAAGGCACCGGCGGTGTCATCATTAGTACCTCTTCCATTTATGGCGAGCAGGCGGCCGAACTGGCGTTCAGCTATAGCGCTGCCAAGGCTGCCGTTATCTCCTTCACTCGCTCTGCCGCTTATGAGCTCGCCGAGTATGGCATTCGCGCCGTCGCCATCACGCCTGGCCGTGTTGGTACGCCCATCATCAACCAGTTCAGTGAAGAGCTGAAGGCGCTCTTCGCCTCGGAGCAGATGCGCAACAAGATGACAACTCCCGAAGAAATCGCCAACGTCGTCGCCTTCCTCGCTTCCGACGAGTCCAACGTCATTAATGGCACCGTGGTGCACGTCGACGATGGCTACTCGGCCTTCAAGCAGCGCTTCGACCTGCCGTCGTTCTAGACGCGATACCGAGAGTCGCTAGAGACTCTTCCTCCCCCTAAACCCGTGGAAGGTAGCCCTCGCTCCTTTCACGTGTCTCCGAACGCTCCCCCCGTCGGTCGGCGCCAAAAAAAAAACAAACGCACTGACAACAAAGGAGTAAGAAAATGCGTAAAAAATTCACAGGAATAGTGGCGATTGCGGCTATTGCCGCGGTGGCTGCCCTGGCACTGACGGGGTGCTCGACAACGGCCAGCGCGTCCGATGCCGCTGCCCCAGCAAAGCCCTTCAAGGTCGTTGCGTTCACCTCAGGTAACCAGGTTCCCATCGGTGCGTGGTGGGTTAAGGCCCTTACGGCCAAGGCTGCCGAACTCGGCTGGGACCTCACCATGATTCAGGGAGACTTCGACTTCCAGAAGATGAACCCCGCAGTTGAGAGCGCTATCGGCCAGGGCGCTGACGCCGTTTTCGACGGATTCACTGACGTCGCATCCATTGGGTCCATCGTTACGGCCGCCAAGGACGCCAACATTCCGATGTTTGCCATCGACAGCGCTACATCGGCGCAAGATGCCTTCGCCATCAACATCACCACCGATCAGCAAGCCATTGCTGATAAAAGCATGGCTGTCCTCGACAAGGCGCTTGGTGGTGTCAAAGGCAAGACGATCATGGTCATCGGCCACGATCCTCACCCCGGGATCCGTCTTCGTGCAGCCCTCATGGAAAAGGCTCTGACCGCGGCTGGCGCCATCATCGCGGGCGGCGAAATTCAGAAGGTAGCGTCACCAGCAACGGGTCGTACCGAGTCTCTCGCGTTCGTCTCCGCGTACATCACGGCTAATCCTGGGCAGCTCGACGCTGTGTGGACTGGTTGGGATGACTCAGCAATGGGCGCTCTCAAAGCAATTGATGAAGCGGGATCCAAGGCCAAGGTCGTTGGCGTGAACGCTGAAGCCGAAGCTCTCGCCGAAATTCAAAAGGGTGGCAACTTCTTGGCAACAATCGAGCAGCCCTGGCCAGCGATTTTCGACACGGTCATTGCTGACATGGTGGCCTACCAGAAAGATGGAACGATGCCAGCAAAGAACTATGACGCCGTTGGTGTAAACCTCGTCGACATGAGCAATGCCGCATCGATTACCCCCTCGGACAAGCTCAAATAGTCTGAGATAGGTGACCATCGGGGTCGGGATGATGTCCCGGCCCCGATGGCTTTCCGTGAAAGCCCTTGCAGGGGCAGATCACGTGAGAATTTTAATTTTGCGAGAGGGTAGTGAACATAAATGAACAACGTTACACAACATGAAACTGATCTCCCCGCACAGAACCGCATCGTTGATCTCTTCTCGATGCGCGGCGATATCGTGGTGGTCACGGGTTCTTCCAGCGGCATCGGTCAGGCCGCCGCAGAGATTTATGCCGCCGCCGGCGCCGTTGTTGTTCTGATGGGTCGTGACGAGGGTCGGTTGGCCGATGTTCGTGACGGCATTATTGCCGCGGGCGGAACGGCGCATGCCTATGCCGTCGATATGGCGACACGGGGCGAGTTCGACCGGGTATTGGATCGAATCGTCACGGAAGTTGGGCAACCAACAGTGGTCGTAGCAAACGCCGGTATTGCCGGCGGATCGAGCTACCTGACGCCCGCGGGTTCGTTGGCGCACTATTCAGATGCTGAATGGGACGCCGTACTCGCGACGAACTTGACCGGAACGTTTGAGACTCTTCGGGGAGCCGCTCGCGTACTGCCCGACGGTGGTCGAATCCTGGTCACGTCCTCTACGGCAGGGCTTCGAACAGATCCCATGGTCTGCTACGCGTACGTGACAACCAAGGCTGCCATCCTCAACCTGGTTCGCCAGGCGGCGCTGGAATTGGCCCCGCGCGGAATTCGCGTGAATTCAATTGCTCCCGGCCCCTTCAAGGACACCAGAATTGGTGGCGGTGCCGTTCTCGACGCCGCAGGCGAACGCATGTGGTCGGCAACGATTCCTCTCGGTCGCATGGGAACCATGGCCGAGATTCAAGCGCCAATGCTGTTCCTCGTGGCCCCTGGCTCGAGCTTTGTCACAGGAGCAACACTGGCGGTGGATGGCGGAGCGTTAGCTCTTTCTCACACTGGCTTTTAATGACCGTGATGACGGAACATAGTCATAGCACTGCCGATTAGCCCCGATAGAACACCGTAAAGGAGAGTCTCATGACCGTTGCATCCAAGGAAACATTCCCCATTGCACTGGCGTGCCACGCCAATATTTTGGTGGCGGATGCCTCGCTTGAGACTCTCCCCGGTGCGCTCGACACCATTTCCGCCCTCGGGTATTCGCACGTTGTCTTGCCCCCCATGGACCCGGGAGCGACCGATATACCGGCACTTCGCCAGCTCTTGGCAGAACGTGGCCTTGCTGCCATCACGATGGTGGGCGGGCATTCTCCGGCAACGGATGTCGGGTCACCCGACCCTTCGGTGCGCGCCGCCGGTGCCGCCCTCATGCGTTCCGTGATTGATTTCACCGCTGAGCTCGGCGGGGACCAGGTAAACGGTGTCCCCTATGGAATCTTCGGGCATCCGGCCGCAGCCATTGCCCCCGACGCCTTTGCACGTTCGGCCGTCGAAGTTGGCCTCGCCGCTGACTACGCTCACGAGCGCGGCATCATGATGACGTTCGAGGTTCTCAATCGCTACGAGACCTCACTCGTCAACACTGCTGCCCAAGCCATGGAGTACGTGGCCTTGAGTGGTTCCGAGAACCTGCGCATTCATCTCGACACTTTTCACATGGCCATTGAAGAGGCAGACATGGGGGCAGCCATCCGTCTCGCGCTTCCCAAGCTCGGCTACCTTGAGCTCGGCCAGTCTGGTCGCGGCCTCCTGAGCACGGGTGTCGTGGATATTCCGGGCATCGTGCGCCTCGCCTTAGACGCGGGCTACACCGGTCGCTTTGGCATTGAGGCGTTTGCGCGCAGCATTCTGCCAGAGGGTCTGGGCGATGTGCTGGCCATCTGGCGCGAGCCGTATGCTGCGGGAGCCGATGTTGCCAAAGACGCCATCGACGTGATTCAACATGGCCTAGATCTGAGGAATACAGCCCTCAAAAGTTCAGGCCCGCGTCACTGATGAAAATCGGCATTCTCACGTCCGGTGGTGATTGCCCCGGGCTGAATTCGGTCATTCGTGGCGCCGTCCTGAAGGGACTCGATGCCTACGGGTATGAGTTCGTCGGCTTTCTCCAAGGCTGGCGCGGAGTTGTTGAAGAGCGCATGGTCCCCCTCGACCGGGAGCGCGTTCGCGGACTTTCGCGTTTGGGCGGAACGATTCTGGGTTCCTCTCGCACCAATCCCTTCGAGGGAGAAGGTGGGGGTCCCGAAGCTATCTCCGCAATGATGGCCCGCAACGGAATCGACGCCATCGTCGCGGTCGGCGGTGAAGGTACGCTGACGGCAGCCCGGCGGCTTTCGGATGCCGGAATCAACATCATTGGTGTTCCCAAGACCATCGATAACGATATTGATGCCACCGACTATTCCTTTGGTTTTCAGACGGCCGTCGAGATTGCGACCGAAGCAATTGACCGCATCCGTACCACCGCGGAGTCGCACGAGCGGTGCATCGTGGTGGAGGTGATGGGCCGCGATGTTGGCTGGATTGCCCTGCACTCGGGCATGGCCGCCGGCGCCCACGCCATTCTTATCCCCGAACGCCCCGTGAGTATCGAACAGATTGCGGAGTGGGCGGTCACCGTGCGCAAACGTGGTCGGGCACCCGTGTTCGTCGTCTCCGAGGGTTTTCGCCTCGACACGATGACCGAGGCTCATTCCCACAAGGGACTGGATGCCTTCAACCGCCCTCTGATGGGCGGAATCGCTGATCAGCTGGCTCCCCAAATTGAGGCGATGACCGGAATCGAGTCTCGCTCCACGACGCTGGGGCATGTTCAGCGCGGCGGTGAACCGTGTGCCTATGACCGGGTCTTGGCGACGCGTCTGGGCATGGCGGCCGTGGATGCGGTGGCAGCCGAAAAATGGGGCACGACTGTTGCCTTGCGGGGCACCGAAATTCGCACGGTGAGTTTGGCCGAGGCGACGGAACGTCTCAAATCCGTTCCCGTTGAACGATATGAAGAAGCCGCAGCACTATTCGGATAGGTAGTTGTCCGCGATACTTGGACTGATCCCTGCGACGAGAAAAGGAGTTCCGCAATGGAATTTTTGGTGAGGTTTGAGGTCGATGCACCCGCTTCGATGACGGCGGATGAGCGCGAGCGCCTTCGTGGCCTCGAGCGCGTTCGCGCTATGGAACTGCGCGAGCAGGGAATTCTGCGTCACCTGTGGCGCGTCCCCGGACGCCGTGCCGTTATTGGCCTGTGGGAAGCTCCCGATGCCACCGTTCTTCATGATGCGCTTGCCTCGCTTCCCATGTTCCCGTGGATGGACGTCACGGTCGAAGCCCTCGCGACGCATCCTCAGGAGATGAAATGACGACATTCATTCTTTTGCATGGCGCTTGGCATGGCGGATGGTGTTGGGGCCGTGTTGCCCCCCAACTTCGCGCTGCAGGCCACACCGTTTTCACCCCGACATTCACGGGGGTGAGCGATCGCGCCCACCTGCTGTCTCCCGCCGTCGACATGAGTACCCACGTCGAAGATGTCGTGCGCCTCATTGACGCCGAAGGCATCACGGATGCCGTGCTCGTGGGCCACAGTTACGCCGGCATGGTTGTCGCCGGAGTTGCCGAGCGCCGCCCCGATGCCCTGAAATTGCGCGTGCACCTAGACGCCTTTGTTCCCGTCGACGGTGAAGCGGCAATCGACCTTCTCCCGGAAGGCCCCGCTCACCACTACCGTGAAGCCGTTGCCGGTCCGGGATTCGGCTGGCTCATTCCACCCCGATCGCTCGAGGTGCTCGGGGTAAAAGACCAGGCCGATCTCGACTGGTTGACCCCGAGGCTCACCCCGCACCCCTGGGCGACCTACGCCGAGACCATTGCGCTGGGGGATGCTGAGGCGAGCGTGCCGGGTGTCTTCATTGAATGCGTCGACTGGATGCGCGTCTTTCAGCCCCAAGCAGAGCGCGCTCGCGCTCGCGGGTGGGCCGTTCACGAACTATCGACGGGTCACGAAGCAATGGTGACTGCCCCGGATGCCCTCGTCGCTCTCTTGAAGGAGATCGCCCGCTAGCTGCACAAAAAACACACCATCGCATTTTCGAAGGAGTCAACCCCCATGACCACCGAACCTCGCTACTCATTTCGCCCCCCACGAAGCACCCCGGAGTCACGACGCGGGGTGCCGCCGCGGCCTCGAACGGAGACGTTGCCGGACATGCTCATCGACCGCGATGTCGAAGTCGAAACCCGCGCAGGCCACACGGTGCAGGCAGATATTTACCGCCCCCTCTCGGGAGAGCCCGCCGGCATCATCATTGCGTGGTCGCCCTACGGCAAGCATGACCCGGCTCCGATTGGAAAAATTTATCCGGCGAGCGGCGTCTTGCCCGAGCACATGAGCGACCTCACCACTTTCGAGGCCCCCGACCCTGTCTTTTGGGTCCCCCGCGGCTATGCGCTCATCATCGCCGATATGCCCGGCACGTGGTTCGCGCGCGGGCCCGCCACCTATCTATCCCCCGAAGAGGCCGAAGACTTCTACGACCTCATCGAGTGGGCGGGTGTCCAGCCCTGGAGCAACGGTAAGGTCGGGCTGAGCGGGGTCTCCTACCTCACCGCTGCGCAGTGGAGAGTTGCGGAACTTAGCCCGCCGCATCTTGCCGCGATCAACCCCTGGGAGGGCTGGTCCGACACGTACCGTGAGGTAGCCCGGCATGGCGGAATCCCCGAAACATCCTTCTGGCCCTACATCTGGGAACGCTGGGGAGCATCGACGGGTGAGATCGAAGATCTCGAACGGGAAACGGCCGAGCATCCCTTCTTTGACGAGTTCTGGGCCTCGAAGGCATCCGCTTTGGAGAAGATCACCGTGCCGGCCTTTGTCGTCGGGAGCTGGAGTGACCAGGGGCTTCATACCCGGGGCACCCTCGAGGGGTTCCGTCGCATTTCCTCCGCCCAGAAGTGGCTCTTTGTGCACGGTCGCAAAAAGTGGGCCCAGTATTACGTGCCCGAAAATGTTCAGCTGCAGCTGGAGTTCTTCGATCACTTTTTGCTGGGCAAGGGAAACCTGGATCACTGGCCGCACGTGCGCGCCGAGGTACGCACGGGATTTAACCAGGGGGAGGTCATTGAGGTCGAAGGATGGCCCGTTGCCGACACCGAGTACCGCCGTCTGTATCTCGATGGTGCGACCGGTGACCTGGGCGCTTCGGTTCCCGCGGTCGAGACCGAGCTCACCTATCACGGACTCGGCGACCCGTTCGAGGCCGAACGCCTGGTCTTCGAACACCCATTCACCGAGGAAACTGACCTGATCGGGCACAGCACGGCGACGCTGTTCATGTCGGCTCCCGCCGCGGAGGATATGGATGTGTTCGTCGGCCTCTTCAAACGCGATACCGCTGGAAAGATTGTTCCTTTCGTGTATTACGCGCAGTATGAAGATGGTCCTGTGGCGCTCGGCTGGATTCGCGCCTCGCATCGAGAGCTCGACACCGAGCTGTCGACGGACTTCCTGCCGGTACTGGCGCATCGTCGCAGCTTGCCGCTCGAGGTTGGTGGCCCAACCGAACTCGTGATCGAGATTCTGCCGTCGGGCACCCGATTCTCTGCTGGAGAGTCACTCGTGCTCGTCGTGCAGGGCACCGACATTAAGCGCTATCCCAAGCCGCTCACGTATGCGCGCCACCAGACCGACCTGAATAAGGGGCCCCAGTTGCTGCATACGGGCGGGCGGTATTCGTCCCATATCGTCATTCCAGTCGTGAAAACCCGCTAATTCGAAAGCTCAACAGCGCTAAACGAAGACAGCAGTTAACGACGGATGCCGCGGCCCCCAAGGGAACCGCGGCATCCGTCGTTAAGGGATTAGTACGTCGTGGCCGGCGCGTAACCGGTTCCGTTGAACTTCACCAGCGACAGGCCCGTAATGGCGGGCTGGTCTTTAGCGGTCGTGTCAACAACCGTTCCGGGGAGCAAGAGTGGTGCTTCGAATCCGGTGATGGACTTCAGCGACGTCATGAACGCCTCACGCGTCGGTTCCTTCATGCCCTTGAATGCTTCGCCGAGGATTGCTCCTTCGGCATAGCTCCATGCGCAGTGGGGGGTGTAGACCGTGGCGACCTTCGAACCATACTTTTCAAACGCGTCGTTATAGGCGATCACGTCTGCGTCGGCGGCAAATGCGGGCGACGCCGGGACCTTCGAGAACGACGTGCTGTAGACGCCGGGGTAGGCGGCAGCGTTACCTGGAATCAGAATCGTTCCGGGAGTCGACGTGTTCGAGGGCAGGAAGATGCTGGGCAACCAGCCGAGTGACTGAGCCTTTGTCAGAACTCCCACTTGCAGGGGCGTAACCGAAACGGCACTCACGAGCACTTCAGCACCCGAAGCGGCGAGCTTCGTTACCTGGCTGTCCAGGGTGGGGTCGGTGGGCTCGTAGGTTGCGGTGTCAACGATGGTGACAGCGCTGCCCGTGACGGCATCGGTGAAGCCGTTGACGTAGTCCTTACCAAAGTCG
>CANEXL010000005.1 GCA_947443745.1 Microbacteriaceae bacterium | reverse complement strand
TTTACGAGGCGTCAAAAGCTGCCGGCCCCGCCGGAGTTCCCCTCATTGCCGATGGTGGTCTTCAGTACTCGGGTGATATCGCCAAGGCTCTCGTTGCCGGTGCCGATACCGTGATGCTGGGTTCCTTGTTTGCCGGATGCGATGAAAGCCCCGGCGACCTCGTCTTCGATGGCGGCAAGCAGTTCAAGGCGTATCGCGGCATGGGCTCTTTGGGCGCGTTGCAGACCCGTGGCGAGAGAACATCCTATTCAAAGGACCGTTATTTTCAGTCGGATGTTCCCAGTGATGACATGCTCATCGCCGAGGGCATCGAAGGTCGTGTCGCCTACCGCGGCCCTCTCTCTGCTGTGGCCCACCAGCTCGTTGGCGGCCTCCGCCAGTCGATGTTCTACGTGGGGGCTCGCTCGATTGCCGAGTTGAAGGCAAACGGCAAGTTCGTGCGCATCACCTCGGCAGGCCTTAAAGAATCTCACCCCCACGACATCCAAATGGTCGTCGAAGCCCCCAACTACCGCCGCTAGAGCGAGGGAAAATACCGTGACTGAACTTGAGATTGGCCGCTCCAAGCGAGCTCGCCGCGCTTTCGCCTTCGATGACATTGCTGTCGTTCCCAGCCGTCGCACGCGCGACCCGCGGGACGTCTCCGTGTCCTGGGGCATCGACGCCTACCAGTTTGAGATTCCCATCTTGGCGGCGCCCATGGATTCCGTCGTCTCTCCGGAGACGGCTATCGCCATCGGCAAGCTCGGTGGGGTCGGCGTTCTCAATCTCGAGGGTCTGTGGACTCGGTACGAGAACCCTCTTCCCGTTCTCTCTGAAATTCGCTCGCTCCCCGCCAACCGCGCCACACGTCGCATGCAGGAGATCTATTCCGAGCCCGTCAAGGCCGAGCTCATCACGGCTCGTCTCGCGGAAATTCGTGCGGCCGGTGTAACGGTTGCCGCGGCGCTTTCGCCTCAACGCACCCAGGAATTTTACGAGACGGTGGTTAAAGCCGGCGTGGATCTCTTTGTCATCCGTGGCATGACAGTGTCGGCCGAGCACGTCTCGAAAGAGACCGAGTCGCTCAACCTCAAGAAGTTCATCTACGAGCTGGATGTTCCCGTCATCGTGGGAGGGGCAGCGACCTACACGGCAGCCCTGCACTTGATGCGCACGGGCGCCGCCGGTGTTCTCGTTGGTTTCGGCGGCGGTGCTGCCTCGACCACGCGGGCAACGCTCGGCATCCACGCCCCGATGGCGACGGCGGTTGCCGATGTGGCCGGCGCTCGCCGCGACTACATGGACGAGTCGGGCGGGCGTTATGTTCACGTCATCGCTGATGGCGGACTCGGCACCTCCGGCGACATCGTCAAGGCTGTGGCCTGTGGCGCCGACGCTGTCATGCTTGGTTCTGCTCTGGCTCGTGCAACGGATGCTCCCGGCGGCGGTTGGCACTGGGGTCACGAGGCGCACCACAACGAGCTTCCTCGCGGAAGCCGCGTGCACGTGGGTCAGGTTGCCCCGCTCAACGAGATTCTCTTTGGACCCGCTGCTGTCTCCGACGGAACGGCAAACCTCGTGGGCGCCTTGCGTCGCTCGATGGCCACCACCGGCTACTCAGATCTCAAGGAGTTCCAACGCGTTGAGGTTGTCATTGCTCCCTATGGAAGTGCTGCCAGTTCTCCCACCGAGACAGCCGGCGCGGTAACGACGACGCTGTGACCGTGACCCCATGACCCCGCTCGCCGCGTCCAATTCTGCCCGCTTAGGTTCTGGGCGAGTAGATCCTGCGCGATTGGACCCTGCGGCGCGGGAAACGGCGCTGGGCGCCATGCGTGCCGGAGAGCTCGATGTGCTCGTGATCGGTGGCGGCATCGTTGGCGCCGGATCGGCATTGGATGCCGTGACCCGCGGCCTGAACGTGGGCATTCTGGAGGCTCAAGATTGGGCGAGCGGTACCTCGAGCCGGTCATCGAAGCTGGTGCATGGGGGCATCCGTTATCTGGAACAGCTCGATTTTCCTCTCGTGCAAGAAGCTCTGACCGAACGCGGCCTTCTTCTTCAGCACATTGCTCCCCACCTCGTGCGCCCCATCCGCTTTCTCTACCCGCTGCATCACCGCGTCTGGGAACGGTTCTATATCGGCGCCGGAATGATGCTCTACGACTTCCTCTCCTACACCGGCGGCCGCACCCCCGGAGTGCCCCACCACCGTCACCTCTCCAAACGTCAGGTGGCGCTCGCCGCCCCCAGCCTGCGCTCCTCCAACATCATTGGCGGCCTGTCGTACTACGACGGTCAGGTCGATGACGCCCGCTATGTGGTCAACCTGGTGCGCACGGCCGCATCGTTCGGCGCCCACGCGGCCAATCGCGTGCGGGTAGAAGGCATGCTCACGGAGGGGACCCGCATTGTCGGCGTGACCGCGCGTGACCTTCTTACTGATGAGCGCTTCGAGATTCGCGCCAAGGTCGTCATCAACTCCACGGGCGTGTGGACCGGCGAGACCCAGGCGATGGTGGCCGACGGCGGGCGCTTGCGCGTGCGGGCCTCCAAGGGCGTTCACATCCTGATCCCCCGATCCAAGTTCAAATCCATCATGGGGCTTCTGCTGCGCACAGAAAAAAGCGTGCTGTTTGTCATCCCATGGGGCAAACATTGGATCATCGGCACGACTGATACGGATTGGCACCTCGACAAGGCGCATCCGTCGGCCACAGCCGCCGACATCGATTACATCTTGGATCACGTCAACACCGTCATGGAAACCCCGCTGACCCGCGATGACATCGAGGGGGTCTACGTTGGTCTTCGCCCGCTGCTGGCGGGGGAGTCTGACGACACGTCGAAACTGTCGCGTGAGCACGTCGTGGCGAACCCCGCTCCCGGACTCGTGCTGATTGCCGGCGGCAAGTGGACGACATACCGAATCATGGCAAAAGATGCCGTGGACGCCGCTGCCGAGAGCCTCGGAATGTCGATTCCCGCGAGTACCACCGAACAGGTGCCGCTGCTTGGAGCATCCGAATATGCCGCCGAATTCGCGCGTCGCGCAGGCACAGCAGCCACGACATCCGTGCCCGTGACGCTGGTGTCACATTTGCTCAACCGGTTTGGATCTATGGCGCACGACGTTCTCGATCTCATCGTGGCTGATTCCAAGTTGGCGGCTTTTTTGCCCGGAACCACCGACTACGTCGAAGCGGAAGTGATCTACGCTGCTACCCATGAGGGCGCCCTGCACATTGAAGACGTGCTCGACCGTCGAACGCGAATCTCGCTGGAGACGTCCGATCGTGGTGCCGCCGCGGCTCCTGTGGTGGCCTCTATTATGGGTCGTGTCCTCGGCTGGAAGGCTGACCGCGTGGCGGCGGAAATCGCGAATTATCTGGCGATGGTCGACGCAGAACTGGCCAGCCAACGCCAACACGATGATGAGATGGCGAACGCATTGAGTCTTACCGTTCCCGAGATTAGTCAGGTTGCCCGTTCGTGATTCGTATTGCTCGTCAACCCAAGTGGATTGCCCTTCTGCTCTTCGCCCTCGTGCTTGCCGCTGTCTTTGCGTGGCTTGGTAAATGGCAAGTTGAGCGGGCTGTGATCGACTCGCAAACGGCGTCTGCTCCCACCGAGGTCCCCAAGGCCCTCACGGAGCTGGCCCAACCGGGCGGTCCGATTCCGATTATTGCGGGAGGCCATCTAACAAGCGTCAGTGGGGCCTTTGACCCTGACGGATTTGTTGTCCTCACGGGGCGCCTCAACCACGACCAGGCCGGCTATTGGCTCGTCGGGCGTTTGCTCGTGACGAATTCTGGCGTCAACGGTAACTCCGTCGCCAGCCCCGGCCCCGAATCTGTCTCGCTGCCCGTTGCGCTGGGCTGGGCGCCGACAAAGCAAGCATTTGACACCGCTCTCGCGAGCGAAAAAGCCAAGGCCTCGGCAGGGGCGACAGCGGGGGTATCGGCATCAGCCTGGAAGACCATCGAGCTCAGTGGCCGACTCATGCCTACGGAGGCTCCGATCGTTCCGTTGCCCGCCAGCGACCCCTTTGAGGTTTCCACGCTCTCTGTCGCGTCGCTCGTGAATGAATGGCCCAACTACTCAGGGACCGCTTTTGGCGCGTACCTCATCAGCGACAACGCGCCCGACGGCCTGACCACAATCGAGTCCGCTCCGCCAGAGAATTCCACCAATTTGAACTGGCTCAACATCTTCTATGCCATCGAGTGGACCGTCTTCGCGGGCTTCGCGGTGTACTTCTGGTACCGCCTCGTGCGTGACGCCTACGAGCGTGAAGAAGAGGAAAAACTCCTTCTCACCGGATAAGTAAACTAGAGGCATGACCTTAGAGCCCCGCGCCATTGATATTCCTCGCATTCCTCGGGTGCTCAAGCTCTATCAGGTCATGTCCTTCGTGACGGGATCCTTTTTGCTGCTGCTGGTGGCTGAAGTCATCACCAAGTGGGAGCTCGGCTATGAGCTTGAGCTCGGCGGCGCCTACGGTTTCATTGCCCTCGTGGCGCGCGACAGCGTGCAGGCCGTCAATCTCTCCACCATCATTTTGATCGTGCATGGCTGGCTCTACGTGTTGTACCTCATCACCTGCTTCCGACTGTGGTCCGCAATGCGCTGGAACCTGCTGACGTTCGTCGTGCTGGCATCCGGTGGCGTTATCCCCGTTCTCTCCTTCTTCCTGGAGAGCATCTTCACCAAGCGCGTTCGCGCCTACCTTGTTCAGCGTGCCGCCTCGGACGCCCTCGCCACCAAAGGAGCGGCCGCGTGAGCCAGCCCGTCCTCGTCGTTGATTTTGGCGCGCAATACGCCCAACTGATTGCCCGTCGCGTTCGCGAGGCCGGGGTGTACTCCGAAATCGTGGCGCACTCCATCACGGCTGCCGAAGTAAAAGCGAAGAACCCCGTGGGCATTGTGCTCAGCGGAGGCCCGTCCAGCGTGTATGAGCCCGGCTCACCCACGCTCGATCCCGCCATTCTTGAACTCGGCATTCCTGTCTTCGGCATTTGCTACGGTTTTCAGGTCATGGCGCAGGCGCTTGGCGGCACCGTCGCTCAGACCGGTGGCCGCGAGTACGGTGCGACCCCCATGCACATCGCGTCGGGACATCCCCTCGTCGCAGGGCAGCCCGAGGACCAGACGGTGTGGATGAGTCACGGCGATCAGGTCTCCCAGGCGCCCGAGGGCTTTACCGTCGTCGCGAGCACGGAAGCAACTCCCGTCGCTGCCTTTGCAAATGACGAGCGCCAGCTGTATGGCGTGCAATGGCACCCCGAGGTCAAGCACTCCGAGTTCGGCCAGCGCGTTCTCGAAAACTTTTTGCACGACTGTGCCAACATCCCGGCGGACTGGAACAGCGAAAACGTCATAGAGACCCAGGTCGCCTTGATCCGCAAGCAGATTGGTACCGCGCGGGTCATCTGCGGTCTCTCCGGTGGGGTCGACTCCGCCGTTGCCGCCGCCCTCGTGCACAAGGCCGTCGGCGATCAACTCGTCTGCATCTTCGTTGACCACGGTCTGCTCCGTCAGGATGAGCGCCGCCAGGTCGAAGAGGACTACGTGCGCATCACGGGCATCCGTCTGGTTACCGTCGATGTTCGCGAGCAGTTCCTGACCGCGCTCGCCGGCGTCAGTGATCCCGAAACCAAGCGCAAGATTATTGGTCGCGAGTTCATTCGCACCTTCGAGCAGGCCGAGCGCGACCTCATCGCCGAAGCTGACGCCGACGGTCAGCCCATCAAGTTCTTGGTGCAGGGAACCCTGTACCCCGACGTCGTGGAGTCTGGTGGGGGCAGTGGCACCGCCAACATCAAGAGCCACCACAACGTGGGCGGTCTTCCCGATGACCTGCAATTCGAGCTCGTTGAGCCCCTGCGCGCGTTGTTCAAGGACGAAGTTCGGGCCATTGGCCGCGAGCTCGGCCTGCCTCACGAAATCGTGGGACGTCAGCCCTTCCCTGGCCCCGGCCTCGGAATCCGTATCGTTGGTGACATCACGCAAGAGCGTCTCGATCTGCTGCGCGAAGCCGATGCCATCGTGCGCTTCGAGCTCACGGCAGCGGGCCTTGATGACGAGATTTGGCAGTGCCCCGTGGTGTTGCTGGCGGATGTTCGCTCCGTCGGCGTCATGGGGGATGGACGCACCTACGGTCACCCGATCGTGCTGCGCCCCGTCTCAAGTGAAGACGCCATGACGGCCGACTGGACACGGTTGCCCTATGACGTGCTGGCGAAGATCTCCAACCGCATCACGAATGAGGTTGCCGGCGTCAACCGTGTCGTGCTCGACGTCACGAGCAAGCCACCAGGAACCATCGAGTGGGAGTAAGACTGTGAACGCACAGTCTTACTCGCTCTAGATACTGGCGAGGATGCGATCGATATGAAGTTTTTCGACGACGGCATCCAGCTCTGATCCGGCGCGCTTCGATTGCGCCGGATCGCGCCCGCCCCGCCAGACGGCCAGACCGCTAATCGCCAGCCCGACGCTCAGTGTGAGGGCAACGATGTCGGGGTCGGCGGTGAAGAGGTCGGTGGGGAGGTTGCCGGCCTCGAAGTTGACGTCGCGGACTGTGCCATTTTGCACGTCGGAAACGAGCTGCAGTAGGCGCGCAAGATTCACCTCGGCGAGGTCAACCATCTCCTGACCGTAACGAATGCGGATGAGCTCCGTCACTTCACGAGAAGCCAAGGGGTAGTTGATCAACACACCCCAGCCGCCGACGTCGGAGAACGCCTTCGCGGTTCCGTTGACGTAGGCGCGGAGACGAGCTTCGGGTTCGTTCTTTGCCGCCACAACAGCGGCCCGAATGTCGTTGACGAGGGTGCCGTAGACGATGACAAGAGCTTCGGCGACGAGCTCGTCACGGCTTCCGAAGTGGAAGTTCAACAGGCTGTACGAAACTTCTAAGACGTCACACAGGGTGAGCGCGTTGAAAGACGCGGGACCCACGCGACGGATGTCGTCAATGGCGACATACAGCATTTTCTGACGGGTCTTCGGCTTGGGGTTCGTGCCGAATGTCAGCCAGAAGGCCTCGTCCAAAATGCGGTTCACCGGTACCTGGTTGCTTACATCCGGCCGCGTCTTTGCCCGCCGAGACACGGGCTTTGGGGCCAACATGTTTTCTTGGGTCATACCAAGATTATAACCATGTTAGCTGTGACAAAACTAGTTTCGAGTAATAGCCAAAAGTCGCAAGATCTCGAGGTACAACCAGATGACCGTAACCATGATGCCGAACGCGCCGGTCCATTCATACTTCGCGGGAATTCGGTTCGCAACACCCTTCTGGATGAAGTCGAAGTCGAGGACGAGGGAGTATGCCCCGAGGAGAATGGCGACTATTCCGATGAGAGCACCGAGGGGGATACCGAAGAAGGATATTCCGCTGATTCCCCACGGGTTGCTAATGGCACCAAAGGACACGAGTAAGACGTTGACCACGCTAAAGACCAGGTAGCCGACCATGGCAATCATGAAGACCTTGGTGGCTTTGGCGGAGGCGCGCACTTTGCCACTGGCGAAGAGGGCCAGGGTCACACCAACGACGGTGAGCGTTGCGAGGACGGCCTGCAAAACGATGCCGTTCCACATGGTGTTGTAGACCATCGAGATGATGCCCAAGAAGAATCCCTGCACGAGCGCGTACGCCAGGATGAGGCCGGGAGACGGCTCCTTTTTGAAGATGTTCACCATAGCGAGGCCGAAACCTACCAGCATGGTGACGAACATCAGACTCATCCCGAGGTCAGGATTCGCGCTTGTCAAAAACCATCCGACGACCGCTCCGACCACAAGAACCGCAAAAAGTCCGACAGATTTTCCGACGGAACCCTCAATGCTCATGGGGGTTTCAGCTACCGTGTTGGTGCCCCCGGCGTTGCGGGTCACGGTGTTGGGCGAGGCGTCGTACATCGCCTGAAGCTCCGTAGCGCTGAGCGTCCCTTTGTCAGAGGTGAAGCCTTTGTTGCGGTTGTAGGCGGGGTTGTTCATGGCCATGGCGGTGAGGGGTTCCTTTCAGGAAAATACACTCGTCGGTGAGACACCTTCAAATATATCGAGCAATCACCGAGCGTTGCCTGAGAGCCCTATGGGAATGCCCCGGTAATCTAGCGGTGTGACGATGAATCCTCGCCTGAATCCTGTCGTAATTGCCCATCGGGGAGCCAGTGGATACCGCCCCGAGCACACTCGGTCGGCGTACCTCCTTGCCATCGAGTTGGGCGCGGATGCCCTCGAGCCCGATCTTGTTGCGTCCAGCGACGGCGTGCTCGTGATTCGGCACGAGAACGAGTTGTCGGGAACAACAGATGTGACCGAGCATCCGGAATTTGCCGACCGCTATGCGACCAAACTCATCAACGGAAAATCGACGTCGGGATTCTTCACCGAAGATTTCACGTGGGCGGAGCTCTCGACGCTGCGGTGTCGTGAACGACTTCCGGCCGTGCGTCCGGTGAACGCCGCTTTGGACGACAGCGAGCCCATTTTGAGGCTGAGAGATTTATTGGGCATTGTGGATGAGCATCCGGGCATGGATGTCGCTCTGATGTTGGAATTGAAGCACGCCACCAATTTTGCGGATGTCGGTTTGCCGCTCGATGACCTTCTCGCCAACGAGCTGTCAGCAGCCGGTTGGGCGCACGACGATCCTCGTCTGACCGTCGAGAGCTTCGAGAAAACCATTTTGGGTACGCTGCGGGAGCGCGGCATCGGGGCGCGACACTTTTATATTCTCGAGTTTGGCTACGTCGCGTGGGATGAGCGCAAATGGGCCGAGGCGCAGGGTGTGCCTTCGCTCGGAAATGCGGAGGAGCTCTCTGACGCGGGACTCGAAGTTCTCGGTGGATTCTTTGATGGCATCAGCGTCGACGCTCGTTATCTGGTGGACATTCTCACGGGAAATGTAGCGGCCGGCAAGCGGCTTGTCGAGATGGCTCAGAATTATGGGCTCGAGGTTTTCGTGTGGACTCTTCGCCCGGAAAACACCTTTTTACCCGCGAAATGGCATGGCGGGTTGGATGTGACGTCGTGGGGTGATTGGCAGGGCTATTACGAGGCCATCTTGTCGACCGGTGTTGACGGGGTCTTTGCCGATCATCCTGACTTGGCCATTGTGGCCCGCGAGAGTGTCACACCGCGGCCGTAGAATTGAGAGGTTATGAGCCTTCTTATGCCTTCCGATCCGCTGCTCGATGGGTTGAACCCGGAACAGCTCGAGGCCGTTCAATATCGTGGCCCCGCCCTTCTGATTGTGGCGGGCGCCGGTTCCGGTAAAACCAGCGTTCTCACGCGGCGCATCGCCAGCTTAATTCGCGCCCAAGAAGCGTGGCCGAGCCAGATTCTTGCCATCACTTTTACGAACAAGGCTGCCGCCGAAATGCGTGAGCGCGCTGAGGTGCTGCTGGGGGCAGCGACAGAGGGCATGTGGATTTCAACGTTCCACTCTTCGTGCGTGCGCATTCTTCGCCGAGAGGCCGAAAACTTTGGCTTCACCAAAAACTTCACCATCTACGATTCCCATGACTCTCGTACCTTGATCAAGCGCATTATCAAAGAGCACGAGGCCGATACTTATGGGCTCACCGTCTCTGGGGTATCGGGCAAGATTTCTCGGCTCAAGAATGAGTTGAGCGACGCCGACAGCTACGCGCGCAATGCCAACATGAGTGACCCGAGCGAACGCAAGTTTCTCGAGGTTTTTCGGGCCTACTCGCGGGCGCTGCAATCGGCCAATGCCTTCGACTTCGACGACTTGCTGGCACAGACCGTCTTTCTCTTCCGCGCCTTCCCCCATGTCGCGGATGTGTACCGACGCAAGTTCCGCCACATCTTGGTCGATGAGTACCAAGACACCAATCACGCGCAGTACTCGCTCATCCATGAGCTGACCCGCGAGACAGAAGATGGCCAACCGGGAGCATCGCTCACCGTCGTGGGCGACTCGGATCAGTCAATCTACGCTTTTCGCGGCGCCGACATGCGCAACATCTCGGAGTTCGAGCGGGACTTCCCCGGGGCCAAAGTGGTCATGCTCGAGCAGAACTATCGCTCGACGCAGAACATTCTGGATGCCGCGAACGGCGTCATCTCCAACAACTTCGATCGCAAAGACAAGAAGCTGTGGACCGCGGTCGGTGGGGGCGAGAAGATCGTTGGTTTCACGGGGTACTCCGCTCACGACGAAGCGCAGTTTGTCGTCGATGAGATCAGCGCCCTGCGCGCCGCCGGCATGGACTACAACAAGATGGCCGTCTTCTATCGAACCAACGCTCAGACGCGTGCGTTGGAAGAAATCTTCATCCGCTCCGCGTTGCCCTATCGAATTCTGGGCGGTACCAAGTTCTACGAGCGTGCTGAGATAAAAGACGTGCTGTCGTACCTTGTGGCCATTGCCAACCCGGCGGATGCACTCGCGGTTCGGCGCATTCTGAACGTTCCCAAGCGGGGCATCGGCCCGGCCACCGAGACTCAGCTTCAAAACTATGCCGACCAGAACGAGATCAGCCTGCGGGAGTCTTTGCGCTCCGCTGATTCTCTGGGGTTCGGTCCCAAAGTATCTGGGGCGATCGCGCGCCTGTCGGCGCTGCTCGACGAGGCCACGGTTCTCTTGGAGGCGGGCTCGGTCGGCGAGGTTTTGGCCAAGCTGCTCGAAGAGACCGGTTACACCACTCTGTTGCGGGCGTCGCGGGATGCGCAAGATGAGGCGAGGGCGGAGAACGTCGATGAGCTCTTGGCGGTGACCAAGGAGTTCGACAAGAACAACCCCGATGGCACCCTGATTGATTTTCTGACGGAGGTCGCCCTCGTGGCGGCAGCCGATGATCTAGATGATGCCAGCGGCACGGTCAGCCTCATGACACTGCACACGGCCAAAGGTCTCGAGTACGAAGCCGTGTTCATCACGGGTGTTGAAGAAGAACTTCTTCCCCACCGCATGTCGGCGGGGGAGCCCGGTGGCCCCGCCGAAGAGCGACGCCTCTTCTATGTGGGCATTACGCGGGCACGCCAGAGACTCTTCATTTCGTTGGCGATGAGCCGCGCTCAGTTTGGCCAGACCAACAGCGCACTGCCCAGCCGCTACCTCCAGGAGATTCCGGCGGAGCTCATGGACTGGCGCCAGTCACCCGGCAACGGCGCGGGCTTTGGTTCCGACGGGCGCGGCTTGACGGGGTCAGGTCGCTTCGGAGCGGGCTCGAGCGGCTACAGCAGTAACGGCGGCTACGGCCGCTCGGGAACCTCGAGTGAATCGAACGGATGGGGATCCACGGAAGGCGGCTGGAACTCCTTGGAGGCAGCACCGCGCCCCAAGAGCGAGTGGGCCAATCGCATCACCAACAAGGTGCGCGACAACGGTGACCTCGAGCTGGCTGCGGGGGACCGCATCCGTCACGCTGATTTTGGCGAAGGATTGGTTTCTCAGGTCACCGGTGACGGTGCCAAGCGTGTCGCACACGTGAAGTTCGATGCGGCCGGCGCCAAGAAACTGCTCATCAAGATTGCGCCAATCGAAAAGATTTAGCATGTTGACGCCGTCGAGCGCTGGTTGGCGCGCGCTGGTCGGTTAGAGCGCGACCCCGCCAATGAGCTTTCCGATGGCGAAGGTGACGATAAGCGCCGCAGCGCCGCCGATGGTGACCCGCAAGATGGAGCGCGGCATCGGGCTTCCGCCGATGTACGCACCGAGTCCACCGGTGAGGGCGAGCGCCACAATGACGGAGATGAAAGTTGCGCCAATGCGCCACTCGACCGGGGCCAACAACACGGTGACCAGTGGAAGCGCGGCTCCCACGACGAAGGCAATGGCAGAGGACATGGCCGCGTGCAAAGGATTGGTGAGGTGCTCGCCGCTGATGTTCAGTTCGGCCTCGAGGTGCGCGCGAAGAGCATCGTGAGCGGTCAGCTCGAGCGCAACCGTGTGCGCCGTCTCGGCCGAAAGGCCCTTGGCTTGGTAGATCTCGGCAAGCTCAAGAAGTTCGGCCTCGGGCTCGTCGGCGAGTTCCTGGCGTTCCTTGGCAATCAGGGCAATTTCGCTGTCGCGTTGGCTGCTGACCGAGACATATTCCCCGAGAGCCATCGAAATCGCGCCGGCGACGAGGGCAGCGGTTGCCGTGAGCAGGATGACGCCAGCGTCGGATGTCGCAGCTGCCACACCAACAACGAGGGCGGCAACGGAGACGATGCCGTCGTTAGCGCCGAGCACTCCGGCCCGGAGCCAATTCAGTTTTGAAGCAAAGGCAGCCTCGTGGGGCTCAAAACCATGTTCAGTCATGTTTTTACTCAACCAGACAGGTCGATGTTTCGCCACCAAGGTAAGGCAAAGCTTTGTTTACGTTTTAGTGTCGCTCTTGTGCGCCAACCGGCGAAAGGCATCGGCACCCCCGCCGCCCAAAAAACCGGTAAAGTCGTACTCGGTCAAATTATCTTGACGTCAAGGTACTTTTGCGCTGTAGCGCGAGACCGTTCGACTCTCTTATCGCTGAATGCTGATTGGGAAATCACGTGGATCTGTACGAATACCAAGCTAGAGACATATTCGAGAGCTACGGCGTTCCCGTACTCGCTGGCATCATTGCCGACACTCCTGCTGAGGCTCGCGCCGCCGCCGAGAAAATCGGTGGCGTTGTTGTCGTCAAGGCTCAGGTAAAGGTTGGCGGTCGCGGCAAGGCTGGCGGCGTCAAGGTTGCCAAGAACGCCGATGAAGCGCAGGCTGCCGCCGAAGCAATTCTCGGACTCGACATCAAAGGCCACATCGTCAAGCGCGTCATGGTTGCCGCTGGTGCACAGATTGAAGAGGAGTTCTACTTCTCCGTTCTGCTTGACCGCGCAAACCGCTCGTACCTGTGTCTTGCCAGCTACGAGGGTGGCGTAGAAATTGAAGTTCTCGCCGTCGAGCGCCCCGACGCTTTGGCTCGCATTGAGGTCAACCCCATCAAGGGAATCGACCTTGCCGAAGCCAAGCGCATCGCCATCGAAGCCAAGTTCCCCGCTGAACTGGTCGACAAGGTTGCTCCCGTCTTCGTCAAGCTCTACGAGGTCTACAAGGGTGAGGACGCCACGCTCGTGGAGGTCAACCCTCTCGTTCTGACCGCCGCCGGCGACATTGTTGCGCTCGATGGCAAGGTTTCGCTTGATGAGAACGCCGAATTCCGTCACGCTCACCACGCTGCTCTCGAAGACGCTGCCGCGGCAGATCCTCTCGAGGCAAAGGCCAAGGCTGCGAACCTCAACTACGTCAAGCTCGACGGTCAGGTCGGAATCATCGGTAACGGTGCCGGACTTGTGATGAGCACGTTGGATGTTGTGGCCTACGCCGGCGAAAACCACGGTGGTGTTCGCCCCGCAAACTTCTTGGACATTGGCGGCGGAGCATCCGCTGAGGTCATGGCTGCCGGCCTCGATGTTATTCTCGGTGACCCTCAGGTAAAGAGCGTTTTCGTCAACGTCTTTGGGGGCATCACCGCGTGTGACGCCGTTGCCAACGGTATTGTCAAGGCCCTTGAAATGCTGGGTTCGGCTGCAACGAAGCCTCTGGTCGTTCGCCTCGACGGTAACAACGTCGAAGAGGGCCGCCGCATCTTGGCTGCTGCCAACCACCCCCTCATCACCATTGCCAGTGGCATGGATGAGGGTGCCGACAAGGCCGCCGAGCTGGCTGCGCGCTAAGCGCCGCTGAAAAAACCTAAGGACAAAATATGTCGATCTTTGTAAATAAAGACTCCAAGGTCATCGTTCAGGGCATCACCGGTGGCGAGGGTTCCAAGCACACCGGCCGCATGCTCGCCGCTGGCACCAATGTTGTGGGCGGTGTCAACGCTCGCAAGGCGGGCACCACGGTTACTCACGGTGATGTTGAGCTTCCCGTTTTCGCGACGGTAGCCGAAGCAATGGCTGCCACGGGCGCCGACGTTTCGATTGCCTTCGTTCCTCCGGCCTTCTCCAAGGATGCCGTCATGGAAGCCATTGACGCCGAGATTCCCCTTCTCGTTATCATCACCGAGGGCATCCCCGTTCAAGACTCCGCCGAGTTCTGGGCCTACGCGCAGGAGAAGGGCAACAAGACTCGTCTGATTGGCCCCAACTGCCCTGGCATCATCACCCCCGGCGAATGCCTCGTGGGAATCACGCCCGCAAACATCACGGGCAAGGGCCCCATTGGCTTGGTTTCCAAGTCGGGTACCTTGACCTACCAGATGATGTTCGAGTTGCGCGATCTCGGTTTCTCGACCGCCATCGGAATTGGTGGTGACCCCATCGTGGGTACCACGCACATCGATGCGCTTGCTGCTTTCGAGGCCGACCCCGAGACCAAGGCAATCGTCATGATTGGTGAAATCGGGGGAGACGCTGAAGAGCGCGCCGCCGACTACATCAAGGCCCACGTCACGAAGCCCGTTGTGGGTTATGTTGCCGGCTTCACCGCTCCCGAGGGCAAGACAATGGGCCACGCTGGCGCCATCGTTTCTGGCTCCGCGGGAACGGCACAGGCAAAGCAGGAGGCCCTCGAGGCCGCCGGTGTCAAGGTTGGTAAGACTCCCTCTGAGGCCGCTCGCCTCATGCGTGAGATTCTCGCGAACCTCTAGGACGTATCAAAAAAGCCGGCTCTCCTTGATGGAGGGCCGGCTTTTTTGTTAAACCGTAGGACGCGCGAGCCGCGTCAGGAGCTCGGTCGCGACGTGTCGTTCAAGAACTCCAACACGGCGGAGACGCGGGCGTTTTGACCTTCGGGAATGTTCAGCGACGCGTAGATGGCGCTGAGGTGGTTGACGACCGAATTGTTGGCAATGCCGAGTTCGTCGGCAATGGTCTGGTTCGCCAGTCCGCGGGCAACCATGCGCAAGATCTCAAATTGGCGGTTCGTCAATGTCGACACGGGCGTTCCGCGGCGAGCTGACGAGCGGGCAACGAGGGTGGGGTCGATGACGGTTTCGCCGTCGTTGGTCACGCGAATCGTGTTGACCAAGGTTTCGAGGGATGTCACGGACGTCTTGGAGAGGTAGCTCCAGCCGCTGCGGACATCTTCGGGGAGTCCCAGGAGAAGCTCCACCATGTTGCGGGCCGAGAGGAGGACAATACCGAGATCGGGGTCGGCGCGGCGCAGGGTGATTCCCAAGGCGACACCGTTGCCATCGCCCAGTTCAATGTCGAGGATGGCAACGTCCACTGATCCTGGCTTGAGCCCGTTCTTGGCGGCGGTCACCCCGGAGAACGAGCCAACGATAGAAATACCCTCTGTCGAAGCCAAACTCGTCGTGAGTAACTCACGATACAAATCGTGGTCTTCTACAATTGCAACTCGAATTTCTTTCGCACCGCCCATATCCCTATTATTTTGCATCGCTGTAGGGGTTTTCCACTAAATTGGGCATATTGACAGGGTAATATCTGTCATTCGTCACAAATATTGTGCGTTTAGCGAGCGAAATGTCGATGCTCCGGGAGTCCGTGCTGGCAGACTGTGCACGATCGCATCACATCAGTTCTAGGGGGAACGACTCATGACGACACCGACAATTTCTGCGCGCAAACCGACAAACGCCTCCCGGGCGTGGCTTGCCGGCGTGCTTATCACCCTGGGGGTTCTCTTAGCTCCCACCGCAATTGTGGCCCACTGGGCAACCGTTGAAATTACCAACACCAAGCAATTCGTCGATACTCTCGGCCCGCTCATCAAAGACCCTGCCGTGCAGGAACTGATTGTCACCGAGGTGACCGGCCTGATTAGCGAGCAGGTTGATATTCCCGCGGTCACCGACTCCCTTCTCAGCGGATTGGGCGAGGCACTAGGCCTCCCCAAAGCTGCCAAAGACGCACTCGGTCTGGTCTCCGGCCCCGTCGCCTCTGGAGTCACCTCGTTAATCCATAACGTTGTCGCCGACGTTGTCGCCTCCGATCCGTTCCAGCAAGCGTGGACGCGAACGCTGACACTGACGCAGACGCAGGTTGTGGCGCTATTGGAGGGGAATCCCAACTCCATGTTGACGCTGGCAAATGACGGCACAATTAGCCTTCCGTTGAAGCCCTTGATTCAGGATGTCAAGGCAGCCCTCATCGAGCAGGGGGTTTCGTTCGCGAGCGCCATCCCTGAAATTGATACCTCCGTTGTGATTGCGAAAGTTCCTGAATTGGCACTCGCGCGCGTGATTTATCAGGTCGGCGTCGGCGTGGGCCTGTGGCTACCGTGGCTCGTCCTGGGGCTCCTCACGGCCGGAATATTTGCCGCAAATCGTCGTCCACGCGCGTTATTGGGCACCAGCATTGCCCTGGGTGTCTTGCTCGGTATTCTCGCGATTGGTTTCGGCACGGGTGGCATTGTGATTGCCGCGAGTATCGAACCGGCCTTCGCGGCCGCTGCGGCCGTCGTGTACGGGGCCCTCGTCGCATACGTCTTGCAGATTGTCGCCGCCCTCATCACGCTTGCCGTTGTCGTCGGGTTTATTGGGTGGGCATTCGGTGAATCCTCGCTTGCCAGTAAATTCCGTGCCAACATCAACAAGAACATCGATGCGATTCGCGGATCCCTCGGGCAGACCAACCTTCCCTTCAACGCCGTCAGCCCTGTGATGCACCGCTTTCGGGTGCTAGCGCGCGTCGTCATTATCGTTCTGATGGCGCTCGGAATCATTGGGGCGAATCCGCTCAACGTTGGAGCCGTTGTCGGATTCACGGTTCTCGGGGTCATCGTCCTGGGTGCCTACGAGATTCTGCAGCGCTCCGTTGTCCAGGTGCCAGCCGAGGTGCGGGTCGAGGTGCCAGTCGAGGTGTGGGCCGAGGTGCCCGTTGTGGCCCCGGCTAAAAAAGCAACGACGCCGCCTGCGCGAAAGACACCGCCTGCTCGAAAGACACCCCCCAAAAAACCAACGGAGTAGTGCTCCGCCGGTTCACGGATGTGTGAATGGTCGCGCCGCCTTACGCGGGTGGCGCGACCTCAAACGCTAGGCTCGGGTGCGTAATGAACCGCTCACTTGTCGCCGCTCTGGCCGCCCTCGAGGCTTTTCTGGCCGTCGCCATTGGCGTCGGTATTTCATTGGTTCCCCTGAGCATCATGTGGGCCACGCGTCTGGACCTGGGGCTCGGCTGGGATGTCTTTTGGCGGGCATCCGCTGATATTTGGATGCTGGGGCACGGCGTTGACCTGAGGCTCACGCTTGATCCGAAACTTGTTGCGGCCATTGCATTGCCCGGAGCTGAGGTTCCGTTTGTGCTGGCATTGGCACCCCTCAGTTTTGCGTTCATCACCGTTCTCATGGGCGTGCGCCTCGGCCGCAAATCAGTGGAATCGGGGGCACGCTTTATTGGCCCCGCTGCCGGTATCGCCACCTTCGCCGGCCTGACGATTCTGATTGCTCTCTCATCGGTTCATCCCAACGCCATGCCGAACCTGTGGCTGGCGTTCTTTCTTCCGGCACTCATCTTCGCTGCCGGAGTTCTCATTGGCACGCGCGGTGAAATCGGGCATGCGGGTGGCCGCGCCGAACGCGTTCAACAAAGTGTTGCCGGATGGGCGGGGGAGCTCCCCACTCACATTCGTCGCGCTATCCGTGCGGCGGCGGCGGGAGGAACGGCGGCGGTAGCCATCGTTGTGGCCGTAGCGGCGCTCCTGCTTTCCATCCTTGTCTTTGCAAACTTTCCCGCGATCGTGCGTCTCTATGAGGGGCTTCAAGGTGGTGGTGGCGGTGGGCTTGTGCTGACCGCGGCCCAGCTGTCGTTCATGCCGAACTTTGTGGCGTGGGTTGTCTCGTGGTTGATTGGCCCTGGCTTTGCTCTCGGAACGGGATCTTCTGTTTCACCGCTAGGAACGCAGCTTGGCCCGGTGCCCGCATTGCCTATTTTGGGAGCACTTCCCGCCGGAACCTTGACCTATGGTTTTATCGGTTTGGCCGTGCCCGTTCTCGCTGCCGTCGCTGTCGCCATCTTTATGCGTCCCCGACTGGTTCAGATGTTGGGCGGCCTCCCGCACACCCGTTGGCTGGTCATCACCGCGGTCGGCATGGGGCTCATCGGGGGGATGCTGCTCGGGATTCTCGCCTGGGCGTCGGGCGGCGCGGCCGGCCCTGGCCGTCTCGTCGACGTCGGCCCCAATCCGTTCCTTGTCGGCGGTTGGGGCGCCTTGGAGCTGACAATCGGCGCCCTGATTGGCATGTTGGTGCCGAGACGACCCTCAAGCTCGCCGTCTGGGAGCCGATAAGCTGAACCAGTGCTGAAAATCGTCGTCTTGATCTCCGGATCGGGCTCAAATGTGCGCGCGCTGCTGGAAGCTGCCGCCGATGTTGCCTTCCCCGCACGCATCGTGGCTGTGGGTTCCGACAATGACGCCGACGGTCTCGCTCACGCCGAAGAGTTTGGTGTTCCGACCTTCGTGGTTCCCCCCGGCTCCTTTGACTCCCGCGAGGCGTGGGGCACAGAACTCGTCACGAATATTCAGGGCTGGACGCCAGATCTCGTCGTGTGTGCGGGGTTCATGCGCATCCTGCCTGCCAATGCGGTGCGGGCGTTGTCTCCCAATCTGATCAATGTTCATCCGGCGCTATTGCCCCTTTTTCCTGGCGCTCACGCCGTGCGCGAGGCCCTTGCCGCAGGGGTGACCGAAACCGGTGCCACCATGCACATTGTCGACGAAGGTATCGACACGGGTCCCGTCATCACCCAAACCGTCGTTGCTGTTGAGCCCGGAGACACCGAGGCCACGCTGCACGAACGCATCAAAATTGTCGAACGGGCACTTCTCGTGCAGACCGTTCGCGATATCGCCCTCGCCCACATCAATCTCAAGGAGCTTGCCCGTTCATGAGCGGTCCCAGCCACGATCCCAGCCTCTACATCTCGCGTGACGTCGTCACTATTCGCCGCGCGCTCATCTCCGTAAGTGACAAGACGGGGCTCATTGAACTTGCCGAGACCCTGAGTGAGGCCGGCATCGAGCTGGTCTCCACGGGTTCGACGGCGTCGACTATTCGGGACGCCGGCTTTGCCGTGACCGACGTGAGTTCCGTCACCGGGTTTCCCGAGTCGCTTGATGGCCGGGTAAAGACGTTGCACCCCGGCGTGCACGCGGGAATCTTGGCAGACCTTCGCCTCGCCTCGCATGACCTGCAACTGCAAGAGCTGGGTATTTCTCCCTTCGAACTCGTTGTGGTCAACCTGTACCCGTTCAGGGAAACAGTAGCTTCGGGCGCCCCGGATGCCGACATCATCGAGCAAATCGACATCGGTGGGCCAGCACTCGTTCGTGCGGCAGCCAAGAACCACGCCAACGTTGCCATCGTTGTCTCTCCTTCGCGGTACGAGGAGTTGCGCGCGGCCGTCGTCGCGGGCGGCACAAACCTGGCCCAACGCGGTTCGCTCGCTGCCGAAGCGTTCGCCCACACCGCCGCCTACGATTCGGCTGTGGCCGCGTGGTTTGTGCGCGAGCAGAAGTTTCCGCAGAGCTTCACCATTAGTGCCGAGCGGGCATCCGTGCTGCGGTATGGCGAAAATTCGCACCAAGAGGCGGCTCTGTACCTCGAACAGGGCGGGCGCGGTATCGCGCAATCTACTCTTCTGGGCGGCAAAGAAATGTCGTATAACAATTTTGTGGATGCAGACGCCGCCGTGCGCGCCGCCTACGACTTCATCAACCCGGCGGTTGCCGTCGTCAAACACTCCAACCCCTGCGGCATTGCCGTCGGGCGTGACAAGGCCGTTGACCAGATTGCCTCCGCTCACCGTCAGGCCCACGAGTGTGACCCCGTTTCAGCCTTTGGCGGCGTCATCGCTGCCAACCGGATTGTCACTCTCAAGATGGCCGAGCAGGTGACCGAAATCTTCACCGAGGTTCTCGTGGCTCCCGGGTTCGAGCCCGCGGCGTTGGCACTTCTTAAAACAAAGAAGAACCTCCGCCTCCTTCAACTTCCGGATAACTTTGGGCGGGAGGACTGCGAGGTTCGACAGATTTCGGGAGGTTTCTTGATGCAGGATGCCGACCTCTTTGACTCCAACGCCACCGTCGGTGCTCTCTTTGATCAGTGGGAACTGGTCTCGGGCGAGCCCGCTGATGCAGAGACTCGTGTCGATCTCGAATTTGCGTGGAAGGCCTGTCGTTCGGTGAAATCCAATGCCATTCTTCTCGCGCACAACGGAGCCTCCGTTGGTGTGGGCATGGGGCAAGTGAACCGCGTTGACTCGTGCCAGCTGGCTGTGCAGCGCGCCGCGTCGCGTGCCGCGGGTTCGGTTGCCGCCTCTGACGCGTTCTTCCCGTTCGCCGATGGGCTCGAAGTTCTCCTTGCCGCTGGCATCAAGGCGGTCGTTCAGCCCGGTGGTTCGGTTCGCGATGACGAAGTGATTGCGGCTGCTCAAAAGGCAGGCGTCACAATGTACTTCGCCAACGAGCGTCACTTCTTCCACTAGATCGCTAGATTTATTGGCCCCTGTGCGGGGCTTCTCCTTGCCCAACGCGCACTCAGCTCACTCATAGACTCCTCATAAACCAAACCGATAAGGTGCTCCCATGACTCCTCTTTCCCGACGCATTGTCGCTTCGCTTTTTGTCACCATTGTGGTGACAGCCGTCACTCAAGCTGCCAACCTCTTGGCCTTCTCTGTAGGAAACCAACTCAAGGTGGAAATCCTCGGTCAGGTCTCCTCCTACTTCTTGCCCGCCGTCTTGATCTTCGGTGTGTTGGTCTTCCTTGGCGGAATTGCGGGATGGCTCGCCAAGCGTCGCTTCGCCTGGCTAGTTGGTCTTGTTGCCGCCGTCGTCGGAACGCTGGTCGGAACGACAATGCAGGTTGTGGCTCAGGGTCAGCCCGTGACCGCCGACATCCTCACCGGACTCTTCAGCACGCTGGTTAGCCTCAACTTGATCTTCGTGGTCGCCGGTACCGTGGCAACCGTCACGGTTGGTGTCAACCTGTTCCGCATGGCCCTGGCCTTCCGTGTGAAGCCCGTCGCTCGCCGCATCGCGCTCGTTCGAGCCCCCGCCTCCTCTCTGGCCGAGGGCCTCGTCACGCACATCAAGCGCAAGAAGGTTGACCTCGAGTTGGCCGACAAGCAGTGGGACGGCTACGTTGCGGCCCTTGAAGCCGCTGGCTGGACCACGGAGCTCGTGGAGCCTCGCGATGACCTCGCCGACTCCGTCTTCATTGAAGATTCTGTTGTCATGCTGGGTGGCGTTGCCGTCATCACGAGCCCCGGTGCCGAAAGCCGTCAGGCAGAGATCATCGCCACAGAGGCAACCGTTCGTCAGCTTGGCCTCCCCGTTGAGCGCATCTTGCAGCCGGGAACCTTGGATGGCGGAGACGTGCTGAAGGTCGGCACCACTGTCTACGTCGGTCTCGGTGGCCGTACCAACGGTGAAGGCATCCGTCAGTTCCGCTCCATTGCGAAGCCTCTCGGTTTCACCGTGGTTGCTGTTCCCGTCACGAAGGCTCTTCACTTGAAGACCGCCGTCACAGCACTCCCCGACGGCACCGTCATCGGGTACCTACCCTTGGTTGACAACACGTCAATCTTCGATCGCTTCTTGCCTGTTCCCGAGGCTGAGGGAACCGCAGTTGTGGTTCTCGAAGACGACACGCTGCTCATGTCTTCGGCGGCCCCCAAGTCAGCAGAGCTCTTTCGTGGCCTGGGCTACCGGGTCGTCACGGTAGACATCAGTGAGTTCGAGAAGCTTGAGGGTTGCGTCACGTGCCTCTCGGTTCGCATTCGCTAAGAACACTTATTTCGGCCCGCTTCGTGGGTCAAGAAAACCCCCAAAGATTCGATCTTTGGGGGTTTTCTTTGAAGAAAAAGGGTGGCTAGAGCTTCATCTCTCCGATGATCTCGCCGTACTGGGTGTGACCGAATTCACGAAATCCCATGTGGGAAAAGAATGTTCCGGGCCCAGTGTCGCCGGGCTCCCACAAAACGGTGAGGCGTTCAAAGCCACGCGAACGGGCCTCGAGCGCCAGGCCGCGAACGGCAAATGCGCCGACACCTTTTCCCTGGGCGTCGGCGGCAACGTTGATGCGCCAGAGGCAGCTGCGAAACTCTTCGTGCGTGTTCTCGGCGTCGAAATTGGCCCGAACAAAGCCCACGACAACGTCATCTTCTACGATGACGCGAGGCCATGCGGTGGTGGGGTTCATGTCGCCCTCGGTGATGGCGTACGAGGGGGGAACGATGAACTGCTCCTGCCCTGGCTTCAAGGTCAGGCTATTTGCGGCTACGGCGTTGCTGGCCGACAATTCTTCTAACGTAAAGTTCCCCATGTTTCAGGTTAACCCGAAATGTTGTCCTGTGGGTAACCGTTAGGTGAATTGAATTTGTCTTGACGTCGAGATACTTCTTGTTTTCCGGTAAAGTGGTCAAGGCCGTCAAAAGTGGTCATTTACGCATATCTGAGGAGCGACACTGTGTCGAAAATCAAAGTTGTGGGCACGGTAGTCGAGCTTGATGGCGACGAGATGACCCGCATCATCTGGCAGTCCATCAAGGACACCTTGATCAAGCCCTATCTCGATGTTGATCTCGAGTACTACGACCTTTCCATTGAGAAGCGCGACGAGACCGACGACCAGATTACGGTCGATGCGGCTCACGCCATCCAAAAGCACGGTGTTGGCGTCAAGTGCGCGACCATCACCCCCGACGAAGCTCGCGTCGAAGAATTCGGCCTCAAGAAGATGTACGCCTCGCCTAACGGCACCATCCGTAACATTTTGGGTGGCACCATCTTCCGTGAGCCCATCATCATCTCCAACATTCCTCGCCTCGTTCCCGGCTGGAACAAGCCCATCATCATTGGCCGTCACGCCTATGGCGACCAGTACAAGGCCACCAACTTCCGCTTCGAGGGAGAGGGCACGCTCAGCATGACCTTCACTCCGAAAGACGGATCCGAGCCTCAGTCGTTCGAGGTTTTCAAGGCTCCCGGTTCAGGTGTCGCCATGGGAATGTACAACCTCGATGACTCGATTCGTGACTTCGCGCGTTCGTCACTGAACTACGGTCTTGCGCGCAAATACCCCGTGTACCTCTCGACGAAGAACACCATTTTGAAGGCCTACGACGGTCGTTTCAAGGACATCTTCCAGGAGATCTTCGACGCCGAATTCAAGGCTGCCTACGACGCCGCGGGCCTGACCTACGAGCACCGCCTCATTGACGACATGGTCGCTTCGGCCATGAAGTGGGAGGGCGGCTACGTCTGGGCCTGCAAGAACTACGACGGCGACGTTCAGTCCGACACCGTGGCTCAGGGCTTCGGCTCGCTCGGTCTCATGACCAGCGTCTTGTCCACTCCTGACGGCAAGATCGTGGAAGCGGAAGCTGCTCACGGCACCGTCACGCGTCACTACCGCCAGTGGCAGCAAGGAAAGCCCACGTCGACGAACCCCATTGCGTCGATCTTTGCCTGGACCCGTGGCCTTGCCCACCGTGGCAAGTTGGACGGCAATCAGGAACTCATCGACTTCACTCTTGCCCTCGAAGACGTCGTCATCAAGACGGTTGAAGCCGGCGGAATGACCAAGGACCTCGCCCTGCTGGTCGGCCCCGATCAGGCGTACCTGACGACCGACGAGTTCTTGGCGCAGATCACGGAGAACCTCAAGACCCGTATGGCGTAGTCAGCGGTTCCGGCTACTCGTTCATAGCTACTTGTTCTTCGCCCAGGCCCCGTCTTCTCCTTCGAGAGGCGGGGTCTTTGCGTGCCTAGGGGCGAGCAAGCCCGACCGCGGGGAGCAGAACTCCATCGACAAGGGACAGCAAAAACTCTCGATTGATGGGCTTTCTCAAGATCAGGATGCGGTGGGCGATCATCGCTGGAGTAACGAGCGCCAGAGTCTGAATGTCACAGTCTGCGCTGATTTCTCCGCGGTCGATGGCTCGTTGCATGAGCAGAACATTGGCGTGGGCTCGAGGCTGAATGATGGCAACATTGGCAGCTTCGGCGAGCTCGGGAGCCTGCGAAATCATTGCCAAGACGCCGGCCATGATTTGGAATTTGCGGTCGCCTTCTTCAATGGAGTGTGGCTTGATGAGAGCGACAAGATCTCCCCTCAGCGTTCCTGTATCGGGGAGCTCCGCCGCCGGAAGGTTGTTTTTTCTCATGCACGCAACAGCATCGATGATGAGCTCTGCTTTGGAGGGCCACCGACGGTAGATGGTGGCTTTCCCGGCCTTTGCTCGTTTGGCGACCATGTCGATGGTCATGCCGTCGTAGCCGGTTTCTGCGAGAACATCGAGGGCGGCTTCGAGAATCTCGGGGTCACGGGTAAAGTCCCGCTTGCGGCCGAGCTTGGCGTGATGATCAGTGGCAACGATGGGGTCGAGAGCGTCGACAGTCGCAATGGTTGCTGTCACGTTCACATCCCTGTTTCTCTCGTTGGTGGTGAATTCAATGTTACGCCAGTGTGAATTCTGGTACGCACGATATCCGGAACTCCAGCGTATCGTATATAGTCGTGATTATGCCTAAAACTTTTCCTGCGGATGCGGCCGCAACCGATCTTCCCCTTGCACCCTCGCGCCGTCGCTGGTTGACACTCACCACGGTTGCCCTCGCGCAGCTTATGGTTGTGCTCGACTCCACCGTCGTCAACATTGCCCTGCCCTCGGCGCAGGCAGACCTTGGCTTCTCCGTCGGCGATCGTCAGTGGATCGTCACGGCGTACTCGCTCGCATTCGGCAGCCTGCTGCTCTTGGGCGGTCGGGTCTCAGACCTCATCGGCCGCAAGCGCACCTTCATCATTGGTCTCATTGGGTTTGCGGGGGCATCTGCTCTGGGAGGAGCTGCGGACAGTTTCGGAACCCTCGTCGCGGCCCGAGCATTACAGGGCATGTTTGGTGCCCTCCTCGCGCCGACGGCATTGGCCGTTCTGACCACGACATTCGTCATCCCTAAGGAGCGCGCACGCGCATTCGGAATCTTTGGTGCCATTGCCGGTGCCGGTGGAGCCGTTGGTCTGCTTCTCGGTGGGTACCTCACCGAGAACTTTAACTGGCGCTGGAACCTGTACATCAACGTCTTCATCGCCATCATCGCCATTATTGGCGCCATTATCTTCGTCAGCCAGGTAACGCGCACGGGCCCTCGCCCCAAGCTCGACATTCCCGGAACGCTCCTCGTCTCCGGTGCACTCTTCAGCCTTGTCTACGGATTCTCCAACGCGGAGACAGAGGGTTGGGACTCTCCTTTGACATGGGGCATGTTGGTGGCTTCTGTCGTGCTCCTCGTGGCGTTCGTCTTGTGGCAACGCCGCGCCGCGCATCCGTTGCTACCGTTGCTCATCGTCTTGGATCGTAACCGTGGCGCCGCCTATCTCTCCGTGCTTGTTGCGGGTGCCGGAATGTTTGGCGTCTTTCTGTTCGTGACGTACTACCTGCAGGCCTCACTGCATTACAGCCCGACGCAAACCGGATACTCGTTCCTGCCGATGATTGGAATGCTCGTTCTGGCCGCGCAACTTTCGACGAATATTTTCGCGCCGAAGTTTGGCCCGAAGGTCATGGTTCCCATTGGAATGGTGCTCGCTATGACCGGCATGATCTTGCTCACCCGCCTGGGCCTTGATAGTTCCTACGCCGGCGACGTCATGCCTCCCCTCATGATTATTGGTTTTGGAATGGGGACGATCATGCCCCCTTCGATGCAGATTGCGACCCTCGGTGTCGATCGGCAATACGCGGGGATCGCCTCCGCGATGGTCAACACGAGCCAGCAGGTCGGTGGCTCGATCGGAACCGCTCTGCTGAACACGCTGGCTGCCACCGCCGCCACAAGCTATCTCGCCTCGCACCTACCGGCCTCGGCCGACGTCGCTGCTCAAGCCGCCGTGCAGAGTTATGCAACGGCGTACTGGTGGGGTGCCGGATTCTTTGCCGTTGGAGCCATCATCTCGGCGCTGTTATTCCGCCGGATAGGGCACGGTGTGTCACTTCGGAACCCGCACGGTCACCCAGCGGCCACTGCCCAAGAGGCAGCCGAAGGCGACATTCCCGTCATCGCTCATTAGCTCAAAGAATAAAACAGCGCTTCCGGAAACTGATTCCACGGAGGCGCTGTTTTTGTGTCTCGCGGCTAGATTTCGCGTAGTCCGTTGATGAGGCCCGTGACGGCGGCAACGATCAAAAAGACGACCCCGATGATGGGCTGCTGAAGGTCGAACCAGGCGAAAGCGGCCGTGGCCATGACGACAATCTCGACGAGGGCTTTCACAAAGTTGTCCACGCGGAAGACCGCTTTAGGCGAGCGAAAGAGTGCCCACAACAAAATCGCGAGGGCCGGAGCCACAATCGCAATGATGAGTCCGGGCAGGGGGAATGCGAAACCCAAGAGCCCCCAAAGGATGAGGCTGACGACGGCGATAATTTCGACGAGAGCCCGAATAACATCGAGGGCGGTAACGGGCACAGGAACATTCGCGTCGGACATAACCCAATTCTAGGCATTCGTGCCAAGCTTGTTTTGTGAACGTACTTTGGGGAAGACTCTCGCGGTATCCGGTCATCACAATCACCGTCATCATCGGCATTGTGGGGGTTTCGCTCGCCCTCACGGGGGCGGAGGCGGGGGCCCGCTGGACCATCAGCATTTTCGCACTCGTCATTGCAGCAATCGAATCCGTCAGCATGGTGCGTTCGCTCTTGCGTGGAACGTTCGGCATTGATGTTCTGGCCGTTACGGCCATCATCGCGACCGTTGTCGTGGGCGAATACTGGGCCAGCCTCATCATTGTGCTCATGTTCAGCGGCGGGGAAGCCCTCGAAGATTACGCGGCCGGGCGGGCCAAACGCGAGTTGACGGCCTTGCTCGACAGGTCTCCCCAATTCGCTCATCGTCAACGCGGTAACGACACCGCCGATGTTCCGGTGGGGGAGCTCGAGGTTGGCGACACCGTCATCGTGAAACCCGGCGAGCTCGTGCCGGTGGACGGAACCCTGCTCTCGGCGGAGGCGACGTTAGACGAGTCTTCTCTCACGGGCGAGAGTCTGCCGGTCGAGCGAGACCAGGGCGACATTCTGATCAGCGGATCTGTCAATGGCGCGTTGGCACTCACCATGAGGGTGACGGCAAAGGCCGAGGACAGCCAATATCAGCGCATTGTGGCGCTCGTTGCCGAGGCGGCCGAGAGCAAAGCGCCGTTCGTGCGGTTGGCCGATCGCTATGCGGTGCCCTTCACGATCGTGGCCTACCTGATGGCGGCAGCCGGATGGATTTTCAGCGGCGATCCCGCGCGCTTCGCCGAGGTGCTCGTGGTGGCTACCCCGTGCCCCCTGATCATCGCCACTCCCGTTGCCTTCATTGCGGGAATGAGTCGCGCCGCCCGTCACGGCATCATCGTCAAAAACGGCGGCACCCTCGAGAAGCTTGCCCGCGTCAAGACCGTTGCCTTCGACAAAACGGGAACGCTGACGCACGGTCAGCCCGAACTCTCGGCCATCCACACCGTGGACGGAATGACCGAAGACGAACTGCTGCGCCTGGCCGCGATTGCCGAGCAATATTCCGCCCACACACTGGCCCAGTCTCTGGTGAGCTCCGCCCATTTTCGCGGCCTCACCATTGTTCCCTGCGATAACGTCGTCGAGACCACAGCCCACGGGCTGACGGCCACCATTGACGGTCGCGTGGTGGTCGTGGGCAAATTTGGGTTTGTTCTGGATGCGGCCCCCGACGCGGAACGCGTCGAACTCGAGGCTGGAGAAATGGCCATCTATCTGTCGGTGGACGGCGTGTATGCCGGGGCGATCATCCTGCGTGATGAGGTGCGCTTGGATGCCGCCGAGACTCTCGCGTGGCTGCGAAAGTTGGGCGTGCGCCGCACCCTCATGCTTACCGGTGATGCCACGGCAACGGCCGAGCATGTCGCCGCCGGGCTGGGGGTCACGGATGTTCGTGCCGAATGCCTGCCCATTGACAAAGTTCGGGCGGTCGAGGCCGTCACCGAACGGCCCGTCATGATGGTCGGCGATGGCGTCAACGATGCCCCCGTGTTGGCCGTTGCCGATGTGGGGGTCGCGATGGGGGCGCGGGGGTCGACCGCAGCGAGCGAGTCCGCCGATGTCGTCATCATGAAGGATGACCTTGCCCGCGTTGCCCGCGCCGTCGAGGTGGGCCAATTCACGATTCGCATCGCCCTGCAGAGTATTTGGCTGGGAATCGTGTTGAGCCTTGGGCTCATGGTGGCTGCCGTCTTCGGCCTCATCCCAGCCGTTGTCGGAGCCGCTTTTCAGGAGATCATCGACCTCCTGACCATCCTTAATGCGCTACGAGCTCTGGGAACCGGGCGTTCGCGAGAAGCTCACCGTCAGCTTTCACCACCAGTACCGCAATCTCAAAATGTGACGTGAGGTGATCGAGGGTTTCTTGGCCGCCGGCAATAATGGCGGTCGCAAAGACATCCGCTGTGATGATGTCTTGAGCAACAACCGTGGCTTGAAGAAAATCGTTTGTGGCACCGGGCCGGGCCCAAATGTGGTCGCCGCGTTCGGCCGAACCCGAGGTCGCCATCGCCGGCAACTCAGGAGTGAGCGCCACGACAGACAGCAGTTCGGTGCGGTTCTGCGGGTCGACGATGCCGGTCATCCAGTCGCCAATGTGTGTGTCATCTGAGGCGGAATCGTCTGAGGCCGTAACGTCAGTGGCGAAACCGTGCGTCAGGATGTCGCCCCCCGCGTTGATGGAGAAATCGGTAAAGCCACACGCCTGAATGGCCGCGGCCGCTTCTGCAATGGCCACGGCCTTAATCGTTCCCGAGAGATCGAGCACCCCGTCGGGGCGGTGCGGTGTGAAAGCGCCGTTCGTCGCCTCTCGCCAGAGCAGCGCCTCGGCGTAGGCGTCCCGCATGCGCTCGCTGGAGGCTGAGAGAAGCAGTTCGCCGCGGGCAATCTGCGAGATCTCCGAGGATTCTCGGTACAAACTGAAGCGCTCGTTTAGCCCGTCAAAAACCTGCTCGGCGGCGGCCATTGCGACGGATTCGCGGAGGGCTAGGACCTCCGTTGACAGCGATGCACGAGTGGCATCGGAATGTGGCGTTGGAGCGCTCAAGCGAACGCTGACAACCGTCCCCATCGATTCAAAAGTGTGCACTGTCATGAGAAATACGTTCTAACCGGTGAAGCCGGCAGCATCGAGTGCCGACTGCAACGATGCCAGGTAGCCCTGCGACGTGTACGTGGCGCCACCAATGTTGCTGACCTTTGCGGACTGCGCCGAGAGTACTTCTCGGCGAATCATCGGAGCGGCTTGGTTGCTGATGCTGACCGATTGGCGGCCTTGGTCGGTCAGTTTGACGGCCACGACATCCGTGATTTTGCCGCCGGCGAAGACCGCATTCACCTGTACCGTTCCGTAACGGGTGTTGAACGTCTGGCCGTTATAGGTGCCGTCGGCCACGGCTCCACCGGCAGCAGGCGCTGGAGCGGCAGCACTGGGGGAATTGCTGGTGTTGGACGTGGTTCCTGTCGACCCAGTGCCGGCGGCGCTTCCCGCTGTCGCCGTTCCAGAATTCGCCGTTCCAGAATTCGCCGTTCCAGAATTGGCGGTGCCCGCTGGAGCGTTCGTTCCGGATGCTGCCGGCGCGCTCGTGGGGAGGGCGGACATGAGCGACCCCACTCCGGCTTGCCAGCCGATGGCCAGAATGGCGACCGAACCGGCGCCGGCAAAAAATGCACTGCGTGCCCTCATTAGAATTCGAACCTTTCCGCGTGAATCTGGTGGTCGGGCACTCCAGCCCGTTTGGCGTCGCGAACGACGAGATCCGTCCACTGCATGGGGCCGCAGATGAAGACGTCAGAGTTTTTGATATCGGGCGCCAGCGTGGAGAGGCGCTCGCCGCCGGAGTAAGCCTCCGCCGAGAGCCAGGTGGCCACACCGCGGGGGCGTTTTCCAACCAACACCCGCAGCGAGGCGTGCTTGGCCACGCACAGGTCGTACGTTTCCTGCCACAAAAATATCTCTTGCTCGGTAGTGCCGCGCAAAATGACGGTGGCATCGTTTGCCTTCAACTGAGGGTCTTCCAGCATGGCCCGAATGGGGGTTATTCCCACACCGGCAGCAATGAACACGGCTTTGGTCGTCGTGCGGGCGGCGTCGGAGAAGATCCCGTAGGGGCCTTCGAAGCTGACCTTGGTGCCGGGGGCGATGGTGAGCAGGCGGTGACTGGTATCGCCGAGGTCACGCACGGTGATGCGCAGGCTCTTGCCATCCGGTGCTGCAGATAAGGAGAAGGGATGCGACACCCACCAGAGCTTGGGAGCCCAGAAGCGCCAGTTGATGAACTGCCCGCCCTTGCCCTTGAGCTCGTGCAGGCGGCGACCGGTCATCGTGATGGAGACGACGCCGGGCGCTTCCACGCGAACCTCTGAGACAACGAGGGAATGCTTGAGGGAGAGGGCGACGGGGATGATGACGCGAAAGATGGTGATGGCGGCCAGCGTGCCCACGTAGAAGAGCATCCAGTAATAACGCGCCCAGGTTCCGTCGGCGAAGAGCATGCCGGTCGAGAATTGGTGGGGGAGTGCGGCCAAGACGGCGCCATAGGAGAGAAGGTGCACGAGGTACCAGAACTGGTAGGGCAGCTTCTTGCGAACGATGACGAGCGAGGTGACAACGACGATGATCATGAGGGCCATGCCGATGAAGGCGAGCCACATGTGTTCCATGGTGTTGATCATGTTGAAGGCTTCGTCGATGGGGTTGAAACCGGACGAAATGCCGTAGCCGATGAGGAGCAACCCCATGTGGGCCAAAATCAGGTACAAGACCGGCTTACCGAGCTTGCGGTGCTGGGCCAACGCCGTGTCGTGACCGAACGTGCGGTCAATATACGGAACTCGGGCGGCGAGCAGCAGCATGACGAGCAACAGGTCGCTACCGATGAGGCCCGCGACAATGCCAATGCCGGTCGTGACATCCCGGATGTTCGTGAAGTAGACAGCGCCTCCGTCGGCCAAGAAGATGGCGAGAACGATGGCAACGGAGAAGTAGACCAGAGTCGAAAGGAGGTCGCCGCGGCGCAGCCGAGAGGTGTGCTGGCGTTTGATGCGCGTGGCGTCGATGGTGGTCATGAGATGACTGTGACACTCGCGTCTGAGCGAATCATTGGCGAATTCTATGAATTGCTTATGAAGCCAGACGAGGGGCCGAATTGCTTCTAGCTAGCGAAAAATAATGGTGCGTTGCCCGTCCAGAAGCTGGTCGCTGGTAGTCTTCTACAACTTCAGTTTCAGGGTCGAGCGGGGGAGGTTTGCGGTGGCCCACAGTGGTTTTTCTCTCAGCACGACGGGCGAGCCCGTCATCGCCTCAACGCCTTCGGGGGATTTGTCTCCCCGATTTCAGGTCAATTCGGAACGTTTCACCACCAGCGGTTTAGACGACCCAGACCGGGTTGAGAAGTGGGAAGATCACAACGCCAAGGCGTTGGTGAGCTTGGGGGCTCGAACCATTCATGGGGCATCTCTTGAAGCAACAGAGGTAAACCTTCACCTCCCCCGATTGCACTTTGCCCACGTGGCGGCCAACGCGCATGTAATAGAGAGGTCGTCGGCGCATATCCGTTCTGCTCCCGCCGACTCGGTCGTTCTCTACTTTGCCCTTTTTGGCGACTCGTTTTTTTATCACAAAGACGGAGTGAGAACCCTTGGCCCGGGAAGCGTTCTGGTCTATGACTCTGATCGGCCGTTCATGCGCGGTTTCGCAAAAGGATTGAAAGAACTTGTTTTGATGGTTCCGCGTAATTCATTTGCCGAAATTTCCGATGGCGAACTCCCCGCGAGCGGTGAACCCCACGTCCTCAACTTCGGCAAATCCACCAAAGCGAATGATTTCGCGACCTTGATCGCGGACAATATGTCGAAAGCATTGTCGAATCCCGCAGATGAACCTCTCACCGAGACCGAAGACCATATTTTCGATCTCCTTCGGGGAATTTTTGCGAGCACCAGCGCGTCCAGTCTTTCGTCGCAGTTCAGAATCGCGCTTGCCTTCATCGATCGTCATTTACGCAATCCGGATCTCTCGGCCAGCATGATCTCACTCGCCATCGGTGTGAGTGAACGCCAACTTTCGAGGGTTTTCTCGAGCCAAAATAGGGGAATCGTGAACGTTGTCTTAGACAAAAGACTCGACCTAGCGAGACGGCTTTTGATGTCAACGACACGTGATCAAATGACAGTGAACGATGTTTCCCAGCACTGCGGGTTTAACTCTCACGCGCACTTTTCCCGGGTCTTTCGGAATCGATTCGGGTTGACCCCGTCGGAGGCGCGAACGGGGCCCTCTGTTGGGACGCGCTCGCCTTGATAAATATCGCCATTAGGTTGATGAAATTCGCCATCTAAACCTTTTCCATGCATCGAACTGGCACGCTCAGTGACAAGCAAAGAGCAATGGTGCGCTGCGCTGAGGAAAAGGAAAATCAATGTCGATTTTTAATGATGGAATCGCCGAAACAGCTCTCCCCGATGGCGTCGTCGAAACCGATGTCGTAATTATCGGCTCCGGCCCCGCAGGGGCCTCCATGGCGCTCGCTCTTTCGCGGCTCGGTATTCCCAACATCATGTTGACGAAGTATCGGTGGACAGCGAATACTCCCCGCGCACACATCACGAATCAGCGTTCGATGGAGTTCTTTCGGGAGCTCGGCATTGAAGAGCAGGTCAAAGCTGACTCCACGCCTCACCACAAGATTGGCGATACCGTCTTCTGCACGTCTATTGCCGGCGAAGAACTCGGACGAATTTTGACGTGGGGCACCAGTCCTGCTCGCCACGCAGACTATGAGGCCGCTTCTCCCACTCTGAACTGCGACATTCCGCAGACGTATCTCGAACCAATCTTGGTGAAGAACGCCACCATGCTGGGAACCCAAACACGTTTCTCCAACGAGTATGTTTCTCACACCCAAGACGCCAATGGCGTCACCGTGAGGGTTCTCGATCGTGTCTCGGGCACGGAATACACGATTCGCGCCAAATACCTTTTTGCTTCGGATGGCGCCCGATCTAAAGTCGCTGAAGAAATTGGGCTCACCTTCGAGGGCAAAATGGACATCGCCGGTTCGATCAACATCACGTTCAAGGCCGATATTTCTCCGTTAGTGAACCACCGTCCTTCGGTTTTGTATTGGGTTGTTCAGCCGGGTGCCAATGTGGGAGGAATCGGGACAGGTCTCGTGCGAATGGTCCGTCCCTGGAACGAGTGGTTGATTGTGTGGGGCTACGACATTACGGGTCCCGCACCGGATATTGACGAAGAGATGGCCCGAGGCATTGTTCGCAACTTGCTCGGAATCCCCGACTTGGACGTTGAAATTACCGGATACACGCTCTGGGGCGTCAACGAGATGTATGCGACCAAGCTTCAGAACGGGCGCGTTTTCTGTGGAGGTGACGCCATTCACCGTCATCCCCCCAGCAACGGGCTTGGCTCGAACACGTCGGTTCAGGACTCCTACAACCTCGCGTGGAAAATGGCATCCGTTATCAGAGGGTACGCAGGCCCGGAATTGCTGGAAACGTACACGGATGAGCGCGCGCCCATTGCGAAGCAAATAGTGCTGCGTGCTAACAAATCCTCTCGCGAGTTTGCCGATATCTTCACGGCTCTCGGTTTCAACGACGCGAAGAACGAGCAGGAGATGGCCGAACAGATTCGCAGCCGAAAGGACAACACTCCCGCCGCGCGCGCCAAGCGATCGGCGCTGGCGAAGGCGCTCAAACTCAAGGATTACGAGTTCAATTGTCACGGTGTCGAAATGGGGCAATTCTACGAATCCAGTGCCGTGCTGTCGGACGGGTCGTCCAAGCCCGCACCGACCCGAGACCCGGAGCTTTACTATCAGCCGTCCACTGTGCCAGGCTCGCCGTTGCCGCACGTGTGGGTCGGGGATAACAACAGCAAGTACTCAACGCTTGATTTGTGCCCCAGCTCTCAATTCACTCTGATTACCGGCATTTCTGGCGAGGCGTGGGCAAAAGCCGCCGAAAAGGTTGCGGCAGATCTTGGTATTCCCCTCAAGGCGGTTGTGATTGGCCCAGGCCGTGAGACAACCGACCTTTACTTTGATTGGGAGCGAACCCGCGAGATCGACGAGGATGGCGTCATTTTGGTGCGTCCCGACAAGATCATTGCGTGGCGTTCACAAGGAAGCGTCGCCGATCCTGCTCAAGCGCTCACCACGGCTCTCAACGCTGTTCTCAGTCGAAAGGGCTAACCGCAGTGGGCCTCAACTTTGCGCATGAAACCTTGGGTCAACGCTTACTTTTTGGTGGCGGTCACGCAGCGAGAAACGTGGCTGAGGAAGTAGCTCGTCTTGGCGCCAAAAGAGTGATGCTGATCGCCGCGGAGTTTGAAGCAGAAATTGCGAAGGCCGTGACGGCCGACATCTCGGTGACCGTAACATTCGGCGACGTCGTTCAACATGTTCCGATTGAAAAAGCGGAGGATGCAAGAAAAGCCGCCGTCGACAATGGAATCGATCTGCTGATTTGCGTCGGCGGAGGGTCAACGACGGGTCTGGCGAAGGCAATCGCGCTCACCACGGGAATTCCTATTCTTGCTGTCGCGACAACCTATGCCGGTTCCGAAGCAACGAACGTGTGGGGGCTGACCGAGGGCGCTCGTAAGACCACGGGGGTAGACAACCGTGTCCTCCCGGTAACCGTCGTTTACGACGCCGAACTCACGTACTCTTTAGCGGTTGAGCTTTCTGTGGCGTCAGGCATGAATGCTCTTGCTCATTGCGTTGACTCCATGTGGGCGCCGCGCGCGGATCCCATCAACCAGGCCTTGGCCGCGGAAGGCATCCGGGCTCTCGCTTCAGGCCTTCCACTAATTGTTAAGAATCCAACGGATGAGAAGGGGCGTGAGCAGGCGCTCTTCGGAGCCTATTTGTCGGCCGTTTCTTTCGCTTCGGCCGGCTCGGGCATGCATCACAAAATTTGCCATGTTCTCGGCGGAACGTACAACCTTCCTCATGCCCAGACGCACGCAACCGTATTGCCGTATGTTTTGGCCTTCAATGCACCGTTTGCCGCAGACGCGGATAGGCGCCTGGCCGCGGCCTTTGGAGCATCGACAGGACTGGAGGGGTTGAATGCCCTGCGTGCCGAGCTCAATGCGCCCGCGGCTCTCAAGGACTATGGCTTCAAGGAATCTGACATTGACGAAGCGGTCAGCATCGCTCTCCCGTTAATCCCCGAAAGCAACCCCCGTCCAGCGACGAAAGAAAATCTGACCGCATTGCTGCACGCCGCCTGGGCTGGCATCACGCCCGGTTCGAACTGAGGAAGGCAAAAATGTCGAATAACCCCATCTCTGCCGAGCAAACGAAACGTGAGGAAGATCTCGTTCGCACGGTCATTGCCTCCTTCGACAAAACTGCTGACCCTCGGCTGAAAGAGATCATGCAGAAGTTGGTGCAACACCTGCATAACTTTGTTCGTGATATCCGGTTGAGCGAATCGGAGTGGGAGAAAATGATCGAATTTCTTACCGCTGTGGGCAACATCACCGATGATCGCCGTCAGGAATTCATTCTTTTGTCGGACGTTCTTGGCATCTCAATGCAAACAGTTGCCGTGAATAACGAAGCTTTTGGCACCGCAACCGAGGCAACTGTCTTCGGCCCGTTTTTCGTCAATGATGCTCCCCTCATCGATATCGGTGGCGATATTGCGGGGGATGCCCCAGGGCAACCCTGTTGGGTTGAGGGAACGGTCAGCGACACGGAGGGTAACCCGATTGGGGGCGCGCGAATCGAAGTCTGGGAAGCCGACGACGACGGCTTTTACGATGTGCAGTACACCGACGGCCGGGTTGCTGGTCGCGCGCATCTCTATTCCGACCCCGATGGAAACTACTCTTTTTGGGGGCTTACACCGACGCCGTATCCCATCCCTCATGACGGCCCGGTCGGCATGATGCTTGAGGCCACTAGTCGTTCCCCCATGCGCGCGTCTCACCTGCATTTCATGGTGACCGCGCCCCACCGTCGCAAGCTTGTGACGCACATCTTCGTAGCCGGAGACGAGCTGCTTTCCAGCGACAGTGTTTTTGGCGTGAAGGAATCACTCATCAAGCATTTCCACTATCAGGCCGGCGATGTCGTGACACCTGACGGTCGAGACCTCGGTGGCCACCCCTGGTCCCGTGTGCGCTTCGACATCATCTTGGCTCCGGAGTAATCCGGAGTCACCTCCTTCGCCACCTCGGTGTGCAAGGTGCTTCACCAAGAAATCATCAACAATCCTTAGCAAATCCCCACAATGAAGTTAGGAAATTGCACATGACACACAACAAAGCAAAATGGCTGCGTGGCCTAAGTCTTGTCGCTGTTGCTGCGGCCGCTACCGGTTCGCTGGTTGGCTGCAGTGGCGGCCTGGGCTCCGGCGCAGCGACGCCGACCGGTGACGTAATCAAGATTGGCTATGTCACGCCTCAGACGGGCCCCTTGGCGGCGTTTGGCGAGGCTGACAGTTTCGTCTTGGACCAGATGGCTGCGTATTACAAAACGAACGGCGTCACACTCGCGGACGGAAGCAAGCACTCCGTCGAAATTATTTCGAAAGACACCCAGTCAGACTCGAAGCGGGCTTCAGACGTCGCATCCGAGTTAATCCTCAAAGACGGTGTCAGCATGATCCTCGTGTCGTCAACGCCCGACACGGTCAACCCCGTTTCGGATCAGTGCGAGGCAAATCAGGTGGTCTGTATTTCAACGGTCGCACCGTGGCAGGCCTACTTCTTTGGTCGTGGCGGAGATCCCGCGAAGCCCTTCAAATGGACGTATCACTTCTTCTGGGGTCTGGAAGACATCAGTGCCGTTTATGCGGACATGTGGAAGCAGTCTGGAGCTACGTCGACGAGCGTTGCTGAACTGTGGCCAAATGACCCCGACGGCATAGCGTGGTCGGATAAGGCTTTGGGCTTCCCTCCTGTCATCGAGAAGATGGGCCTAACGCAAAACGACCCCGGACTCTACGCGAACGGCACGACGGACTTCTCCGCTCAGATCTCAGCGTTCAAAGCACAGAACAGCAATATTCTGGTGGGCGTTCCTATCCCTCCCGATTTCACCACGTTCTGGAAGCAGGCCGTTCAGCAGGGTTACCAACCTGAGGTGGCAACGATTGGAAAAGCTATTCTGTTCCCCTCGGCGCTGGAAGCACTCGGAACGACGGGCAATAACCTTTCGTCCGAGGTCTGGTGGTCACCCTCCAGCCCCTACACGAGCACCCTGACCGGGCAAACGGCAGCTGACCTTGCAACAGCCTATGAAAAGGGCACGGGAAAGCAGTGGACGCAACCTCTTGGTTTTGCTGAAGCACTCTTCGAGGTCGCAACGGCTGTTCTGCAGAAGTCCGCGTCGCTTGATGAGGCAGACCTTCAGAAGGCAGTCTCGACCCTCAAGACAGACACCATTGTCGGCCCCGTGGACTGGACATCTGGACCCGTGGCCAACGTCTCCAAGACTCCTCTTGTCGGCGGTCAGTGGAGAATCCAGCCCGATGGAACCTACAAGATCGTCATCGTCTCCAACTCGGAAGCCCCTCAAATTCCCACGGGCGGCACGATGGAAAAGATGGACTGGTCTAAGTAGTTATGTCATCAGCACCGCTTCTTGAGACCCAAAATTTGGGGCGAAAGTTCGGTCAGCTCCAGGTCCTCTCCGACTTTGACCTTCGCGTTGAAGCCGGAGAGGTCCTCGGCATCATCGGCCCCAATGGCGCGGGAAAATCAACCCTTCTCAGTGTCATTGGTGGTTCGGTGGGGGCTTCGACTGGGCGAATTCTTCTGGACAACGAAGACATAACACGTACGTCAGCAAGTTGGCGCGCGCGTCATGGGATCGCGACGAGTTATCAAATTCCACGACCGTTTCTTGAGATGACGGTTTTGGAGAACCTGCTTGTCGCATCGACCTTCGCCGCGAATGCTCGAGGTAAAAAGGCAGAAGATCTCGCAATCGGTGCCATGAAGAGCGTCGGATTGGAGGGATACGCAAACAATCCCGCAAGCTCTCTGAGATTGCTCGATCGCAAACGCCTCGAGGTTGCCCGCGCGCTAGCAGCAAACCCCCGCATTCTTCTCCTCGACGAGATTGCCGGCGGCTTGACGGAGAGCGAAGTGCCGGAGTTGGTCGACCTTATCCGGCATGTTTCGGCATCGGGCGTCACTGTTATTTGGATTGAACACGTTGTCCACGCATTGACGGCGGTCGCCACACGGCTCATCTGCTTGACCTACGGAAGGATTCTCGCCGAGGGCGAACCACAAGCCGTTCTCAATTCTCCTGAAGTTCGGTCCGTCTATCTCGGACTTGATCCCGATGGAGAAAATGAAGCCGAGTCCTTTGTCAAGAACCGCCCCAGCGAGGTCCAGAAAGAACCCAATACTCATGCTTGACGTCACAAAGCTCAGCGCTGCCTACGGCCAAGTCACGGCGATTCGGGACATTGACCTTGCCATTTCCGAAGGGGGAATTCTGGCAATCATCGGGGCAAACGGCGCTGGTAAGTCGACGCTGCTGAAGACCATTGCCGGACAACTACCCACCAAAAGCGGATCGATTGTGTTCGACGGCGACGACGTTTCAGGGCTTCCAGCCTACGAGCGCGCCCGTCGCGGCATCATCATGGTGCCTGAGGGGCGTCGACTCTTCGCCTCCCTTACGGTTCACGAGAATTTGCAGACGGCGCTTTCCGCTAAACGCAAAGGTGCGTGGACTCTTGACGCGGTCTATGATCTTTTCCCGTTGGTGGCGGAACGTAAAGACCGCCGCGCAGGAAACCTGTCGGGCGGTGAGCAGCAGGCCACGGCAATTGCGCGTGCACTCGTCGCTAACCCCAGGCTTCTGCTGCTTGACGAGGTGAGTCTTGGTTTGGCCCCGTCAATTATTGGAGAGCTGTACGCAAGCCTCCCCATCATTCTGGAGCAGGGGACGGCAATCCTCCTCGTTGAGCAGGATGTCTCGCGGGCCCTGAACGTCTCTGACGAGGTCCACTGTCTCCTCCAAGGGGCAACGTCGCTCGCTGGCAAAAATATAGCCTTGTCCGAAATTTCTGCCGCGTACTTCGGTACGGAGAGAGACTCATGAATCTTCTTGACCCTCTGATCCAGGGAATCCTTCTCGGCGGACTGTACGCCCTCTTTGCTGCTGGGCTGTCGCTCATGTTCGGTGTGATGCGGATAGTGAACCTTGCGTACGGCGACTTCGCTGTTCTCGCTGCCTACGGAACGCTCATCGTTGTGAATGCGGCCTTGATCAGCCCCTTGGCCGCATTGCTCATCGTTGCCCCGGCGATGGCAGTCCTCGGTTACATCCTGCAGCGAACGATTCTGCAGAGAACGCTCGGGCTTTCTCCGCTGCCATCACTTCTTGTCACCTTCGGACTCTCGATCATCATTCAGAACCTTCTCCTCATGTTTGGATCGGCTGACCAGAAGCGACTTTCTCTGGGCGGCGTGGACACGGCATCAATAACGTTGCCCTTTGATATTCGGGTTGGTGTTTTTCCCCTTTTCATTTTTCTGCTGGCGATTGTGATTCTGTCGATCCTTTCGTGGGTAACGGCCAAGACCCAATATGGCCGACTCGTTCGTGCCGTAAGTGACGATCCGGCAACGGTCGACCTTCAAGGTGTTAATCCGAAGCAGATCTATGCTCTGGCAACGGCAATTGCCTTCGGGCTCGTCGCGATTGCGGGTCTGGCAGCCGGTGTCCAAACGTCATTTAATCCGACGTCGGGCTCGATGTTGTTGATTTTCGCTTTTGAGGCGGTCATCATCGGTGGGCTGGGGAGTCTCTGGGGGACCCTTGGCGGAGCCATGATTCTGGGCGTTGCGCAAACGGTCGGCGCCGCTTTCGCGCCAGCGCAACAAATCCTTGCGGGACACCTTGTCTTTCTTTTGTTCCTCGCTTTCCTCCCGAATGGTTTGACCCGACGAAAGGTTCGAGCATGAGCGCTTCCGTAGCTCAGGTATTAGTTGAGCAACGCACGCATTTTGTTCGACGCTGGACGCGAACGTCGATCATCGGAAGCTCGTCATTCCTCGTGGTGGCAGCGCTCCTCGCTGTTTTGCCTTTCATGGTGAATTTATCTCTTGTCTATTCGATGATCGATCTCTTTATCCTGGTGATCCTTGCCATGACGTGGAATATGCTCGCCGGGTACGGGGGCATGGTGTCGGTAGGGCAGCAGGCCTACATTGGCATCGGCGCCTATTCAATGGTGGTTCTGGCTGACTCGCTCGGATTGAATATTTTCGCCGCAATTGCGCTTTCCGCCGTTGTCTGCGGGGTGATTGCCATCCCCATTTCATTTCTCGTCTTCAGATTGGTCGGCGGTTATTTTGCCGTTGGTACCTGGGTCGTCGCTGAAGTCGTGCGACTCCTCGTGGTGCAATTTCCCCAGATTGGAGGGGGCGCTGGCATTTCCTTTTCTGCCATGAGCGACCTGTCGAGGGACTGGCGAATCGCAACCAGCTATTGGATCGGACTGGGGGCGACGGTCATCGTTGTCGCCGCCTGCGTCTTGTTGATCCGTTCGCGGGCGGGGCTCGCCCTCACGGCGGTTCGCGATGACATGACGGCTGCTTCGACCTCAGGAGTGATGGTGACGGCCGTGAAGCGACTCGTCTTCGTCTTCGCTGGTGCGGGAGCCGGGATAGCGGGAGCGCTCATCGCGGTGTCCACAATGCGTGTTCAACCCGACAGTGTGTTTTCTGTGCAGTGGTCTGCCTTCATGATCTTCATCGTCGTCGTCGGTGGCGTCGGAACACTGGAGGGGCCGATTATTGGCGTGCTTGTTTTTTGGTTCCTCAAACAACTACTGGCAGATTATGGCCCTCTGTACTTGATCTTGCTGGGCGTCATCGGCATTGTTTTCGTGCTGTTTGTCAGGGGCGGGATTTGGGGCCTGATTTCCCGAAAGGGCCGAATAGAACTTTTCCCTGTCGGTTACAACTTCTCGAAGAAGCTCTAACGGGATCTCCGACCGGGCGACAAAAATCCGCGAACACATCGCCGCGTACTTCTCCCGAATCGAGAAGGCTAGCGAAAAATAATGGTGCGCTGACCGTCGAGGAGCACGCGATTCTCCGCAAACCAGGTCACGGCCTGCGTGAGCGTGCGGCTTTCCTCATCTTGGCCAATCGCGACGAGTTCGCGGGCCGTGCGGGAGTGGTCGACGCGCACGACGTTCTGCTCGATGATCGGCCCCTCATCGAGGTCGGTGGTGACGAAGTGAGCGGTGGCGCCAATGAGCTTCACGCCACGCGAGTGCGCCTGCTTGTAGGGGTTGGCGCCCTTGAAACCGGGAAGGAACGAGTGGTGAATGTTGATGACTTTTCCGTCGAGCTTCGCGCACAGCTCGGGGGAGAGGATCTGCATGTAACGGGCGAGTACGACGAGCTCGATGTCGTGTTCCTCCACCGCGGCTAAGACACGCTCTTCGAAGGCTGCTTTGGAAGAGGCATCCGTGACAGGATGCGCTTCGAACGGCACCCCATAGAAGCCCGCCAAGTCGGCCAGGGTGTCGTGGTTAGACAGCACGAGGGGAATCGCGATCGGTAGCTGCCCGGCGCGCTGGCGAAACAGCAGGTCGTTCAGACAATGTGCGGCGGTGGAGACCAGCACGAGGGTGCGCAGGGGGCGGCCCACCACATCCACACGCCAGGTCATGGCGTACTTTTCGGTCACCGGGCGAAGGGTATGTTCGAATTCCTCACGGGAGGCGGCGGTCTCCACTTGCAGGCGCATGAAGAAGCGTCCCGTGTCGTCGCTGGAGAACTGCTGGCTCTCGGTGATGTTGCCGCCGGCGGCAACGATGGCGCCACTCACGCCATGCACGATTCCGGGCTGATCGGCGCAAACAAAAGTGAGAACCCAGTGGGTTGTAGCGGCAGTCATGTCTCCAGATTATTGCCTGCCACGAGGGTAGACTGGTCACATCGCAACTGGCGTTTGGATGGGTTTCCATCAGGGAGCGATTTGAGAGCGAATTTGGCCGAACGCCTGGGCCGAAACGACACCCATTGTGCCGGGGTCTGCCCGGTTATCTCAAAGGAGCCAGCACTTGTCTTCCACTTTCAATGAGCCACTGTCCAGCGTCGATCCAGAGATTGCGGCCGTTCTTCAGAACGAGCTTGACCGCCAGCGCAACTTTCTCGAGATGATTGCCAGCGAGAACTTTGTTCCGCGCGCTGTTCTCGAGTCGCAAGGCTCGGTCCTGACCAACAAGTACGCCGAGGGCTACCCCGGCAAGCGCTACTACGGTGGCTGCGAATTCGTTGACGTGGCCGAGAGCCTCGCCATCGAGCGCGCCAAGAAGTTGTTCGGTGCCGCGTATGCCAACGTTCAGCCCCACTCCGGTGCCACGGCCAACGCCGCGGTTCTGCACGCCATTGCCCAGCCTGGCGACACTATCTTGGGCCTCGAGTTGGCCCACGGTGGGCACCTCACCCACGGTATGAAGCTGAACTTCTCGGGCAAGGTCTACAACCCCGTGTCGTACGGTGTTGACCCCGAAACGTTCTTGATTGACATGGATGTTGTGCGCGCGCTCGCCATTGAGCACAAGCCCACCGTCATCATCGCCGGCTGGTCGGCCTACTCGCGTCAGATGGACTTTGCGGCCTTCCGCGCCATCGCTGATGAGGTCGGCGCCAAGCTGTGGGTCGACATGGCGCACTTCGCCGGTCTTGTTGCCGCCGGGCTGCATCCCAACCCCGTTCCCTTCGCCGACGTTGTCAGCACCACGGTTCACAAGACCCTCGACGGCCCCCGTGCGGGCTTGATCTTGAGCCGCGACGGGTCTCTCGCTAAGAAGCTGAATACTGCCGTCTTCCCCGGTCAGCAGGGTGGCCCGCTCATGCACGTGATTGCCGCCAAAGCGACGGCGTTCAAGTTGGCCATGGAGCCAGAGTTCAAGGAGCGCCAGGAGCGCACCGTTCGCGGTGCCCACATTCTGGCCGAGCGCCTGATGGCCGAAGACACCCGCGCCGCCGGGGTTGACGTTCTCACCGGAGGCACCGACGTTCACTTGGTGCTCGTCGATCTGCGCACCTCACCATTGGATGGCCAGCAAGCCGAAGATGTTCTTCATTCGGTGGGCATCACGGTCAACCGCAACTCGGTTCCCTTCGACCCTCGCCCCCCGATGGTTACCTCCGGGCTCCGCATCGGAACGCCCGCTCTGGCCACCCGCGGATTCGGCGATGTCGAGTTCACCGAGGTTGCCGAGATCATCGCTTTGGCTCTGATGCCGAACCCCGATGTGAGCGCTCTCAAGGCTCGTGTCAAGGTTCTCACCGAAGCCTTCCCTCTTTACCCTGGCCTCGAAAAGTGGTAGCCCTCACCCTGGATGGCATCGCAACCGCGTCGGCTATCAAGGGTGAGTTGGCATCGCGCATCGCAGCACTTCGCGCCCAGGGCATCACGCCCGGGCTCGGTACGCTGCTGGTGGGCGATGACCCGGGATCCCGTTCCTACGTTGCGGGCAAGCACCGCGACTGTGCCGAGGTGGGCATCCAGTCCATCCGTGTCGATTTGCCGGTAACGGCAACGGATGCGGATGTGCGCGCCGCCATCGAGAAACTCAACGCTGACCCTGCTGTTACGGGGTACATCGTGCAACTGCCGTTGCCCAAGGGCCTCGACGAGCATGCTGCGCTGGAGCTCATTGATCCACTGAAAGATGCCGATGGCCTGCACCCCATGAACTTGGGGCGCTTGGTCATGAGTATCGAAGGCGAGTTAGCCTCACCGCTTCCGTGCACCCCCGCCGGAATCGTGGAGTTGCTGCAACGTCACGGCGTTGAACTCTCGGGCAAGCACGTCACCATCGTCGGTCGCGGTCTCACCGTCGGTCGCCCGCTGGGGCTCTTGCTCACCCGCAAGGGCATCGATGCCACGGT